>NZ_CP035088.1:0-145000 GCF_004786035.1 Pseudomonas viciae
TGTTACCTGGTTCGTCCACAACGGGCCGGAATGGCCCCCGTTTTAAGAGACCGGGGATTCTAGAGAAAGCAAGCCTCTAGGTCAATTTCCAACCAGCGTTTCCTTTAAATAGATCTCCAGGCCCTTGGGGCGGATTCATCACACCACGCTAGATATAGAAATAAAGAAGGGAATTATTTAAAGCTTCTCTGTAAAGCTTATAAAAGCAAGGTTGCCACCTTGCTGTGGATAACCTGGCTAAGGCCTTGTAATTCGCCGTGTACAGAGAATGACAACTACAGGGGAAAGCGGTGGCAAGCCTGTGCTGCGCTGTCGGATAAGCTGTGTGTGGAATGGGTAGTTATCCACAGGCTGGTTATCCACCGAGTTTGCCCCCCACTTGTGCAACGACCTCAGACCCGGTTATCCACAGAGCTTATCCACCGACCGCCCGTCGTCTTTCCTTCTGTTAAGGCATTGATAAATCATGGGCGATCAGCAACCTGCATGTGGATAAGTGGACGCCTGATCGCTACAATGGCCGCTTGTTTTTGCCTCACCGGCTTTCAACTTAGGGGATATCCGTGTCAGTGGAACTTTGGCAGCAGTGCGTGGAGCTTTTGCGCGAAGAGCTGCCTGCCCAACAATTCAACACTTGGATCCGTCCACTACAGGTCGAAGCCGAAGGCGACGAGTTGCGCGTGTATGCACCGAACCGTTTCGTTCTCGACTGGGTCAACGAAAAGTACCTGGGCCGGGTCATGGAACTGCTCGACGAGCATGGCAATGGCATGGCGCCTGCGCTGTCCTTATTAATAGGCAGCAAACGCAGCTCGGCACCACGGGCCGCTCCTAATGCACCGCTGGCTGCTGCGGCCTCCCAGGCCCAAGCCGTAGCGGCACCGGTTAACCATGCCGCTGCGGTCCCTGCGCCTGCCCCGAGCAAGCGTAATACGCAAAAAGCGGCCGAGGTCAGCGAAGAGCCGTCCCGGGACAGCTTCGATCCAATGGCTGGCGCCAGCTCCCAGCAGGCCCCGGTGCGCGCCGAACAGCGCACGGTCCAGGTTGAAGGCGCGCTCAAACACACCAGTTACCTGAACCGGACCTTTACCTTCGAGAACTTCGTGGAAGGTAAGTCCAACCAACTGGCCCGAGCAGCCGCCTGGCAGGTCGCGGACAACCCCAAGCATGGCTATAACCCGCTCTTCCTTTATGGGGGCGTGGGCCTGGGTAAGACTCACTTGATGCACGCAGTGGGTAACCACCTATTAAAGAAGAACCCGAATGCCAAGGTTGTGTACCTGCATTCCGAGCGTTTCGTGGCCGACATGGTCAAGGCGCTGCAACTGAACGCAATCAATGAGTTCAAGCGTTTCTACCGTTCGGTGGACGCCTTGCTGATCGATGACATTCAGTTCTTCGCCCGTAAGGAGCGTTCCCAGGAAGAGTTTTTCCACACCTTCAACGCGTTGCTTGAAGGCGGGCAGCAGGTCATTCTCACCAGCGACCGCTACCCAAAAGAAATTGAAGGCCTTGAAGAACGTCTCAAATCGCGTTTCGGCTGGGGTTTGACGGTAGCCGTCGAACCACCGGAGCTGGAAACCCGGGTCGCGATCCTGATGAAGAAGGCCGACCAGGCCAAGGTAGAATTGCCTCACGACGCCGCGTTCTTCATTGCCCAGCGTATCCGCTCCAACGTGCGTGAACTTGAAGGCGCCCTCAAGCGGGTGATCGCTCACTCGCACTTCATGGGCCGCGACATCACCATCGAGCTGATTCGCGAATCCTTGAAGGATCTGTTGGCACTCCAGGACAAGCTGGTGTCTGTGGATAACATTCAGCGTACTGTGGCTGAATACTACAAAATCAAGATTTCCGATCTGCTGTCCAAACGCCGTTCGCGTTCGGTGGCTCGTCCGCGCCAGGTGGCCATGGCCTTGTCCAAGGAACTGACTAACCACAGCCTGCCGGAAATCGGAGATGTGTTTGGTGGGCGTGACCACACCACCGTGCTGCACGCCTGCCGCAAGATCAACGAACTTAAGGAATCCGACGCGGACATCCGCGAGGACTACAAGAACCTGCTGCGTACACTGACCACTTGATGACCACCAGCGCAGCTTATTAAGGCAAGGGACTAGACCATGCATTTCACCATTCAACGCGAAGCCCTGTTGAAACCCCTGCAACTGGTCGCAGGCGTCGTCGAACGCCGCCAGACCTTGCCGGTACTTTCCAACGTGCTGCTGGTTGTCGAAGGCCAGCAATTGTCGCTGACCGGTACCGACCTGGAAGTCGAGCTGGTCGGTCGTGTGCAACTTGAAGAGCCAGCCGATCCGGGTTCTATCACCGTGCCGGCGCGCAAGCTGATGGATATCTGCAAAAGCCTGCCCAACGACGCGCTGATCGACATCAAGGTCGATGAGCAGAAACTGGTGGTCAAGGCCGGTCGCAGCCGTTTCACCTTGTCGACACTGCCTGCCAACGATTTCCCGACCGTCGAAGAAGGCCCGGGTTCGCTGACGTGCAGCCTCGATCAGAGCAAACTGCGTCGCCTGATCGAACGCACCAGTTTCGCCATGGCTCAGCAGGACGTGCGTTATTACCTCAACGGCATGCTCCTGGAAGTGTCTGCCGGCGTCATCCGCGCTGTTGCCACCGACGGGCACCGTCTGGCCATGTGCTCGATGCAGGCCGATATCGGTCAGCCGGATCGTCACCAAGTGATTGTGCCGCGTAAAGGCATCCTGGAACTGGCTCGCCTGCTGACCGAGCCGGACGGCAACGTCAGCATCGTGCTGGGCCAGCACCACATACGCGCCACCACCGGTGAGTTCACCTTCACCTCGAAACTGGTGGACGGCAAGTTCCCTGATTACGAGCGTGTGCTGCCTAAAGGCGGTGACAAGCTGGTATTGGGCGATCGTCAGGCACTGCGCGAAGCTTTCAGCCGTACCGCGATCCTCTCCAACGAGAAGTACCGTGGCATCCGTCTGCAACTGGCCAATGGTCAGCTGAAGATCCAGGCGAACAACCCGGAGCAGGAAGAAGCGGAAGAAGAAGTGGGCGTTGAATACAACGGTGGCTCCCTGGAAATCGGCTTCAACGTCAGCTACCTGCTCGACGTATTGGGTGTGATGACCACTGAGCAAGTGCGTCTGATCCTGTCCGACTCCAACAGCAGTGCGCTGGTGCAGGAGTCCGATAACGACGATTCGGCTTACGTTGTCATGCCGATGCGTCTGTAATCATGTTCAGCAGAAGCTAGATGTCCTTAAGTCGCGTCTCGGTCACCGCGGTGCGCAATCTGCACCCGGTGACCTTCTCCCCTTCCCCCCGCATCAATATCCTTTACGGCGCCAACGGCAGCGGCAAAACCAGCGTCCTGGAAGCCGTTCACCTGCTGGGGCTTGCTCGTTCGTTTCGCAGCGCCCGCCTGTTACCGGTTATCCAGTACGACCAATTGGCGTGCACGGTGTTCGGGCAGGTGGAACTGGCAGAAGGGGGCCACAGTGCCCTGGGAATTTCACGAGACCGACAAGGCGAGTTCCAAATTCGCATCGATGGGCAGAACGCCCGCAGTGCCGCGCAGCTGGCGGAGATCCTGCCATTGCAGTTGATCAACCCGGACAGCTTTCGTCTGCTGGAAGGGGCGCCGAAGATTCGTCGGCAATTTCTCGACTGGGGCGTGTTCCACGTGGAACCGCGTTTCATGGGGACTTGGCAGCGCTTGCAGAAGGCGCTGCGCCAGCGAAACTCTTGGCTGCGACATGGTACACTTGACGCCGTTTCGCAAGCGGTTTGGGACAGGGAACTGTGCCAGGCCAGCGCTGAAATAGATGAATACCGCCGCGCTTATATCAAAGCCTTGAAACCGGTCTTCGAGCAGACCTTGAGCGAGTTGGTTGAGCTTGAGGGCCTGACGCTCAGCTATTACCGAGGCTGGGATAAAGACCGGGAATTGAGCACCGTACTGGCTGGCTCACTGCAGCGGGACCAGCAGATGGGCCATACCCAGGCTGGACCACAACGCGCTGACTTGCGTCTCAGATTGGGCGCACATAACGCCGCGGACATCTTGTCCCGGGGGCAGCAGAAGTTGGTGGTGTGTGCCTTGCGTATCGCCCAGGGGCATCTGGTCAGCCAGGCCCGGCGCGGTCAGTGTATTTATCTGGTGGATGACCTGCCGTCCGAACTGGACGAAGCCCACCGTCGCGCGCTGTGCCGCTTGCTGGAAGACTTACGCTGCCAGGTTTTTATCACCTGTGTAGACCACGAATTATTGAGGGAAGGCTGGCAGACGGAAACGCCAGTCGCTCTGTTCCACGTGGAACAGGGCCGTATCACCCAGACCCACGACCATCGGGAGTGAAGGCATTGAGCGAAGAAAATACGTACGACTCAACGAGCATTAAAGTGCTGAAAGGCCTGGATGCCGTACGCAAACGTCCCGGTATGTACATTGGTGACACCGACGATGGCAGCGGCCTGCACCACATGGTGTTCGAGGTGGTCGACAACTCCATCGACGAGGCCCTCGCCGGCCATTGCGACGACATCAGCATCATCATCCACCCGGATGAGTCCATCACCGTTCGCGACAACGGCCGTGGCATCCCGGTAGACGTACACAAAGAGGAAGGCGTTTCCGCCGCCGAGGTCATCATGACCGTCCTCCACGCTGGCGGTAAGTTCGACGATAACTCCTACAAGGTCTCCGGCGGTCTGCACGGCGTCGGTGTGTCGGTGGTGAACGCACTGTCCGAACAGCTTGTTCTCACGGTTCGCCGCAGTGGCAAGATCTGGGAACAGACTTACGTCCACGGCGTGCCGCAGGCACCGATGGCGATCGTTGGCGACAGCGAAAGCACCGGCACCCAGATCCACTTCAAGGCTTCCAGCGAAACCTTCAAGAACATCCACTTCAGCTGGGACATCCTGGCCAAGCGGATTCGTGAGCTGTCCTTCCTCAACTCTGGTGTCGGCATCGTCCTCAAGGACGAGCGCAGCGGTAAGGAAGAGCTGTTCAAGTACGAAGGTGGCCTGCGTGCGTTCGTTGAGTACCTGAACACCAACAAGACTCCGGTCAACCAGGTGTTCCACTTCAACGTCCAGCGTGAAGACGGCATCGGCGTGGAAATCGCACTGCAGTGGAACGACAGCTTCAACGAGAACCTGTTGTGCTTCACCAACAACATTCCGCAGCGCGATGGTGGTACTCACCTGGTGGGCTTCCGTTCCGCGCTGACCCGTAACCTGAACAACTACATCGAACAGGAAGGCTTGGCGAAGAAGCACAAAGTCGCCACCACCGGTGACGATGCCCGTGAAGGCCTGACCGCGATTATCTCGGTGAAGGTGCCGGATCCGAAGTTCAGCTCCCAGACCAAAGACAAGCTGGTTTCTTCCGAAGTGAAGACTGCGGTCGAGCAGGAAATGGGCAAGTTCTTCTCCGACTTCCTGCTGGAAAACCCGAACGAAGCCAAGCTGGTGGTCGGCAAGATGATCGACGCCGCCCGTGCCCGTGAAGCGGCGCGCAAGGCCCGTGAGATGACCCGCCGCAAAGGTGCGCTGGACATCGCCGGCCTGCCGGGCAAACTGGCCGACTGCCAGGAAAAGGACCCTGCCCTGTCCGAGCTGTACCTGGTGGAAGGTGACTCTGCTGGCGGTTCCGCCAAGCAGGGTCGCAACCGTCGTACCCAGGCCATCCTGCCGCTCAAGGGCAAGATCCTGAACGTCGAGAAGGCGCGCTTCGACAAGATGATTTCCTCGCAGGAAGTCGGCACCTTGATCACTGCGCTGGGCTGCGGCATCGGCCGCGAAGAGTACAACATCGAAAAGTTGCGTTATCACAACATCATCATCATGACCGATGCTGACGTCGACGGTTCGCACATCCGCACCCTGCTGCTGACGTTCTTCTTCCGTCAGTTGCCGGAGCTGATCGAGCGCGGCTACATCTACATCGCACAGCCACCGCTGTACAAGGTCAAGAAAGGCAAGCAAGAGCAATACATCAAAGACGACGACGCCATGGAAGAGTACATGACGCAGTCGGCCCTGGAGGATGCGAGCCTGCACCTGAACGAAGAAGCCCCAGGCATCTCCGGCGAAGCCCTTGAGCGCCTGGTCAACGATTTCCGCCTGGTAATGAAGACTCTCAAGCGCCTGTCGCGCCTGTACCCACAGGAACTGACCGAGCACTTCATCTACCTGCCGGCGGTCAGCCTGGAGCAATTGTCCGATCACGCAGCGATGCAGGATTGGCTGGCCCAGTACGAAGTTCGCCTGCGCACTGTCGAGAAGTCCGGCCTGGTCTATAAAGCCAGCCTGCGCGAAGACCGTGAACGTAACGTCTGGCTGCCAGAGGTCGAACTGATCTCCCACGGCCTGTCGAACTACGTCACCTTCAACCGCGACTTCTTCGGCAGCAACGACTATAAGACCGTCGTTTCCCTTGGCGCGCAACTGAGCACGCTGCTGGACGAAGGCGCGTATATCCAACGTGGCGAGCGCAAGAAGGCCGTGACCGAGTTCAAGGAAGCCCTTGAATGGTTGATGGCCGAAAGTACCAAGCGCCACACCATCCAGCGCTATAAAGGTCTGGGTGAAATGAACCCGGATCAGCTGTGGGAAACCACCATGGACCCAAGCTCGCGCCGGATGCTGAAAGTTACCATCGAAGACGCCATTGGCGCGGACCAGATCTTCAACACCCTGATGGGTGATGCGGTCGAGCCACGTCGTGACTTCATCGAGAGCAATGCGTTGGCGGTGTCTAACCTGGATTTCTGATCCAGCCACCCTGCCCCAACGAAAAAGGCCAACGCACATGCGTTGGCCTTTTTTTATGCGTGTGTCTGAATAGGGATCTAACCCCAGGCGGCTGACTCAGGTCGTATAGTCGGCATTGATGCGGATATAGCCTTCCGACAGGTCGCAACCGTAAACAGTGAAGCGGCCTTGCGCGATGTTCAGATCGACCGAGATCAACACCTCATTGCCTTGCAGGTAACCCTTCACCGCTTGCAGCCCTGCTTCGTCCAACTGTCGCGGGTAGGCCTCGGTCTCGCCAAAAACGATCCTGACCTTGTCCGGGTCAATGTCCTGTTCCGCCTCACACTTGCCAATCGCCATGGCCACACGCCCCCAGTTAGGGTCTGCACCGTGCACGGCGGTCTTGACCAGTGGCGAATTGACGATGGCCTTTGCCACGCGTTTGGCCTGGGCGTCGTCGCGTGCGCCGGTGACCTGGACCTCCAGTGCTTTGCTCGCCCCTTCGCCATCGGATGCGATCATGCGCACAAGACTAAGGGCAATGTCGTACAGGGCCTGTTCGAATTCGGCCAGGTCCACTTCACCGGCCAAGCCGTTGGCCAGGATGGCGGCAGAGTCGCTGGTGGACGTGTCGGTGTCGATGCTCAGGGCATTGAAGGTTTTGTCGATCACGCGACGAAATAGCGCATCCAGCGTCTCGGGCGCAATCTTGGCGTCGGTGAAGAAGAAAGTCAGTAGGGTCGCCATATTCGGCTCGATCATGCCCACGCCCTTGGCAATGCCCACCAGGCAGGCGTCGCCAACCTTGCGTGCAGCGTGCTTGGTGCGGGTGTCGGTAGTCATGATCGCCGACGCGCAGCGCTGGAAGTCGGCAACGTGCAAGGCAGGCACGTCCGACATAAAGGCGCGGATTTTCTCCATCGGGTACTGGCGCCCGATCACGCCGGTGGAGGCGATCACCAGTTCCTGTGGGTCGACCCCTACCGCCCGGGCGATACCCGAGCGAACCTCTTCGGCGTTGGCCAGGCCTTGGGGGCCGGTGGCGACGTTCGCGTTGCGGGCGATCACCACGATACCCCGCGCCGTATCACGCTTGGCGACTTCGCGGGATAAGGTCACGCTTGGGCCCGCGAATCGGGACTGGGTGAACATGGCGCTGATGCTGGCAGGCACCTGCGAGATGACCGCGATGAAATCGTCACGGTCGTCCTTGATGCCCAGGTTGGCAATGATGTTGCTGAAGCCTTTCGGCTGGATGTGCAGGTTGTTCATGTCAGGTCCTTCAGAGAAGTGATGCTTCCTTTGCCATGTGACGATCGGCGAGTTGCCTGCGCAGGCGCGCGATGCGGCTTTTCAATCGGCGTCAACGTTATCCGTTCGAGCGCAGCGATGCCAGCCAGAACACCGATCGGTTTCCCTAACTCGCCACCGACGCCTCACTCCCCGCCGCCACCCTCTCCAACCGATACCCATACCCATAAATCGTCAGCAACTGCCAACCTCGGTCCGCGGTCAGCCCAAGCTTATTGCGCAGGCGATAGATATGGGTGTCGAGCGGTCGGGACGAGGTCATTTCCTCGTGGGTCCAGAAGCGTTCGTAGAAATACTCCCGGGACAGCGGGCGGCCCAGGTTGGCGAACAGGCAGCGGGCCAGGCGGTATTCCCGTTCGGTCAGGCTGATGGGGATACCGGCGCGGGTGACGGTCAGTTCGGCGTCGTCGAACTCCAGATCGTTGAACACCAGCACGTCAGTGGCCGGCGCACGCTGCAGGTTATGGCGGCGCAGCACAGCGGTGACCCGGGCCTTGAGTTCGTTGGGCCGAAAGGGTTTGCTCACGTAGTCGTCGGCCCCGGCGTTGAGGGCCTGGACGATGTCGTGCTCGCCGTCGCGGCTGGTGAGCATGATGGCGGCGGGCGGTGATTCCATGTGCTCGCGCGTCCAGCGCAGCAGCGACAGGCCGCTGAGATCGGGCAATTGCCAGTCGAGGATCAACAGGTCGAAGGTTTCCCGGCGCAGTTGTCGCAACAGGTCTTCACCTCGTTCAAAACTGTGCAAGGTCCAGGCTTGCTCGCCCTTGCCGGGGATTTGTTGCAGTGTCTGTTCCACCCGGCGCAGTTCGGCCGGTTCGTCATCCAGTATGGCGACACGCATGGGACGCGATTCCTTGATCTCGGGAGTAACGGACATCTCAGGTGGCCATGCAGTGCAATGGCCCCTGTCGCTGGCTGCGACAATACCGGCTCACGGCGCCGAGGGAAAGGCAGCAGCACGCCAGCCAGCGAGTCCGCTATAGTCTTGGGCTTTCAGCCGGCGGTTTGACGCGTTACCCGTGAAAAAGATCCCTGCTTCCCATCTTCAGTCAGAGTGCTTATGAGCAACCAGCGTCGCCGTGAAAGCCGTGAACCGACCCAGGTCCAACGATTGTTTCGACAATTGGTGCGGGAGTGGTTGTGGATAAGTTTGCTGCTATTACCGCTGACGGCCCTGTTGTCGTTCAGTGCCCAGGCCACTCCCAACGGGCCAGGTGCAGCATTATTGTCGGTGTGTCTGGTGGCTTGCGTGTTGGGATTGTTGCTGCTGCGCCCGCGCCTGGCGTTATGGACGACGGTGGGTGGAATGAGCCTGGCCCTGTTGGCCAGCGTTTTGTTGGGCGCGCGAGGCTGGTGGTGGTCGCCGATGGCCAGTGTCATGGGCATGCTGTTTGGCTACCTGATCTGGAACTGGCGGCGCCTGAGCGTGGTGCTGGCCTATTTCGGCTGGGAGCTGGCGCGACTGGACTCGGAGCCTAAGGTGTTCCCGGAACGTCGCCGTGCCCCGTACACCGGCA
Organism: Pseudomonas viciae; assembly: GCF_004786035.1. Classification (NCBI taxonomy): domain Bacteria; kingdom Pseudomonadati; phylum Pseudomonadota; class Gammaproteobacteria; order Pseudomonadales; family Pseudomonadaceae; genus Pseudomonas; species Pseudomonas viciae. The sequence goes on from NZ_CP035088.1 coordinate 9,585, forward strand.
GTGACCGCTTGCAGGGCCAGATCATGGCGCTGGAACAAGCCATGAGTCGAACGCGCGACACCCGCCGTTTCATCGCCGATGGCCTGGAATACCTGCCCGTGGCGACAATGATCAGCGACCCCCAAGGCAAGCTGTTGCTCGGTAACCGCAAGGCCCGTGATCTTTTCGGCCATGGCCTGGCCGGTGGCGATGTGCTGGAACATCTCACGCAACTGGGTTATCCGGGGTTGGCGCGTGGCGTCCAGCATCGGTTATCCACATTGCCTTTGGTGGAGTTTCGCGACACACGGGAGCGCAGCTTGCGCCTGGAACGAGCGGCCCTATTGCCTGTTGACGGTGATGCGCCGATTGGCTGGCTGTTGAGCCTTACCGATTTGAGCGCGGAGCGTGAAGCCGAGGAGCAGCGCAGTGTCATGCTGCGTTTCCTGTCCCATGATTTGCGCGCGCCCCACTCGGCGATCCTTGCGTTGCTCGATGTGCAGCGGCATGAGGCGGGCGCGAATAATTCGGTGTTTGACCAGATCGAACGTCAGGTACGTCGCGCCTTGGAGTTGACCGATGGCTTCGTGCAATTGGCTAAGGCTGAATCCGAAACCTATCAGTTCCAGCCGACGTTGTTCGACATGCTGGTTCTGGACGTGGTCGACCAGGCACTGCCCATTGCTCAGGCAAAGCGCATTCAATTGACGCACGAAATAGACAATGAAGAGGCCATGGTCAGGGCGGATCAATCCTTGTTGACCCGGGCGCTGTTCAATCTGCTGGAGAACGCCATCAAATACAGCGCGCCTGACACCCGCATTTCGCTGCAAGTTCGTTGCGCGCAGGGCTGGTTGACCTGTGATGTGGCGGACCAGGGCAAAGGTATAGGCGCCGAGGAGCTACCGGACTTGTTCAGCCAGTACCGGCGGTTTTCATCAGCTCACGGAGTGGATGGGATCGGCTTGGGTTTGTCGATGGTCAAGGCGGTGGTGGACCGTCATGACGGGCAGATCGAATGCCGCAGCGTGGTCGGTCAGGGCACAACCTTCAGCTTGCGATTTCCGTTGCTGGAAGAATAAAAGATCGCAGCCTGTAGGTGCTGCCGAAGGCCGCGATCTAGGCGCTATAAAAACTTATGCACCTTTCCGAGCGTTTTATGTGTTTATGAAATATGTATAAAAAACATATACCTACAACATAAAAGCAACGGTTTCAGGAAAAACGGTACACAGGTTATCCACAGATCTCAAACAGCGAGTTTGTCCGGGGCGGCCGGTGCTGCAGGAAGAGAACCCATCTCCCGTTGGGTCTGTTCATTCCAGGCTTGTACACGATCGTTGAGCTCGGCAATGGCGCGTGGCCCGGTCCCCTCGGCATACATCGGCGCGCCGATCACCACGGTGATAACGCCCGGTGTTCTGAACCAGCCAGCCTTGGGCCAGAATTTGCCGGCATTGTGTGCAATCGGCAGCACGGGAAGATCAGCATTCACCGCCAATGCCGAACCGCTGCGGGAGAATTTGCCGACTGTCCCATAAGGAACTCGGGTGCCTTCGGGGAAGATCAGCACCCAGACGTTATCCTTGAGCAGTTCGTCGCCCTTCTTCGCCACCTGCTTGAGCGCCGCCTTGGGGTTGTCGCGATCGATGGCGATCGGACGCAGCATGGCCATTGCCCAACCGAAGAACGGCACGAACAACAGTTCACGCTTGAGCACTTGGCTCAACGGTTCGAAATAGGCCGAGAGAAAGAACGTCTCCCAGGTGCTCTGGTGGTTGGACTGGATCACACAAGGCCGGTCAGGCACGTTTTCAGCACCTTTGACTTCATAGTTGATGCCCAGGAACACCTTGCTCAACCACAGTGCGCAACGACACCAGTACACATTGATGAAACGGTAGCGCGCCTTGAACGGCAAGAAAGGCGCGATAAAAAAACTCAGGGAGCACCACAGCAAGGAACTGGTGCCCAACAGCAGGTAAAAGAGGAAGGTTCTGATGGCCTGCAATATCGACATAGCGGCATTTACCGTTGCGGGCAATGCCCGCCTGTTCAAGCGCTTCCCGAACAATCCTTGATCAGGTTGTCTTGGGAGCTCTAGTTGTGGATAAGTTCAGCGGCAATCGCCGCCAAGTCGTCAAAAATCAAGGTGCCCACCGGCAGGGTCTTGCCCAAAGTCTTTTCGCCTTTCCCGGTCTTTACTAAAACTGGCTGACAATCGACGGCCTTGGCCGCCTCCAGGTCACCGAGGCTGTCGCCAACGAACCATACGCCCGCCAGTGCCACGTCGTAATGCGCGGCGATGGTTTTCAACATGCCCGGCTTGGGCTTGCGGCAATCGCAACCTTCATCCGGCCCATGTGGACAATAGACGATCAGCCCGACTTCACCGCCCTGCTCGGCCACCAATTCGCGTAAGCGCTCATGCATGGCCTCGAGCACCGCGATGCCGTAGTAACCACGGGCAATGCCCGACTGGTTGGTGGCGACCGCCACCGTCCAGCCGGCCTTGCTCAACTGCGCGATGGCTTCGATCGAACCGGGGAGCGGCAACCACTCCTCGACCGATTTGATGTAAGCGTCGGAGTCGTGATTGATCACCCCGTCCCGATCGAGAATCAGCAGTTTCAAGGTTTACCCCAGCAGCGAAATATCGGCGACGCCGAGGAACAAACCGCGCAGACGCGCCAGCAGCGCGTAACGGTTGGCCCGTACGTTGGCATCTTCGGCATTGACCATCACCGCTTCGAAAAACGCATCCACTGGTTCACGCAGTGCCGCCAGGCGCGCCAGGGTTTCGTTGTACTGACGGGCTGCCGCCATCGGCTGGACCGCCTGGTCAGCCTGCTGGATCGCCGAATACAGGGAGAACTCATTGGCGTTGTCGAAGTACTTGGCTTCGACGGTGGCCGCGATATTGCCTTCGGCCTTGCTCAGCAGGTTCGACACACGCTTGTTCACCGCCGCCAGGGCTGCGGCTTGCGGCAGTTGGCGGAAAGCCTGCACCGCTTGTACGCGCTGGTCGAAGTCCAGGGCCGAACCCGGCTTCAGGGCACGTACCGACAGATAGGTCGCGACATCGACGCCTTCGTCTTCATAACGCGCACGCAGGCGGTCGAAGATGAATTCCAGCACCGCATCGGCCAGGCCTGCTGCCTTGACCTTGCTGCCGAACGCATTGACGGCGAACGCCACGGCGTCGTTCAGGTCCAGATCCAGTTGTTTGTCGATCAGGATCCGCAGCACACCCAACGCCGCACGACGCAAGGCGTACGGGTCTTTGCTGCCGGTGGGCAGCATGCCGATGCCGAAGATGCCGACCAGGGTGTCGAGCTTGTCGGCGATGGCCACGGCCGCACCGGTCAGGGTGGTCGGCAGTTCAGCGCCGGCACCGCGCGGCATGTACTGCTCGTTCAGCGCCAGGGCCACGTCTTGCGGCTCGCCGTCGTTGAGGGCGTAGTAGTAACCGGCGACACCTTGCATCTCCGGGAACTCACCGACCATTTCGGTCGACAGGTCGCACTTGGACAGGATGCCAGCACGGGCCGCGCGCTGGGCGTCACCACCGATGCGTGGGGCGATGAACGCGGCCAGTTTCGAAACGCGCTCGGCCTTGTCGTAGACGCTGCCGAGTTTTTCCTGGAACACCACGTTTTTCAGACGCTCGTTGAAACTTTCCAGGGGCTGTTTCTTGTCTTGCTTGAAGAAGAACTCGGCGTCGGTCAGGCGCGGGCGAACGACTTTCTCGTTACCGGCGATGATCTGCTGCGGGTCCTTGCTCTCGATGTTGGCGACCGTGATGAAGCGCGGCAGCAACTTGCCTTCGGCGTCCAGCAGGCAGAAGTACTTCTGGTTGTCCTGCATGGTGGTGATCAGTGCTTCCTGCGGCACTTCAAGGAAACGTTCCTCGAACGAGCACACCAGCGGCACCGGCCATTCCACCAGCGCCGTCACTTCGTCCAACAGGTTTGGCGGCACAATGGCGGTGCCTTCCTGTTGGGTGGCCAGCTCTTCGGTGCGCTTGCTGATCAGCTCGCGGCGCTCGGTGGCATCGGCCAGTACGTAGGCGGCACGCAGGTCGGCCAGGTAGTTGGCCGGCGAAGTGATGCGTACGCTTTGCGGATGATGGAAGCGGTGCCCACGGGAATCGCGACCGGCCTTCTGGGCCAGGATCGTGCAGTCGATGACCTGGTCACCGAGCAGCATCACCAGCCATTGGGTCGGGCGCACGAACTCTTCCTTGCGCGCGGCCCAGCGCATGCGCTTGGGAATCGGCAAGTCATTGAGGGAGTCTTCGACGATGGTCGGCAGCAGGCTGGCGGTCGGCTTGCCCTTGATGCTCTGGCTGTAGCGCAGCTTCGGCCCGCTCTGGTCGATTTCGCTCAGGTCCACGCCACACTTCTTGGCGAAACCGAGGGCGGCTTGGGTCGGGTTGCCGTCGGCATCGAACGCGGCCTGGCGTGGCGGGCCGTCGAGGTTGATGCTGCGGTCCGGCTGCTGGGTCGCCAGGGCGGTGATCAGCACGGCCAGGCGGCGCGGCGCGGCATAGACGTGCTTGGCTTCGAAGTTCAGGCCAGCGGCTTGCAGGCCTTTCTCGATACCGGCCAGGAATGCATCGGCCAGGGTGTTCAGGGCTTTGGGTGGCAGTTCTTCGGTGCCCAGTTCAACCAGAAAATCTTGAGCACTCATTGTGCAGCCTCCAGCTTAGCCAACACTTCATCACGCAGGTCCGGGGTCGCCATCGGGAAGCCCAGCTTGGCACGGGCCAGCAGGTAGGCTTGCGCAACGGAACGCGCCAGGGTGCGCACACGCAGGATGTATTGCTGGCGCGCGGTCACGGAAATCGCCCGGCGTGCATCCAGCAGGTTGAAGGTATGGGACGCCTTCAACACCATTTCATAGCTCGGCAGTGGCAGCGGCTGATCCAGTTCGATCAGGCGCTTGGCTTCGCTTTCATAGAAATCGAACAGTTCGAACAGCTTCTCGACGTTGGCGTGTTCGAAGTTGTAGGTCGATTGCTCCACTTCGTTCTGGTGGAACACATCGCCATAAGTCACTTTGCCGAATGGGCCGTCAGCCCACACCAGGTCATAGACCGAATCCACGCCCTGCAGGTACATGGCCAGGCGTTCCAGACCGTAGGTGATCTCGCCGGTCACCGGGTAGCACTCGATGCCGCCCGCTTGCTGGAAGTAAGTGAACTGAGTCACTTCCATGCCATTGAGCCAGACTTCCCAGCCCAGGCCCCAGGCGCCCAGGGTCGGCGATTCCCAGTTGTCTTCGACGAAACGAATGTCGTGCACCAGTGGGTCCAGGCCCACGTGCTTGAGGGAGCCGAGGTACAGCTCCTGGAAATTTTCCGGGTTCGGTTTCAGCACCACCTGGAACTGGTAGTAGTGCTGCAGACGGTTCGGGTTTTCGCCGTAGCGGCCGTCAGTCGGGCGGCGGCTGGGCTGCACATAAGCGGCGTTCCAGGTTTCCGGGCCGATGGCGCGCAGAAACGTGGCAGTGTGGAAAGTGCCGGCGCCTACTTCCATATCGTAGGGCTGAAGTACCACGCAACCTTGCTCGGCCCAGTATTGCTGGAGGGCGAGGATCAAGTCTTGGAAGGTACGCACGGCTGGCGTAGGCTGGCTCACGAAATTCACCTGTTTCTTGGGCTGCGATTTAAAGAGCGGGAGTATACCCGATTCGTTCGTGCGCACGCCCCCTGGAGCCTTATGCCACGCTGCTTTTGGTGTTCCGAAGATCCTTTGTACATGGCTTATCACGATCAGGAGTGGGGCACGCCGCTGCGCGATGCGCAGGGTTTGTTCGAGTTGCTTTTGCTCGAAGGGTTCCAGGCCGGGCTGTCCTGGATCACCGTTTTGCGCAAACGCGAGCGCTACCGGCAAGTGCTGTTCGGTTTTGACGTACAGCGAGTCGCGCAGATGAGCGATGCGGAAATCGATGAGCTGATGCTTGACCCCGGCATCATCCGCAACCGCCTCAAGCTCAAGGCGGCCCGCCGTAACGCCCAGGCCTGGCTGGCCCTGGAAGATCCGGTGGCGTTCCTCTGGTCGTTCGTCGGTGATAAACCCATCATCAACCATTTCAAGAATCGCACCGAAGTGCCGGCCATCACGCCCGAGGCACTGGCGATGAGCAAAGGCTTGAAAAAAGCCGGCTTCACCTTCGTCGGCCCGACCATTTGCTACGCCTTGATGCAGGCCTCGGGGATGGTCATGGACCACACCCAGGACTGCGATCGCTACGCCGAGCTGGCAAACGGTGGTTAGAATAGCCGGCTCGCAACACGGCCCATACATTCAGGAGTGACCTGTGGATAAGTTGAAAGGCGCCTTGCTGGTTGGCGCTCTGCGGTTGTTTGCGCTGCTGCCCTGGCGCGCGGTGCAAGCGGTGGGCTCGGCCATTGGCTGGTTCATGTGGAAACTGCCCAACCGTTCCCGCGACGTGGTGCGGATCAACCTCGCCAAATGTTTTCCCGAGATGGACCCGGCCGAGCGTGAACGCCTGGTGGGCCAAAGCCTCAAGGACATCGGCAAATCCCTGACCGAAAGCGCCTGCGCCTGGATCTGGCCGGCCCAGCGTTCCATCGACCTGGTGCGTGAAGTCGAAGGGCTGGAAGTATTGAAGGAAGCGCTGGCCTCCGGCAAAGGCGTGGTGGGTATCACCAGCCACCTGGGCAACTGGGAAGTGCTCAACCACTTCTATTGCAGCCAGTGCAAACCGATCATTTTCTACCGTCCGCCCAAGCTCAAGGCGGTGGATGAGTTGCTGCGTAAACAGCGTGTGCAGTTGGGCAACAAAGTCGCCGCGTCTACCAAGGAAGGCATCCTCAGTGTCATCAAGGAAGTGCGCAAAGGTGGCCAAGTGGGCATCCCCGCCGACCCGGAACCGGCCGAGTCCGCCGGCATCTTCGTGCCCTTCTTCGCCACCCAGGCCCTGACCAGCAAGTTCGTACCGAACATGCTCGCCGGCGGCAAAGCCGTCGGCGTCTTCCTTCACGCCCTGCGCCTGCCGGACGGCTCCGGCTACAAAGTCATCCTCGAAGCCGCCCCGGACGCGATGTACAGCACCGACACCGAAACCGCCTGCGCGGCCATGAGCCAAGTGGTGGAACGCTATGTACGGGCTTACCCAAGCCAGTACATGTGGAGCATGAAACGCTTCAAGAAACGCCCGCCGGGTGAGGCGCGGTGGTATTGAAGGCCTGTTGCTTCATATGAGTGGGGCTGTAGTGAATGCAGGCTCTGTGAACACCCGAGACCCCATGTGGGAGCTGAGCTTGCTCGCGATAGCGCCCTGACAGCCACCACATAACTAACTGACTCCACCCTCCTGTGGCGAGGGGATTTATCCCCGCTGGGCTGCGAAGCAGTCCCAACCGGGCTAACGTATTCCCCCAGGCAAACCCAACGGAGGCCGAATGGATAACGGTCCAGGCAAACGCGTCATCGTCATTGGAGCGGGCATCGTAGGCGCATCCCTGGCCTACCACCTGGCGGCCAAAGGCGCGAAAGTCACGGTAGTCGAGGCCGAAGGCATCGCGTCAGGCGTGACCGGCAGCTCATTCGCCTGGATCAACACCTCACACGGCGAACCCGACCCCATCGCGCCATTGCGCGGTGCTGCCCTCCAGGAATACCACCGACTCGAAACGCAGCTCCCCGGTCTGAAGATCCAATGGAGCGGCGCCCTGTCTTACGGCGCGAGCTCAGAAGCTTCGGCAAACCGGATATCCCAATCACAGATCCGTGAGCTTGAGCCAAAACTCAGGAACCCTCCTCAATCCGCTTCGTATGCAGCAGAAGAAGGAGCACTGGACGCTGTAGCAACAACCCATGCGTTGATTGCCGGAGCCCAGGCGAGTGGTGCGAAAGTGCTCACCCAAACGCCGGTTCTCGGCTTTAGATCCCATGGCTCCACCGTGTTGGGTGTCGAAACCGCCGCGGGCGTCATCGAAGCCGATATCGTCGTATTGGCAGCCGGCACAGGCGTCGCGAAGCTAATAGACCTGCTTAAAGTTTCCCTGCCGATAGAAGCCTCCCCGGCGATTTTCATCCGCTATGAATCACAGCCCAACCTGGTACGCACCCTCATCTCGAACCCCGAAATGGAAGTGAGGCAAACCCCGGAAGGTGCGTTGCTGGCGGCCGAAGACTACCTGGACGATGCCCTGGAAAACCAACCGGCGGCGATAGCACTGCGAACGGCCAACGCCATCAAGAACGAACTCCAAGGTGTTGTCTCCCTGGATCTGCAATCGGCTCGTGTCGGATTCAGGCCCATGCCCGCCGATGGCATCCCCATCATTGGTTATCTTCCGCAGGTCGGCGGCGTCTATGTGTGCGTCATGCACCCCGGAGTGACCCTGGCGGCGATCGTGGGCCGTCTTGCCAGTGAGGAGATCATCGGCGACAAGCCATCCCCTGCCCTCAACCCCTGCCGTCCGGATCGATTTTTTCAAGCTCAGTGAGGGTCAATGGCCTAAGCTCGCCTATTCCCAAATCAGCCAAGGAAGCGTCAATGGGCATTCGAGGTAAAGACCGTCAGATCGATAACGTTGAGTTCAATGTCAGCGATATCGCGCGTAGCAAAGCCTTTTATGGAAGCGTATTCGGCTGGAGTTTCGTCGACTACGGCCCGACCTATACCGAATTCAGCGACGGTCGCCTGACCGGTGGCTTCACGACCGGTGAACCCGTGCGCCCGGGCGGCCCGTTGATCATCCTGTACGCGGATGACCTTGAGGCTACCCAACTCAGGCTCAAGGCCGCAGAGGCGACCATCAGCCGTGAAGTGTTTGCTTTCCCGGGTGGCCGACGTTTCCACTTTATCGATCCGGATGGCTATGAACTGGCCGTGTGGTCGGCTTCCTGATGATCGATTGATGACAAAGAGGCGCAAAGCCTCAATCGTGTCCATGATTAAGGGCTTGCGATGTCGGCGACGTTGGGATGGCGAAGTCAGTCCGGAGTCCGTTGGATGACCGTCCAGCCATATCGCACTTCCTCTGGTCCATTAATCAAGGAGCCACTCCCATGAACATCGACTTCACCGGCCGTCACGTCTTAGTCACCGGCTCCACCAGCGGTATCGGTTTTGCGACAGCCAAAGGCTTCCTCGAGTCCGGCGCCCAGGTGGTCATCAACGGTCGCAGCGAGAGCAGCGTCGAAGACGCGTTACAGCGCTTGGGCGCCCTTGCTTCAAGGGCCGACGGCTTTGCTGGCGATCTCAGCAACGCGTCTGGCTGCCAAGCACTGATCGCCAAGTACCCACGCTTCGATGTCGTCATCAACAACCTGGGCATTTTCAAACTGGAAGACTTTTTCGAGACGCCGGACAGCGAATGGCAGCGTTTCTTCGAAACCAACGTGATGTCGGGCGTGCGGGTTTCCAGGGCCTATGCGCCGGGCATGGTCGAGCGCGGTTGGGGGCGGATTGTGTTTGTCTCGTCGGAATCTGGCGTGAACATTCCTGCCGACATGATCCACTACGGCTTCACCAAAACCGCGCAACTTTCAATCGCTCGCGGCCTGGCCAAGCGCCTCGCCGGCACGGGCGTGACGGTGAATTCGGTGCTGCCGGGGCCGACGCTTTCCGAAGGCGTTGCGCAGATGCTCCAGGCAGACGTCGAGCGCACCGGGGACAGCCTGGAAAAGGTGGCAGCGGATTTCGTCAATCAGCACCGCAGTACCTCGATCATCCAGCGCGCGGCGCGTGTCGAGGAAGTCGCCAACATGATCATCTATGCCAGCTCGGAACAAGCCTCGGCTACCACGGGAGCGGCGCTGCGTGTTGATGGTGGTGTGGTGGATAGCATCGTTTAGGATCTTGTGACACGTTGCAAAAACGCCGCTTCCTCATGAGAGATAAGCGGCGCTTTTTCTTTTGGAAGCAACATGGGTTGATTCGACCGGCTTTCGGAACGGTGAAGGGATTGTTCAGATGACCCTGTTTTGCAGGCGATCCGAGCCACCTTCAGCTACGCGGTTTCCCATCAGTCGATCCGAGCCACCTTCGGCTACGCGGTTTCCCATCAGGCGATCCGAGCCACCTTCGGCTACGCGGTTTCCCATCAGTCGATCCGAGCCACCTTCGGCTACACGGTTTCCCATCAGTCGATCCGAGCCACCTTCGGCTACGCGGTTTCCCATCAGTCGATCCGAGCCACCTTCGGCTACACGGTTTTCAATCAGTCGATCCGAGCCACCTTCGGCTACACGGTTTTCAATCAGTCGATCCGAGCCGCCTTCGGCTACGCGTTTTTCGATCAGGCGATCCGAACCACCCTCAGCGAACGTAGGTTGAACAAAAGAAGTCGCGAACGCATTGCCGAGGGACAGTGCCAGAAGCGAGCCAACGAGAGTTTTGCTGAAAGTGTTCATGTCCTGATCCTTTTTATTCGTGAATGAAGTGAGTTAGACGGTGACGTGCAAACGGACGTCGACGTTGCCGCGTGTCGCGTTGGAGTACGGGCAAACCTGGTGAGCCGCGTCGACCAGCGCTTGAGCATCGGCTTGATCCAGACCTGGCAGGTTGATGTGCAGGTCGATGTCCAGACCGAAACCACCAGGGATCTGGCCGATGCCGACGTGTGCCGTGATCGAGGCGTCAGCAGGAATGCTGCGTTTGCTCTGGCTGGCGACAAACTTCAATGCGCCGATGAAGCAGGCCGAGTAGCCGGCTGCGAACAACTGCTCAGGGTTGGTGGCTTCACCACCGGCGCCGCCCAAGGCTTTTGGAGTGGCCAATTTCACGTCGAGAATCTTGTCGCTGGAAACAGCACGGCCATCACGGCCACCGGTGGAGGTTGCGACTGCGGTATAGAGAACGTTCATGGTGTTTCCTCTCTTGCTGATTGATTTGATCGTTTGGTTTGCGCTAAATGTTTGTGCGCTAACCAGTTGAGTTAAAGTTAACGGGCAAATAGTTTGCGCGCAAGATAAATTTTTGAAAATTTACCGATTTGTATTTAACTAGTTGATATAAAAGGAAATTTATTTTTAGGTGTCGCAGTGCTGCCTACCCGCGTGGGCCGCGAGATGAGCCAAGGGGAAGGAGGTGCTAGGGGGTATCAGCAGGGACAGCGCAGTTGCAGGCCTTCGGGGAGAGGGCGTTCATCAGCAGAATGGTGGGTTCTCGATCGTTCCCACCACGCTTCCGCCAGCCCACACATCCTTGCGCCTTTGCCTACAACAACGCCAGAACCCACCTGCTTGTACGCCCTGTCCCCGGGTTCTATTGTTTTCTGCCACTGCCCATCATCGTATTTGCCACATGAAACGGCCACGTATCAGCGATTTAAACATCAGAGTTATAGCGGTGAACGAGGCATAACATGATCCCCCATTCTATTGACGAGTTTTCCATGAAGACTTCCAAGCCCACTCCAAAGCCCTTGCTTGCAGCTCAGTACCAAGTGGAGGCCCGCCGTCTGGCTGGTTGCGCGACCAGTATTGAGCGTCAATTCTTGTCGGTTAGCCTTGACAAGGGTAAGCAGCTTGAACCGTTGGCCGAATGGCTGGTGTCAGAACCTGAGTTCTGCCGATACAAAAAGACCGCCGAATTGGCGGTCTTTTTGTTTTTTAATTCCGATTAATGATGCAAAGCCAATCCGACTAAGCAACAGCCACTCGATTCCGCCCTAGCGCCTTCGCTCGATACAGGGCCTTATCCGCATCGTTCATCAAGCTGTGAAGATCCTTATTACAGGCCTCCGTCGATGCAACGCCGAGGCTGGCTGATATGCAGTGCACGGGCTCGATCATCAAGGCTGCGATCGTATCAATGAGCCGCTCTGCAATCTGGGTGGCGACTTCGATGGAAGTGTTCGGCAGCAGAATGGCGAATTCTTCACCACCTAGCCGGCCATGGATGTCCGTTGCCCGAAACGACGAACTGATGACCTCTCCCATTTGGCGCAAAACCTGATCCCCCACCTGATGGCCGTAGGTGTCGTTGATGTGCTTGAAGTGATCCATGTCCAACATGACCGCGCATAACCCTTGCCTCTTGGCCTTACATTCGTTGTAAAGCTGCTGGGCATGCTCGAAAAAAGCCCGACGACTTTTCAGGCCAGTCAGTTCATCGGTTTGTGCGGCGCGGGTTGAAATGCTGTTCGCCTGTTCCATTTCACGGGTGAGTCGAAAGGCGATTTCCAGTGCCTGGGACATTTTGTGTGTGGCGCGGGCAGCAAATGCCGCGAACACCAAGATCGAAAGTGCCATGCCGACTTGAATCGGCGACGGTTGAAACAGCAGCCAGGCGGTGCACGGGAATAGCACCAGGCCAATGGAGACCAAAGTCATATCGCGGTAAGCCGAGTAGCAGGACACCGCGCTGACGGACATGCCGACCGTAAAGAGCATGACCAACGCCTGCGACAACAGGTCGTCCGCCGGCATGACAACGAACGCGCCACCGCCCCAAATGCTGGCGGATAACACCAGCGTGACCCAATATTTGCGCTCCCAATGTTGAGGCGTGCGCTGACTTTCGTCGCTGCGGAAATAGGCAACAAACATCGCGATACGCAACAGCGTCGAGCCGGTCAGTATGGCCAGCCACCAGAAAATAGCGCCGTGTTCAAAACGATCCCAGCACAGCCAACTCAGCATGATGGCAGCAAGGTAACTACCCAAAACCGCAGAAACGGATTGGCGAAACAGTTGCTGCAATCGGTCAGTTCGCACCTGCTCGGCTATTACAAAATCCTGGCCATTGCGCAATCTTGGGCCATCCATTTGAACCACCTGGTTATGACGCAACAAAAAAACGATTGTGGCACCCTGCCATTAGCGCAAACAACTGAATTACGCTCTTGGCCACAACCAGGTTCCAATATCTCGATTAAAACTGAACCCCGTGGCGAGAGCTTGCTCCCGCTAGGCTACAAAGCAGCCTTAACCACTGCGCGGACAAACCGCATCTTCTGTTTTACAAGGGATCGGCAATCAAGCTGGAATCAATCCGCCAAAAGAAAAACCCGACGCTTTACGTCGGGTTTTTCGTGGGGTACGACTTTTCGCTTGTCCTATCGCTTCTTCATAGCGATAGAGGTCAGCGGCCTTTGGCAGACTGCGGCCAAAAACGGCCACTCAAACGCAGCTTATTCCGACCCGCGAGTGAGTCACGGGTGCAAAAGGGATGGAGCGCAATGTTGAATGAGCGAGAGCAAGCCCGATGTGCTCATTGTTTACGGGTTACTCGACTTGCGACAGCTTGGCGTCGTCGCAACCGGCAGCACGGCACTCGCGCTCGACAGCCTTGAGTATGACGATACGTGCCTCGGTCTTCTCATTGGCACAGTCCAGGTAGAGCAGGCCATCGTTGGAACAGGCGCTGTCACGATTTTTGATCCATTGGATTTGAGCGGCTTTCACCTTTTTCTTTTGCTCCGGGTTCAGAGCACTCATCGTCTTCTTGTATTGATCGTTGATGTCCTGATCCGACTGAACCATTTTCAGCGACGCGCAATAGGTTCTGTCATAGGCGTTTCTAGGGTTATCGCAACTCATCGCAGATGCCGATGCTGATGCCATTGCCAGCAATGCCCCAACCAACAAAGACTTGATCACTCACTTCTCTCCCTGAATGCCCTCTATTCATTAGAGGTCGCGGTGGGGAATTTATCATGAGGGTTGTAGAACAATGAAGCAGATCCTATGGTTCATTCGGCCCGAACAATGGGCAAATGCTGATAGGGGTTCGGGAGCAAGTGATTGCTGAAAAGGGCTGCGTCGTTCCCGCCGTCCTCGCCGATGCGACTGCCCCGACCAAAACCGGCGCGCCAGGAACGCCTTCCTCAACCGCCCCTGCCCTCCGCCCCCCTTTTCGGACTGAAAGACAAGTAACCACCGCGTATCGAGCGAGGGGGCATCCCCGCTGGGCTGCAAAGCAGCCCCACCCACTCAGAAAATGGGCTTCTATCAGTCAGGTATCTTCATGTCTGTATTTGAGGATGGGTGCGCGCAGGGCGCCCTCGGGCGCGCCGGCTTGCTAACTCCCCGGTCTACTAACCTGCGTACAGCTACCTCCCCTTTTTTACCCTACAAAGCCATCATTTCGGACGGTTACAGGCTTTTTATATTGAAGGCCTTAAACAAAGCTTCTAAGTTCTACTTTTTTACAAAGTAAATATTCAAGTTAACAGCTCCATCAGCAGTGGGAGTACAACCTATTGTCTGATTCGCGACAGATTGTGTTGCATGTCCAGTTCCGTAGAGGAGATTGCTATCACCGTCGGTAATAACTGTACCAGGTGCCGTTGGAGCCGCCGGAGTCTTAACTGTATCCATACCAATGATACTGTCTGGCCAGGACATGGCCGAAAGAGCTAAGCAGGCGGCCTCCGGCACAAAACTGATGACCATAGCTCCCGCTGTAGAGTTCGTGCTGGGAACGGCATAAAAGCCGACTTGGCTGGTTGAGCCAAAGGGAGACGTGAAAAATCCTGCGTTGAATTGTTCTTGTGTGAAGAGGCCGGAACTATTGACGGCATCAGGTGTGAGTCCGTCAAAATTCGATTGAGGAGTGAAGTGCTGGATGATGGCGGGAACTACTGTAATAATTTCTTCTTGTGCCTTTGAAGTCTGCATTTTTCCCGAAACAACGACAAATAACATAATGGCCGCAGCGACAACAATGCCGAGGATGATTAGCCAAAGGGAAGTTTCAATCAGGGTGGCACCCCGTTGAGATTGTTTTTTCATGGGTTGCATAAAGTGAGTTCTCTCTAAAACATCACATAAATTCAGGGGCGGGCCACGTTTATACAACTTCCTGAATTGTGGACCCACCCCGATTTCAGCTATGGATTTTCGAAATAGCTGTAGGGTCCAACGGCCGGGTCATCATAGGTCCATAACGGTAACGGTGATTGAAAAACTACAATCCTCGGAAGTCTCGTATGACGTTGGGTCAACCGAAAGTACATTCTCGGCGCCAGAGAAAACACCGGACCATAGGTGACCGTGGCCTGAAAACGGGTTTTGTAGGTGTACGTGGAATATACCGCTTTCTGTATCTGCCACCTTCCAGTAAAAATTTCCCTCACATCCCGTCATAAGTCCGTCGGACTCTATGGAGAAGGTTCTCGAGTCACCGTAGGGCGCTACGTTCTGGGGGCCATAGTTAGAAGTTACTTCTCCATGCTCCATTTTTTGAGATGACGGATCGTAGGTCAGAAAGCGACGAGATAGATTATTTATCGTGCACTCCACCATGATTGCACCATCTTTTCTGCCGGGATGCGTGTGTTTTCCTTGACTCATTATCATCTCCTGAACGCGACTCAAGGGGCGACGCTAAGCACTTCCATGCAAGTACATGCGTGGCCGGTTTCAAGTAGTTACTGAACGCTGTCACCGAGTTTTGCGATGGCAGCAACGTCGAAGAGTAGTTCCAGTTGCGCGTGAACGCGTCCATCGTTTTACTTTTTTTTTGCAGCCGCCGGTGAATCAAAACGCCCGTAGCAATTGTCTTCTCCACGGAGCGGGACCAAGCCCCCGTCCACGGATTGGTCGACATTTCGAGCATAAAAAGACGGGGCTGCATTCCCACGCAGCCCCGTCTTTTTATCGCCTGTCAGATCAGAACGCCGGCAAAACCGCGCCTTTGTACTTCTCCAGAATAAAAGCCTTCACTTCCGGGCTATGCAGCGCCGCAACCAGCTTCTTCATCGCCTCACTGTCCTTATCATCCTCACGAGCCACCAGGATGTTCACATAAGGCGAGTCGCTACCTTCAATCACCAACGCATCCTTGGAAGGATCAAGCTTGGCCTCCAACGCATAGTTGGTATTGATCAACGCCAGATCCACCTGAGTCAGTACCCGCGGAATGGTCGCCGCTTCCAGTTCACGGAACTTCAGATCCTTCGGGTTCTCGGTGATGTCTTTGGTAGTCGACAGGATGTTGTTCGAATCCTTCAACTTGATCACCCCGGCCTTCGCCAGCAGCAACAGCGCACGGCCGCCGTTGGTGGCGTCGTTCGGGATGACCACGTTGGCGCCGCCTGGCAGTTCGGTAAGGGCCTTGTACTTGCTGGAGTACGCGCCCAGGGGTTCCAGGTGCACACCGGCCACGCTCACCAGGTGCGTGCCCTTGGCCTTGTTGAACTCATCCAGGTATGGCTGGTGCTGGAAGAAGTTGGCGTCCAGGCGTTTTTCAGCGACCTGTACGTTCGGCTGGATGTAGTCGGTGAAGACTTTGACCTTGAGGTCCACGCCTTCTTTGGCCAGGGCAGGTTTGACGAATTCGAGGATTTCCGCGTGCGGCACCGGCGTTGCGGCGACGGTCAGGGTGTCGGCGGCGTGGGCGGAAAACGCTGCGGCGGCAGCGAAGGCAACCAGTAGTTTCTTCATTCAGCTAACTCCTTTTGAGGCGCCTGCTCTCGGCGCCTGCCAGCGAATGGCCGGCTCATGGTTTATTGGCCGCGAGGCCTTATTTTCTAGAAAAATGTACAACCAGTTTGTCGCCCACGGTTTGCAGGACTTGGACCAGCACCAGCAGCAACACCACCGTGACCACCATGACATCGGTCTGGAAGCGCTGGTAACCGAAACGGATCGCCAGGTCGCCCAAACCACCGGCGCCGACCACACCGGCCATGGCCGTGTAGGACACCAGCGTAATCGCTGTCACCGTAATCGCGGCAAAAATGCCCGGACGGGCTTCCGGCAGCAAGGCGTTGACGATGATCTGCCGAGTCGTCGCGCCCATGGCCTGGGTCGCTTCGATGATGCCGCGATCGACTTCGCGCAAGGCGGTTTCCACCAACCGCGCGAAGAACGGCGTCGCGCCGACTACCAGCGGCGGGATCGCACCGGCCACGCCCAGCGAAGTGCCGGTAATCAATACCGTGAACGGGATCATCACGATCAACAGGATGATGAACGGCAGCGAGCGCAGGATGTTGACGACCAGCGACAGCAGCGCATAAACGCCGCGGGCTTCGAGCAACTGGCGCGGGCTGCACAGGAACAGCAGCACCCCCAGCGGCAGGCCGAGCAGCACGGTGAACAACAGCGAGCCGAACAGCATCAGGAAGGTATCGCCCGTCGCCAGCCAGATTTCCAGCCAGTCGATGTTGGAGAAAAACGAATTCAACAGGTCCATCAGCGCAGCACCTCCATGTGGACATCAGCCGCGGTGAAGCGGGCAAACGCCGCCTCCATGTCACCGCCGGTGATGGCGAGGGTCAGTTGCCCGTAGGGGGTGTCTTTGATGCGGTCGATGCGGCCGGCCAGGATGCTGTAGTCCACGCCGGTTTCCCGGGCGACGGTGCCGAGTAACGGCGCGTAGGTCGCTTCGCCCTGGAACGTCAGACGCACGATGCGCCCCGGCACGTGGGCAAAATCGTCGCGCTGTTCGCTTTCGTCGATCTGTTCGTCTTCCTGGACGAAACGCTTGGTGGTCGCGTGCTTGGGGTGCAGGAACACCTCGGCCACCGGCCCTTGCTCGACAATCACGCCGGCGTCCATCACCGCCACTTGATCGCAAACGCGGCGGATCACGTCCATTTCATGGGTGATCAACACGATGGTCAGCTTCAGTTCGCGGTTGATCTCCGCCAGCAGCTGCAGCACCGATGCGGTGGTTTGCGGGTCGAGGGCGCTGGTGGCTTCGTCGCACAGCAAAATCTTGGGCTTGGTCGCCAGGGCGCGGGCGATGCCGACGCGTTGTTTCTGGCCGCCGGACAATTGCGCCGGGTATTTCCTGGCGTGGTCGGACAAGCCCACCCGTGCCAGCAACTCGGCGACGCGCTGATCGATTTCGCTGCGGGACAATTCGCCCGCCAAGGTCAGCGGCAGCGCGACGTTGTCGGCCACGGTCTTGGAGGCCAGCAGGTTGAAGTGCTGGAAAATCATCCCGACCTGCTGCCGGAAGCGCCGCAGGCCGCTGGCGTCGAGGGCGGTGACTTCTTCGCCGTCGACGATGATCTTGCCGCCACTGGAGTCTTCCAGGCGATTGATCAGGCGCAGCAGGGTACTTTTTCCCGCACCGGAATGGCCAATCAGGCCGAAGACCTGACCGTTCTCAATCGTCAGACTGGTCGGGTGCAGGGCGGGGATATCCCTACCGGCGACCCGGTAGGTTTTATGGACGTTTTGAAACTCGATCACGTAGCGAACCTTGTGGGGCGCGTTGGAAAAGGATCAGCGGTTAGCCGGGCGCGCATTTTAGCCTGTCCGTATAGAGGTTCTTAGCATTTATTTGCGATCAGACCTGTCATTTGGCAATAACGCTATCAAAGGCCATAAAAAAGGAACACGGCCAAACGGCATCGGTCACTCATTAAGCAACTCGAAAATGCCCGGGTATCGACCTGCGGTATCGAACTCAGAGTCCTGGCCATGGCGGGGATCGCAAAGAGGAGTTATGCCTGATGAGTAACAAAAAACCCACGGTCAACAAGAGCCAACTGGCCGGGACCGATACGCTGGATCGCGGCAACACCAATACCAAGCTCGAAAGTCTGGAACAATTTCGCTCCGACGCCACCGAACAGGCCCTGCGCACCAATCAGGGTGTGAAAATCGCTGATAACCAGAACACCCTCCGGGCCGGGGCGCGCGGTCCCTCGCTGCTGGAAGACTTCATCATGCGTGAGAAAATCACGCATTTTGACCATGAACGCATCCCGGAACGTATCGTTCACGCCCGCGGCACCGGCGCCCATGGTTATTTCCAAACCTATGAAGCGCATTCGGCGCTGACCAAAGCCGGTTTCCTACAGGATCCGAGCAAAAAGACCCCGGTATTCGTGCGTTTTTCCACTGTGCAAGGGCCCCGGGGGTCCGGCGACACCGTGCGCGACGTGCGTGGCTTTGCGGTGAAGTTCTTCACTGACGAAGGCAACTTCGACTTGGTGGGCAACAACATGCCGGTGTTTTTCATCCAGGACGCGGTCAAGTTCCCCGACTTTGTCCACGCGGTGAAACCCGAGCCCCACAATGAAATTCCTACCGGCGGCTCGGCTCACGACACCTTCTGGGATTTTGTCTCGCTGGTGCCGGAATCGGCGCACATGGTGATCTGGGCGATGTCCGACAGGGCGATCCCGAAAAGCCTACGTAGCATGCAGGGCTTTGGGGTGCACACCTTCCGTATGATCAACGCCGAAGGCCGTAGCAGTTTCGTCAAGTTCCACTGGCGTCCCTCGGCAGGCACCTGCTCGCTGGTGTGGGACGAAGCCCAGAAACTGGCCGGTAAAGACACCGACTATCACCGTCGCGATCTTTGGGAGGCGATCGAGATGGGGGACTACCCGGAATGGGAATTTGGCGTACAAATCATCGCTGAAGAAGACGAGCACAAGTTCGACTTCGACCTGCTCGACCCGACCAAGCTGATCCCGGAAGAACTCGTCCCTATTACACCTTTGGGCAAGATGGTGCTGAACCGCAACCCGGACAATTTCTTTGCCGAGGTTGAGCAAGTTGCGTTCTGCCCCGGGCACATTGTGCCGGGCATCGACTTTTCCAACGACCCGTTGCTGCAAGGTCGGCTGTTTTCCTACACCGATACGCAAATCAGCCGACTCGGTGGGCCGAACTTTCATGAACTGCCGATCAACCGTGCTATCACCCCGGTGCACAACGGCCAGCGTGACGGCATGCACCGCAGCACCATCGACAAGGGGCGCACTTCCTACGAGCCGAACTCCATCGATGGCGGCTGGCCGAAGGAAACCCCGTCCGGCCCTGAGGACGGTGGCTTTGAAAGCTATCCGGAGCGCATCGACGCGTACAAGATCCGCCAGCGCAGCGAGTCGTTCGGCGATCATTTCTCCCAGGCGCGGCTGTTCTACCAGAGCATGAGCGCCCACGAGCAGGAGCACATCATCGCGGCCTACAGCTTCGAGTTGGGCAAAGTCGAGCGGGAGTTCATTCGGGCGCGGCAGGTCAATGAGATCCTCGCCAACATCGACTTGGAACTGGCGGCGCGGGTGGCGAAAAACCTCGGGTTGCCAGCTCCCACCGCCGGCACCGTCGATGTACCGAAGCCCTCGCTGGAGAAATCCCCGGCCTTGAGTCAGGCGAACCTGCTTCCCGGGGACATCAAGACCCGCAAGGTGGCGGTGCTGGTGGCCAACGGTGTCGATGGCGCGATCATCGAGGCGCTCAAAAAAGCTCTGAAGGCTGAGGGGGCTCACGCCAAGGTGCTGGGGCCGACCTCTGCGCCGGTCACCACTGCCGCCGGGAAGACGCTACCCGTGGATGCGTCGATGGAAGGGCTGCCCTCGATTGCCTTTGACGCGGTGTTCGTACCGGGCGGTGCGCAATCGATCAAGGCCTTGAGTGCCGATGGGGTGGCGTTGCATTACGTGCTGGAGGCTTACAAGCACTTGAAAGCCATCGCGCTGAATGGCGAAGCGCGGCAGTTGTTGGTGCTGTTGAAACTGGAGGCGGATGCGGGGTTGATTCCTGACGCGGATGCCAGCAAATTCCCGGCATTTTTTGCGGCGATTGCTCAGCATCGGGTGTGGGCGCGGGAGCCTAAGGCTAAGGCGATTCCGGCTTGATGAGAGTCTGAAAGAGACTCGTTGTCTGGTAGAACGCTATCGCGAGCTCGGTCCCACATGGGGTTTTGTAATCGACACAAACCACTGTGGGAGCGAGCTCGCTCGCGATGCTTTTTAAGGCTTACGAGGAGTCAGCACCATCTGCGCCGGCACGCTGCGCAAGATCTGCTTTTGCAGTTTCAGATCAAACCCGGGGTCGAGTTTTTTAACCCGCTTGGTCAGCAATGTCGCCAGCCACGGATAATCATCGGTGCGTGGCGCCTGGATGCTGACGTCACATTGGAAATTCACCACATCCGCAGCGATGGCATCCAATTGCCGACGCATTTTCTGGATATCACTGATATTGAGCGACACCGTGGTGCTTTCGGCACTGGGATCGATCACTTTGGCGACCGGTTTGGCTTCGGCGGCCTGGAGGGCGGCCTCGGCTTTTTCCAGTTCGGCCTTGCGGGCTTCGGCAATGGCGCTGTTGACCTCACCGGAGAGTGCCGGGGCCTTGGGCATCAAGGCTCGGGCGCGGCTCAGCGCGGTGGTGGCGGCGTTTACGTCGCCTTTTTGCAGGTCGATCTGGCTGCGGCGCAAGTACGCCTCGGCCAGTTGCCGTTGGTAGGGTTCCAACGACGGATCTTCGGGGGTTTGGGCCTGCAAGGCGGCCAACTGATCTTCAGCGGTGGCCAGCTCATTGCTGGCCAGGCTTTGTTCAAGCTGCGCGATGGCCGGGCCCCGGGTATCAGGGGCCTCGGTGACCGGCGGCGAACTTTGGCATGCGCCCAGTAGCAGAGAAAATGCAACAAGGAGCAGATAACGGGAGGCGAACGGCTTCATTCCTGCGACTCTCTATTTGCGCAAAAAGCGAGCAAGTCTACACCCCTCGACGAGGCAGGACAAAACTCAGCAGAAACAGCCCGGCGGCACTGACCACGATCGACGGTCCCGCCGGGGTGTCCTTGAACCACGACAACGCCAGCCCGCCGCACACCGCGAGCATGCCCAGCAGGCTCGCGCCCAGGGCCATTTGCTCCGGGGAGCGGGCGTGACGCTGTGCCGCCGCCGCCGGAATGATCAGCAATGAAGTTATCAGCAACACACCGACAATTTTCATCGCCACGGCGATGACCACGGCAATCAGCAGCATCAGCGCCAACCGCAACCCCACCACGGGCAAGCCTTCGACCCGCGCCAGTTCCTCGTGCACGGTCACGGCCAGCAAAGGCCGCCACAGCGCCACCAGTAACAGCAGCACCGCCGCGCTGCCGCCCAGGATCCACGACAGGTCGGTGGGGCTGATGGCCAACAGATCACCAAACAGGTAGGCCATCAGGTCAATCCGCACGTCATGCATGAAGCTTAGTACCACCAGCCCGAGGGACAGGGTACTGGGTGCGAGAATTCCCAGCAGCGTGTCGGACGCCAGCGGTTGGCGCTGCTGCAACGTCACCAGCAGCACCGCCAGCAACAGGCAACCCACGGTCACCGCCACCGCCGGGCTTACGTCCAGCAGAAACCCCAAGGCCACGCCGAGCAGCGCCGCGTGGGACAAGGTGTCGCCGAAATAGGCCATGCGCCGCCAGACCACGAACGAGCCCAGGGGCCCGGCCACCAGCGCGAGGGCCAGGCCTGCGAGCAGGGCGTACAACAGAAAGTCAGCCATGCTTGCAGCTATCTCCATGAACATGGGTAGAAACAGAGGAGTCGCTGACCACCGAGCCATGCAGGTCATGGGCGTGGTCATGATGGTGGTGATAAATCGCCAGGCTTTGTGCGTTCTTTCCGAACAGCTCGACGAAGGCCGGATCGCCACTGACCTGCTCCGGATGCCCGGAACAGCAAACGTGACGGTTGAGGCAGACCACTTGGTCGGTGGTGCTCATCACCAGGTGCAGATCGTGGGACACCATCAAAACGCCGCAACCGTGACGGT
Organism: Pseudomonas viciae; assembly: GCF_004786035.1. Taxonomy (NCBI): domain Bacteria; kingdom Pseudomonadati; phylum Pseudomonadota; class Gammaproteobacteria; order Pseudomonadales; family Pseudomonadaceae; genus Pseudomonas; species Pseudomonas viciae. Next base: position 32,024 of record NZ_CP035088.1, read on the forward strand.
CGCGCAGGCGAGTGATCAGGCTGTACAGCTCGGCCTGCCCCGCGACGTCGACGCCTTGCACCGGTTCGTCGAGCACCAGCAGCTCGGGCTCGCGCAGCAGGGCGCGGGCCAGCAGCACGCGCTGCATTTCGCCACCGGAAACACTTTGCACCGGGCTGTCGATTACCTGTTCGGCGCCGACTTCGTTGAGCGCCGCCAAGGCCCGTGCGCGATCCACGCCGGGGACCAGGCGCAGGAAACGCAATACCGACAGTGGCAGAGTTGGGTCTACATGGAGTTTTTGCGGCATGTAGCCGACCCGCAGCTTCGGCTTGCGCCAGACGCTGCCGCTGTCCGGCTTGAGTAAACCGAGCACGGCGCGCACCAGGGTGGTCTTGCCGGCGCCGTTGGGGCCGATCAAGGTGACGATTTGCCCCGGCTCGACGCTCAGCTGGATGTTATCCAGCACGCTCTGCCCGGCGAACGTCACGGCCACCTGTTCGAGGCGGATCAACGCGTTGCTCATCAGGCCCCCTGGCAACCGGAACACAGGCCGACCACTTCGACGGTCTGGCTGTCGACCACGAAGCCCACGTCCTTGGCGCTGGCGACGATGGCGTCGCTGATGGACTTCTGCTCCAGCTCAATGGCGGCATGGCATACGCGGCAGATCAGGAACTGCCCCTGGTGGGCGTGCTCCGGATGGTTGCAGCCGACGAAGGCGTTCAGCGACGAGATGCGGTGCACCAGGCCGTTTTCCAGCAAAAAATCCAGCGCCCGATAGACCGTCGGCGGCGCGGCGCGGCGCCCGTCCTGTTCACTGAGCACGGCCAGGATGTCGTAGGCGCCCAGCGGCTTGTGGCTTTGCCAGACCAGTTCGAGCACGCGTCGACGCAAGGCGGTCAGGCGCAACCCCTGGCGCGCGCAGATGGCATCGGCCTCGGACAGCGCGCTGTGCACACAGTGGGAGTGATCGTGGGGACGACTGGCAAGGGGGGTAATAGGCATGGGCAGCGACGAGTTCAGTGAGAGACGTTATTATGTTACCCGTTCTCGCCTCTTCGAGTGGTCATCGTGTCCCGAATTTTTTCGCTCTTTGTCGTTTTTGTCGCAAGTTTTCTACTGATCGGCCCAGTCCAGGCCGAAGTCAAAGTCCTTACCAGCATCAAGCCATTGCAGCTGATTGCCGCAGCGGTGCAGGACGGCGTGGCGGTTCCTGAAGTGTTGCTGCCGCCTGGTGCTTCGCCGCATCACTACGCCTTGCGGCCATCCGACGTACGGAAGGTGCAATCGATGGACCTGCTCTACTGGATCGGCCCGGACATGGAAAGCTTTCTGCCGCGCGTGCTGAACGGTCGTACGCTGCCTTCTGTCGCCGTACAGGATTTGCCGGGGCTCAAGCTTCGCCACTTCGCCCAGGACAGCCAGTCTCACGCCGAGGATGACCACGACGGCGACGAGCATGATCACGACCACCGCCCCGGTTCGATCGATGCCCACTTGTGGCTGTCACCGACTAATGCACGAGTGATCGCCGCCAAAATGACGGCTGACTTGAGCGCGGCCGACCCGGCCAACGCTGCCCGTTATCAAAGCAATCTCAAGGGTTTCAACCAGCGCCTCGACGCTCTGGACGTACGCCTGAAGGCGCGCCTGGCCAGCGTCGCAGGCAAGCCGTACTTCGTGTTCCACGAAGCGTTCGATTATTTTGAGGACAATTACGGCCTCAAGCACGCCGGTGTGTTCGCCGTGGCCGCCGAAGTCCAGCCCGGTGCCCAGCACGTGGCGGCGATGCGTACGCGCTTGCAGGCGGTGGGCAAGACCTGTGTGTTCAGCGAGCCGCCCCTGCGCCCGCGCCTGGCCGAGACCCTGGTGGCTGGGTTGCCGGTGAAGTTGGCGGAGCTGGATGCACTGGGCGGCTATACCCCGGCGACGGCGCAAGGGTATGAGCAGTTGTTGGAAAAGTTGGGGAATGATTTGGCGGGGTGCCTGGAGTCGCTGTAACGCCAGACCAAACGCAGAACCCGTGGCGAGGGAGCTTGCTCCCTCGCCACAAGAGCATTCAGCTCCGCGCATGCCTGTTGTTACAGGGCGAAAGGCAACAACGCGTGAACCGTCTGCCGCTGCGCCAACCGCTGCTGGAACTCCATCGGATCGTGAATCAACACATCCTGTCCGGCGAAAGACTCGGCGGCGATCAACCGCGACAACCAGAAGCGCACGCACGCCACGCGCAGCATCGTCGGCCATAACTCGGCTTCGGCGGCGGTGAACGGTCGTAGCGCCGCATAAGCCCCCAGCAACGCCCGCGCCCGCGGGCCATCGAGCACGCCGTCGTCATCCGAACACCAGTCGTTCAAGGCGATGGCGACGTCATACAGCATCGGCCCGGAGCAGGCATTGTAGAAGTCGATCAACCCGGTCAGGTGCGTGCCTTCGAACATCGCGTTGTCGCGGAACAGATCCGCGTGGATGTTGGCCCGGGGCAGCGCCAGGATACCGACCTTCTGCCGGGCGATCTCATCCAGCGCGGCCTCAAGTAGCCGGCGGGGCTCGGCGTCGAGGTGCGACAGCAGCTTGGCGCCCTCCTCCTGCATCCAGTCCAGGCCACGATCGGTCTTGCGCTTGATCATGTTGTCCCGGGTTGCCAGGTGCAGATGCGCCAGCAACTCCCCGACCTGGGCGCAATGTTGCGCGTTGGCCTGCTTGATGTGTTTGCCCGCCAGGCGCGGTTGCAACAGCGCCGGTTTGCCCGCCAGTTCCCGCAGCGCCACGCCGTCGGTGGTGCGCAACGCGTAAGGCACCGGCAGGTCGGCGTCATGCAGCACGTCCAGCAGTTCGATGAAGAACGGCATTTCCTGCACCGGGCCACGCTCAACCAGGGTCAGGACGAATTCGCCCTGCTCCAGGCTGATGAAAAAATTGGTGTTTTCGCTGCCAGCGGCGATCCCCTGGAAATCAAGCAGGCGGCCGAGCCCATAAGAGGCGAGAAAGGTTTCCAGCTCGGGCCGAGCCAGGGGGGTGAACACAGACATGGTTAAAAACTGCTCAGTTCGGGCGCCGCGATTGAAGCGGCGCCGATTAAAGTTAGGAAACTACTTCCACTCAAAGATTTTCCAGGACGGAATTAGCATATCCGGCTGGTCCGAGCGGATGAAGTTTGCATCGGTCCCGTCTGCGCGCACCAGAAAATACGGCGGTGCGCCCTTCGGTGTGACCTTGATCGCATACAGGAAACCATTTTGGCGGTATTCCTGAATGACCTTATCCCCTTCCGTGCGAATCGTGACCTCAGGCTCTGCGGTGGGGGCATCCTCCGCGGCCATGACGGCCAATGGAACGGTTGCAAACAAGCCAGCCAGTAACAGGCGATTGAGTGTGCGCATGATAACCTTGTCCCTTTGTCGTCAACGGTCCCGCTATTCTAGCCCCGGACCCGCCGAAAAGGTTGATCCTGCTCATGAGCCAAGCACCCCTCGTCCTGGTGGACGGTTCTTCTTATCTGTACCGCGCCTTTCACGCGCTGCCACCGCTGACCACTTCCAAAGGCCTGCCGACCGGTGCGGTCAAGGGCGTGCTGAACATGCTCAAGAGCCTGCGCAAGCAGTATCCGGACAGTCCGTTCGCCGTGGTGTTCGACGCCAAGGGTGGGACGTTTCGCGATGCGCTGTACGCCGAATACAAGGCCAACCGCCCGAGCATGCCCGACGACATGCGCGTGCAGATCGAGCCGCTGCATGCCAGCGTCAAGGCCCTGGGCTTCCCGCTGCTGTGCGTGGACAACGTCGAGGCCGATGACGTGATCGGCACCCTGGCCCGCAGCAGCGCGGCGGCCGATCGTCCGGTGGTGATCTCCACCGGCGACAAAGACATGGCGCAACTGGTCGACGGGCACATTACCTTGGTCAATACCATGACCGGTAGCGCCCTGGACGTGGCTGGCGTGAAGGAGAAGTTTGGCGTCGCTCCCGAGCAGATCATCGATTATCTGGCGTTGATGGGCGATTCGTCCGACAACATCCCGGGCGTTCCGGGCATCGGGCCGAAGACCGCGTCTGGTCTGCTGGTGGGCGTCAATGGCGGTCTGACCGAGCTGTACGCACAACTGGACATCGTCGCCACGTTGCCGATCCGTGGCGCCAAGACCCTGGCCGCCAAGCTCGAAGAGCACAAGGAAATGGCTTTGCTTTCCTATGAGCTGGCGACCATCAAGACTGATGTGCCTTTGGATGTCGGCCTCGACGACCTGCAAATGGGCCAGCCGGACCACGAAAAACTCGCCGAGCTGTATACCCTGCTGGAATTCAAGAGCTGGTTCGAAGACAACCAGAGGGACGCCAAGCGCTCCGGCCAGGAGATCGTCGAAGTCAGCGACGAACAGCCGGGTGCCGCCGAGGCTAAATATGAGGTCATCCTTGATCAGGCACATTTCGATACCTGGCTGGCCAAACTCGATAAAGCGCCGCTGTTTGCCTTCGTCACCGAAACCAACGGGGGCGATGCCCAACATTCGCAGCTCGTCGGCTTGTCGTTCGCCGTTGCACCGTTTGAGGCCGCCTACATCCCGCTGACCCATTCCTACATGGGCGTGCCGGAGCAACTGGACCGCGACACGGTGCTCAAGGCCCTCAAGCCGTTGCTGGAAAACCCGAACAAGCTCAAGGTCGGCCAGCACGCCAAGTTTGAAACCAACATCCTGGCCAACTGCGCCATCGGCGGTGACCAGAACAATGGCATTTTGGTGCAAGGCATCGCCTTCGACACCATGCTCGAGTCCTACGTACTGGACTCCACGGCGACCCGTCACGACATGGACAGCCTGGCGCTCAAGTACCTGGGCCAAAGCAAGACCGATTTCCAGGACATCGCCGGCAAAGGCGTCAAACAGCTGACTTTTGACCAGATATCCCTGGAACTGGCCGGTCCTTACGCCGCTGAAGATGCCGACGTGACCTTGCGCCTGCACCAGGCCTTGCAGGAAAAACTGGCCGCCACGCCAAGCCTGGGCAAAGTGCTCACCGAAATCGAAATGCCGCTGATGCCGGTCCTGGCACGCATCGAGCGCCAGGGTGCGCTGGTCGATGCCAACCTGCTGGGCGTGCAGAGTGTCGAGTTGGGCGAGAAACTGGTGGCGCTGGAGCGTGAAGCGTTTGCCATCGCCGGCGAGGAATTCAACCTGGGCTCGCCGAAGCAGTTGGGCGTGATCCTGTATGAAAAACTCGGCTTGCCAGTGCTCAGCAAAACCGCCAAGGGCCAGGCGTCTACTGCCGAAGCGGTGCTCGCCGAACTGGCGGAGCAGGATTACCCCCTGCCCAAGGTGCTGATGCAGTACCGCTCGCTGAGCAAGCTCAAGAGCACCTACACCGATCGTCTGCCGGAGCAGATCAACAGCCGCACCGGCCGCGTCCATACCAATTACCAGCAAGCCGTCGCCGCGACCGGGCGACTGTCGTCCATCGACCCGAACCTGCAGAACATTCCGATTCGCACTGCCGAAGGCCGGCGCATTCGCCAGGCATTCGTCGCGCCCAAAGGCTACAAGCTGTTGGCGGCGGACTACTCGCAGATCGAATTGCGGATCATGGCGCACCTGGCCAAGGATGAAGGTCTGCTCCATGCGTTTCGCAATGATCTGGACGTGCACCGGGCCACGGCCGCCGAGGTATTCGGCGTTGAGCTGGAGGCCGTCACCCACGACCAGCGGCGCAGCGCCAAGGCGATCAACTTCGGCTTGATCTATGGCATGAGCGCCTTTGGCCTGGCCAAGCAGATCGGCGTTGATCGCAAGCAGTCCCAGGCTTACATCGACCGCTACTTCGCGCGCTACCCGGGTGTGCTGGCCTACATGGAGCGCACCCGCGCCCAGGCAGCCGAGCAGGGTTTCGTCGAAACCATATTCGGTCGTCGGTTGTACCTGCCGGACATCAACGCGAAAAACCCGGCCCTGCGCAAAGGCGCCGAGCGCACGGCGATCAACGCGCCGATGCAAGGCACCGCCGCCGACATCATCAAGAAAGCCATGGTGGCGGTGGACCGCTGGCTGAGCGCGTCAGGGTTGGATGCCAAAGTCATCCTGCAGGTACACGACGAATTGGTGCTGGAAGTGCGCGAGGATCTGGTCGACCAGGTGCGCGAGGAAATTCGCCAGCACATGAGCGCCGCCGCCACGCTGGATGTGCCGCTGCTGGTGGAAGTGGGTGTGGGCAATAACTGGGATGAGGCCCACTGACTCCCAAGCCCGAGGGCTTTTGTGGCGAGGGAGCTTGCTCCCGCTCGGCTGCACAGCAGTCGCAAAGGCGGGCAATGGGGTCTGCCTGGAAGAATGCTGGGGCCTGCTTCGCAGGCCAGCGGGAGCAAGCTCCCTCGCCACAGTGCATCACCGCAATTCCGGGCGCGGTGCCATTAGTTCGGAAAACGCCTAAGGCTATTTCCAAAAATAATCTGAACTAAACCGGTGAATTGCTACTCAGAGATTCTGAAAGGCTGGTGAAGCCCTTCAATGCTCCTATGTTGTGTTAAGTGTTGGCAGATATCTGGACCCCGCCCTAGCGGTCCGGAACTTGGACCCCGAACTTCCCCCTCCCCATACGAAGTCCGGGGTTTTTTTTGCCTGCGATTTGGCTTATTCCGCCTCTTCGCTGCCCTTGTCTGCCAATTCCATCCAGTCGGCCAATACAGTGTAGGCCTCTTCCAGGCCCATGCGCTTAGGCGCCGAGAACAACTGGATCGTGATCGTCTCGCCCCACCCTTTGCGAATTTCCGACTGCACTTTGAGCAGGGTGTTCTTGGCTGCGCCGTAGGTGAGCTTATCTGCCTTGGTCAGCAGGATGTGCATCGGCATGCCGCTGGCGACAGCCCAGTCGAGCATCAGCAGGTCGAAGTCGGTCATCGGATGGCGGATGTCCATCATCAGAATCAAGCCTTTCAAACTCTCGCGGCTGCCCAGGTAGGCTTCCAGATGGCGCTGCCAGTGTTGTTTGAGCGGGATCGGTACTTTCGCGTAGCCGTAACCGGGCAGGTCGACCAAACGGCGTTCTTCGTCTAGCTTGAAGAAGTTCAAGAGCTGTGTGCGACCCGGGGTTTTCGAGGTGCGCGCCAGGCTTGCATGGGTCAAGGTGTTCAGCGCGCTGGATTTGCCGGCATTGGAACGTCCGGCAAAGGCCACTTCAAAGCCTTCGTCGTCGGGGCATTGATCGACTTTGGCAGCGCTGAGCATGAAGGTGGACTGTTGGCACAGGCCAAGGATGGGGTTCTTCAGTTGCATGGGATTTCCGATGTGAGCGGCGTCGGGAATGGACGCGGCAAGCTGTGTCGTTTCCGTTTCAGTGACGCCAGTATATAATGCCGCAGATTTTGTGTGCGCTTTGTCCCAGCGTAGGATGAAGCTCACGGGAGCGACCGACCGAAATTGCGCACTAGAACGCAGCTCGCTCTCAACCCTGAAAAGGTCGTTTTATGACGAAATGGCTGCTAGCTGCCGGTGTCTTGATGCCGCTTTACAGCGCTCAGGCTACACAGGATCCGGAAGCTGTGTACAACCGTGTTTGTGGTGCCTGTCATTCCGGCCAACTCCCCATGGCGCCCCGCAAGGGCGATCAGGAAGCTTGGACGCCGAGGTTGGCGAAAGGTATGGAGACGCTGGTGCAACACGTGACCCAGGGTTTCAAGGCGATGCCGCCGCGTGGTTTGTGCATGGACTGCAGTGCCGAGGATTACCGAGCCATCATCCAGTGGATGAGCGAGTGAACCCGGTCCATAACTCTTTAACCCTTAGCCGTAGTTGGATTAGCTGATGAACAAACTGATCGTGAGTCTGCTGTTGACCTTGGGGATATCCGGTGTAGCCCACGCCGCTGGCGATGCCGCTGCCGGTCAGGCTAAAGCGGCCGTATGCGGGGCCTGCCATGGCCCGGATGGCAACAGCATGGCGCCAAACTTTCCGAAACTGGCTGGCCAGGGCGAGCGTTACCTGACCAAGCAGTTGAAGGACATCAAGGACGGCAAGCGTGTCGTGCTGGAAATGACCGGCCTGCTGAACAATCTGAACGATCAGGACCTGGCGGACATTGCGGCTTATTTCGCCAGCCAGAAGGGTAGCGTCGGCGCCGCCGATCCGAAGCTCGTGGCACGGGGCGAAGCACTGTTTCGTGGTGGCGACCTGAGCAAAGGGCTGCCAGCCTGCACCGGTTGCCACTCGCCTGACGGCAAAGGCAACGCTGCAGCCGGCTTCCCGCACCTGGGCGGCCAGCATGCCCAGTACGTTGCCAAGCAACTGACCGATTTCCGCAAGGAAGAAAGCGGCCGGACCAACGACGGCGATACCAAGCCGATGCAAAGCATCGCCAAGAAACTGAGCGATGAAGAGATCGCGGCAGTGGCCAGTTATATCCAGGGCCTGCACTAAGGCCATTGGCCGGGCGTTGCGAGGGGTGCACACCTCTTGCAACGTTAACGCTCGATTAATCTCTCGATGCGAGCATCAAAAGGGTGGCTTTGGCCGCCCTTTTTTGTGGCCGCTGCCGTTACACTAACGAACTAGAACCTGCCGCGGCCTGTCTTAAAAACAGACCTCGCGAGGTCCCCTCATTGTCCAGGAGTAAAGCATGCGTAATCTGATCATCAGCGCCGCGCTCGTCGTCGCCAGCGTATTCGGCGTGGCCGTCCAAGCCAACGCCGAGGAATCGAAGGCCCCTTACGTCGAATTGGCCAACCCCGTTCCGGTGGCGGTGCCTGGCAAGATCGAAGTGGTGGAGCTGTTCTGGTATGGCTGCCCGCATTGCTACGCTTTTGAGCCGGTTATCAATCCATGGGTCGAGAAACTGCCTAAGGATGTGAACTTCGTACGCATTCCTGCGATGTTCGGCGGCCCATGGGACGCCCACGGCCAAATGTTCCTGACCCTCGAAGCCATGGGCGTCGAGCACAAGGTTCACGCCGCCGTTTTCAACGCGATCCAGAAAGAAGGCAAAAAACTGGTCAAGAAAGAAGACATGGCTGACTTCCTCGCCACCCAAGGCGTCGATAAAGACAAGTTCCTCGCCACCTTCGACTCCTTTGCCATCCAGGGTAAGATCAAACAGGCCCGGGAGCTGGCGAAGAAGTACGAAATCACTGGCGTACCAACTATGATCGTCAACGGCAAATACCGCTTTGACATCGGCTCTGCCGGCGGTGCCGAACAAGCGCTGCAACTGGCCGACCAACTGATCGCCAAAGAGCGAGCGGCCCCCAAGGCTGCCGCCAACTAAGCGCGGCTCACGCCCATGGCCCGCTGGAGTACCGAACGCATCGTTGGTCTGCATGAACCGCAGGTCAACGAGCATCATGTCACGTCCACGGGCCTGCCTGCCGACAACCGTCTGCGGCTGCTCAGCTTCAACATCCAAGTGGGTATCAGCACCGAGCGCTACCGGCATTACCTGACCCGCGGCTGGCAACATTTGCTGCCGCACACCGGGCGCGCCGGTAACCTGCAGAAAATCGGCGACCTGTTGAAGGATTTCGACCTGGTGGCCCTGCAAGAAGCCGACGGCGGGAGCCTGAGGTCAGGCTACGTCAATCAGGTGGAACACTTGGCCCAACTGGGCGCTTTTCCCTACTGGTACCAGCAACTCAACCGTAACCTCGGTCGCCTCGGTCAACACAGCAATGGCGTGTTGAGTCGTTTGCGACCGTGGGCGATCGAAGACCATCCACTGCCGGGCCCCAAGGGGCGTGGCGCGATCCTGGCGCGTTTTGGCGAAGGTCCGGAGGCCTTGGTCGTGGTGATGATGCACCTGGCCCTCGGCGCTCGTACCCGGACCATGCAGCTGGCCTATATCCGCGAGCTGATCGGCGGATACAAGCATCAGGTGCTGATGGGCGACATGAACACCCATGCCAGCGATTTGCTGCAAACGTCGCCCCTGCGCGATCTCGGTCTGCTCGCTCCGCAACTGGAAGCGACCTTCCCCAGCTGGCGCCCGCAGCGCTGCCTGGACCATATTCTGCTGAGCCCGACCCTGACCCTCGAACGCGTCGAGGTGCTGGCCCAGCCTATCTCCGATCACCTGCCTGTCGCGGTTGAAATTCGTTTGCCGGGTTCGCTCACGGCTGACGCATTTCCCGCGCTGAGTCCTGCCCCTTGTGGATCCGATGAATGAGCGACGACGCCGACCGCTGGAGAGAGAAGTACCTCAAGAGCATTGAACAGCATGAAAAGCTCGAGCGCCGCTGGGATGCTCGGCTGGACTTGCTGCGTCGTGGCCTGGTGCGCAGTTCCCTGGCCGCCGAGGGCACTGATCGGGCAGTTGATGAATGCATGAAAGAAATGCGCGAGGTGGTGCGCACCAATGACATGGATGCCGCCCTCGCCGCCCTGTTGCCGCGCCTGGAAAAAGCCGTACTCGATTCCGAGCAGCGCCGCGAGACTCGGGTCGAGCAGATAAACACTGCGTTGACGACCCTGGTCGCACAGTTGCAGACCCTGCCGCTGCCGAAGGAAGTCAGCCGGCCACTGAAAAAGTTCTCCAAGCAGTTGGAAGACCGAGTTGGCCAGGCCCGGGAGATGCCGCTGCTGCTCAGCGAATTGAGCGGCCTGCAAGGCAAGGCACTGAGCGCGCTGGAAGCGCCCACTGAACCGAGTCGGCCCGGTCTGCTACAGCGGCTGTTTGGCGGCCAGGGCCACGAAGAAGCCGCGCCCCTGCCGCACGAAGCTACCCAGGGCGGTGTGGCGCTCATGCCAAAGCCGGCACTGCCAACGCCCGCAATACCCGAAACCGAGGCAGCATCCGTAGCACCGGCACCGGCACCAACGCCAGCCCCAGCCCCAGTCCCCGTGGTGGAGCAAGTGCCAATCGTGGAGACGCCCCCTGGACCGGTCGCCTTCATTCCGCCAATGGACGAGCCCGCTCCAACACCTGCTGCCGAAATTGTTCAGCCGATCAGCGAACCGGACGAAACAACCGAGCCGGCATCGGCCCCCGATGAACCCGCAGTACCGGTCCCTACGCTCGAGAATCCTGACGAGCTGATGCCGCAGGAGCCGCCACAGCCCCCGCCCACGACATCCAACCCCGCTGCAGAATCCGACGAGCCCCCGGTCGCCCTCGATCCGACGGTTGATGCCCATTACGCCCTGCCCGACTCACCGGAGCCGTCCTACAGCTCGGTGGCCCGGCATATTGAAGACACCCTGCTGGGCCTGCTGGGCGACCTGACCCTGCCCGAGCGTCATCGGCCCCAAGCCGAGGCCATGCGTGAGCGGCTGCGAAATGGCTTGAACTGGTACGAGTTGCTGCCGATCCTCGATGATCTGGCGGTACTCATGCTGGCAATCACCGACAGCGGCCAGCATGAGTTCGAAGCTTACCTGCAGCGGCTCAATGATCGACTTGAGTCGTTCCAGAACAGCCTGCGGGCGGCTAGCGAAGACCATGCCGACAATCTGTCGGCCTCCAGGGACATGGACACGCAGATTCGCGAACAGGTTGATGGCCTGCAAAGCAGTGTCCAGCAAGCGGATGATCTGGAGAGCCTCAAGCAAGTGCTGGAGAACCACCTCGAAGGCTTGCTCGGCACCATGGACCAGCACCAGAAGCAGCGCGATCTACGTGAGCAGGAAGTCTCGGAACGCCTCAAAAGCCTGGCCGAACGCGTCGCGCTGATGGAGCAGGATGCCCAGGTCGTGCGCGACAATCTCGAAGAACAGCGACAAAAAGCGCTGGTCGATCCACTCACCGGGTTGCCTAACCGCGCCGCCTGGTCCGAGCGCCTCGAACATGAAGTCGTCCAGTGGCAACAGCACGGTAATAGCCTGTTGCTGGCCATGCTCGACCTCGATCATTTCAAGCGAATCAACGATAACTACGGCCACCTGGCCGGTGACCGGGTGTTGAAACTCATCGCTTCGGTCCTGCGTAGACGGTTGCGAGGTGGCGACTTCATTGCCCGCTTCGGCGGGGAGGAGTTTGTCCTGTTGGTGCCCGATACGCCCCTGGCGGCTGGCGCCCAGTTGGCGGAGGCCTTGCGCGCCGCCATCGAAGTCTGCCCGTTCCATTTCAAGGGCGAGCCGGTGACGGTCACGATGTCCATAGGCATGACCGCCTTCAAACCCGGAGAACGCAGCGATCTGGTGCTCAAGAGAGCCGATCAGGCGCTCTATCGGGCAAAAAATGCCGGGCGTAACCGCGTGGAGCTGGGCTGAAAGCCAATTGTTCCATTTTGTTTAATATTGCCGCGTGAGCCAGATCATTCGCGAGGCGATACGTTACACTGTTGCATTATTCGCCAGCGCGTAACGCATTCCATCATGAAATTTTGTTCGCTCATTCTCTCCTTGCTGGTTCTGGCCGGTTGCGCGAGCGGCCCCCGGCTCGATACCCGTCACCCTTCAGTCAATCAGGACAACCGTATCCAATTCGTGGTGGTGCATTACACCTCGGCGTCCCTCGAGCGATCCCTGGCGCTGCTGACCCATGGCGAAGTCAGTGCCCATTACCTGATCGGCGACGATGAACGCGCCACTATTTATAAGCTGGTGGATGAAAACCGGCGCGCCTGGCACGCCGGGGAAAGCGAATGGGATGGACGGACCTGGCTCAACTCCAGCTCCATCGGCATTGAAATCGTCAATCCAGGTTTCATCGATACGCCCAACGGGCGCCTCTGGTACCCCTACAGCGAAGCTCAGGTCCAAGCCTTGATTGTGTTGCTCAAGGACATCACCCAGCGTAACGCGATCAACCCGCGCAACATCATCGGCCACAGCGACATCGCCCCCTTGCGCAAGCTCGACCCGGGGCCCTTGTTCCCTTGGAAGCGGTTGGCAGAAGCCGGCGTTGGCTTCTGGCCCGACGAACAGGCTGTGGCACGCCAGCAGGCCATATTCGCTGCGCAGTTGCCGAGCGCCAGTTGGTTCCAGACCGAACTGGCCCGCCTCGGCTACCCGACGCCCCAGACCGGCGAATGGGATGTGGCCACCCACCATGTGCTGGCCGCTTTCCAGATGCACTATCGGCCGAGCCGTTTCGACGGTACGCCGGACGCGCAGAGCGCGGCGATTCTGCAGGTCCTCAACCAGACAAAATAATGACGCCCGTCTGACTATCAGGGCCAAATTCAAATCAGAAGCTATAACTCATTGGTAACTTTCGGATTACCCATGATGACGGCTGCCCGCGAAACCTTGCAGAGCTGGCTCCATCGCCCTCTTTTTCTGGCGATGATGGCGGCTGCCTTGAGTACGGTGCTGTTGCTGGCGGGGAGTCTGGCTGTGGTGATGCAGCAGATCCAACAGCGTGAAAGCGATCAGATGAATGCCCAGGGCGAGCGTTTTCTGCAAAGGTTGGAGCAACTCTTCGGACAATTGCGCGAAAGTCTCGACGATCTGCGAAACCAGCCGTTGCGCGGATGCGACGATGACATGATCGCGACGTTGCGACAGGTCAGCTTCAACTACCGCTTCGTCTACGAAGCGGTGTACATCGACGGCAGCGGCGTCTGTTCCAATCGTCCGCACCAGAGCGGGTTGTCAGTGACCCGCCCGCCCGACATCCGCGGGCCGACCTACAATTACTGGCTCAACACCACCAAAGAACCCGACGAAGATCGTGCCGCATTGATGCTGGGGAGTGGCAACTTTCGGGTGGCCACTTCTCGCGGGCATTTGACCGATGTGGTCGATTTACCGCCGGGCAGCAGCTTGCTGGTCGTCCTGGATCGCGGTGAACGAGCCATTCCCGTGCTGGGGACCGACCAGTACTGGCCGCCGGCCGAGCCCTGGCCACCGAAAAGCCGCAATGCCTTGCAAGTGACGCAGAACCGGTTGATCTATCGGATGCCGACCGACAGCCCGGAATATCAACTGGTCCTGATCGCTCAGCGCAACGGTTTCCAGATTCCGGCCAATGCCTGGTGGATGCTGCCCATCAGCCTGGCACTGGGCTTGGGGATCGGGTTTCAGGTATTCCTGCTGGCGCGCCAGCGTCAGTCCATGGACGCCGAATTGCACGGCGCCATCCGGCGTGGAGAGTTGCAGGTGCTGTACCAGCCGATTTTCGACTTGAGCAGCCGCAACTGCGTCGGCGCCGAAGCCTTGCTGCGCTGGAGACGACCGGACGGTACCCTGACCAGCCCGGATTTGTTTATCCCGATGGCAGAGAACACCGGGCAGATCCGCCAGATCACCGATTTCGTGCTGCAGCGGCTGTTTGATCAATTGGGTCAGTTATTGCGGGCGAATCCGCAACTGTACATCTCGGTGAATCTGGCCGCGTGCGATGTGATGGTGCCGCGTATCGGCGAGGTGATCGCCCGCCTGCTGGCGCTGCACCGGGTGTCTGCCCGGCAGATTGCTTTCGAAGTGACCGAGCGTGGGCTGGTCGATGTATTGGTCGCCCGGGATAACCTGCAATCGCTGCGCGACGTCGGGCATCAGGTACTGATCGACGACTTCGGCACCGGTTATTGCAGCCTGGCTTATCTGCAAACCCTGCCGGTGGATTGCCTGAAAATCGACAAGGCGTTCATTGACGCCTTGGGCCACGATGCCGCCAGCAGTGGCGTGGCCCCGCACATCATTCGCATGGCCCACGCGCTGCAGCTCAAGGTGATCGCCGAAGGCATCGAGCATGAAGCCCAAGCCTCCTATTTGAGCAGCGAAGGGGTGAAGTTTGGGCAGGGTTGGTTGTTTGCCCATGCACTCAGTGCGGTGCAGCTCATCGAACTGATTACCCGCGGCCGACGCCTGCGCGGGCGACGCCTGGATGACGAAGCCTGAGCCCCTTCAGACCGCCAGTGCCATGTAGAACTGCGTACCCTGCCCCGGCCTTGAATAGACGCCCATGCGCCCGCCGTGGAGCTGGACGATCTCCTTGCACAACGCCAAGCCGAGGCCCGCGCCGCCCTTCTTGCGTCCGACCTGGACGAACGGTTCGAAAATCCGTCCCTGCTGGCTGTAGGCAATGCCTTCACCGTTGTCTTCGACACTGATGATCACCCGTTCGCCGTGGCGTCGGGCCTGCAGACGGATCTGGCCGTTGTCGCCAGTGTGACGCATGGCATTGTCGATCAGGTTATCCAGTACCCGATCCAGCTGTGCAGCGTCGGCATGCAGGTGTGGCAGCGGGCCTTGGATCGCCACGAGCAATTCGATGCCCTTGGCCTCGGCTTGCGCGGCGAACCGCAACCGGGCCGCTTCGAGTAGATCGTCGATGGAACAAGGGGCCAGGGTCAGCTTTTGCAGACCGTTCTGGTAGCGAGAGAAGTTCAGCAGGTCATTGATGAGCTGCATCAGACGCTGCATTTCTTCATTGACGGTGTTGAGCAGGTCGGCCTCGCGGGATTCTTCAGCGAAATGCACACGCTCCTGCAACAGGCCGAATGCCATGTGCATGCCGGTGACCGGGGTGCGCAGCTCATGGGAAGCGCGCAACACGAATTCACTGCGCACCCGCTCAAAAGCGCGCTGTTCGGTGACATCGTGCAGCACCATCACGGCGCCGAGGATGTGGCCCTGGGTATGGCTGACCGGTGTGAGGCTGTAAGTCAGCACCCGCGACTCGCCATCCACCTCGATGTTCAAATCGTCCGGCGCCCGCTCCTGGGTTCCGCCGCGCAGGACCAGTTGCAGTTCTTCATCCAGTTCAAGGCGTCCCAGCGCCTCGCCCAATCCCAGGCCCAGGCGCTCCTCATCCCAGCCCAATTGACGCTGGGCCACGGGGTTGAGGTGTTCCAGGTGGCCTTGGCGGTCGATCATCAGCAGGCCGTCGTCGATGCTGTCCAGTACGGCTTGCAAGCGTTGCTGGCCGGCGAGCAATTCGTCGACATTGGTAGCCTGGTGCTCACGCAGGGCCTGGGCCATGACGCCGAAGCGACGTGTCAGCAGGTTCAGCTCAGCGGCGGAGGAAACAGGTAGCGTCACCTCGAAATTGCCCTGGCCGATGTTATCTGCGGCTGCCGCCAGTGCCTCGATCGGCGCCCCGAAGCGGCGGGCGATCCCGTGGGCCGTGACGAAGCCGATGATCAATACGGCCAATCCCACCAGGCCCAGCAGTCCGGAAATCAACAACGCGCGTTCGCGGGCGCGGTTTTGGGTTTCACTGATGTTGTTCAACGCCTGCCGATAGCCCTCGATCAGGCCACTGCGCAGAACATTGAATTTTTCGGTGAGGTCCTGGATACCGGTGATTTGGGCCGGCTGCTGGCGAGACGCGGTGAAGGCTTCAAGAAAATTGATGTAGTCGGCTTTGGCCTTGGTGAAGTTCTCGACCGAGCCGGCCAGCCCCTGCTCATGGGCGATGCCCTCCTCAAGCAAACCGAAATATTGCCGCTTGGATGCCTCCAGCGCAGCCAGATCGGGTTTGTCGTCGAGCATGATCATCAACTGGTCGCCGAGCGTCTGGCGCAGCTTGAGGCCCAGGTCCAGCAGGATGAAGTTGTCGCGTACCGATTGTTCCTGGGTGTCGGCCATTTGCATCACGCTGACCAGACCCAGCACCAACCCCAGCAATGCCACGGTGATCAGGGCCGAGATGCTGAGAAACAGTCGGGTGCGCAGCTTCATCGCCAGTTTCATAAGGTGTCGCTCACAGGTTGTACTGCTTGCGTTTGCGATACAGCGTGGACGCATCGATACCCAAGGTCTTGGCCGCCTGGTCAAGGGTGTCGGCCGTGGCCAACACAGCGCCGATATGAGCCTTCTCCAGTTCATCGAGGCTCAGCGCGGCGCCGATTCGTGGCGCATTGTTAACCGGTTGCTCGGCCATGCCCAGGTGACTGATTTCGACTTTTTCCTGTGGACAGATAATGCTGGCCCGCTCGACCACGTTCCGCAGCTCCCGGATATTGCCCGGCCAGCGATAGCCTAGCAGCGCTTCGCGAGCCTCGTCGCTGAAACCCCGGGCCGGGCGCGCGTACTCCTTGACGAAACGCGCCAGGAAACGATCGGCCAGGGTCAGGATGTCTTCGGTACGCTCGCGCAGCGGTGGCAGATGCAGGGTAATGACGTTCAGGCGATACAGCAGGTCTTCGCGAAAACGCCCGTCACGCACCATGTCTTCCAGATTGAGGTTTGTGGCCGCGAGAATCCGTACATCGGCGCGGCGTGTCACCGGATCCCCTACCCGTTCATATTCCTTGTCTTGAATGAAGCGCAACAACTTTGGTTGTAACGTCAGGGGAAAATCGCCGATCTCGTCGAGAAACAGCGTGCCGCCATCAGCCTGATTGACGCGACCCAGGGTGCTCTCGCTGGCACCGGTAAACGCGCCGCGGCTGTGACCGAACAATTCGCTTTCCATCAACTCAGCGGTCAGCGATGGGCAATTGATGGTGACGCAGGATTTTTTCGCCCGCTTGCTCCAGCCGTGGATCGCCCGGGCCAACTCGCCCTTGCCGGTGCCGGACTCGCCGAGAATCAGGATGTTGGCGTCGGTGCTGGCGACCTGGCGAGCCGTTTCCAGGACGACTTTCATCGCCGGGCTGTGGGAGTCGAGGCCATCCTTGGGTTTGCGCACCTCCCCTTCGAGGGCTTCGAGCCTTGCCGATAACTGGCGCACCTCCAATTGCTTGGCGGTGGCCAGGCGCAATTGATCCGGGCTGCACGGCTTGACCAGATAATCGGCGGCGCCGGCCTGGATGGCGTCGACGGCGGTGTCGACCGCCGAGTGGGCGGTGACGATCACCACCCGCATCCAGGGCGCCTGGATACGCATTTGCGCCAGGACATCGAGCCCGTTGTCCTCGCCCAGGCGCAGGTCGAGAAAGCACAGGTCGAACACCTGGCGCTGCAGCAGGGTATCGGCCTGGGCGGCGCTGTTGGCGGTAGCGACCGTGTAGCCTTCGTCTTCCAGGCAGTAACGGAATGTACGCAGGATGGCGGACTCATCGTCTACCAGCAGAATGCGGCCTTGGTGCTCGGTGGCAGATTCCATTTTCCTACGCTCCTTAATGAATGATGATGGTTAGTGTCAGAAAAATCGGGCAAGTTGCATGGTCGTTTCTGAGGGGATATTACCCACCGAGAACCTCCCTGTAGACGTCTGACTCCTAAAAGGTTGATTTGAGTTCCTTTTTTTGTCTGACATCCGTCTCGGACGGTTCGGTTTGCTCATTCCGACATTGGTTTTCGACGGGCCATTCAAAAAAATCAAATACCCCCCCTTCGCTTCGTTCGTGCAATACGCACGACTGCCTTGAAGGCCATCGTGCAGGATGCGCCCTCAGCGTTTTACGCAGCAGATATAACTCGCTGATTTAAAACATATTTTTTCTGACAAAATTCTGGCACGACGACTGCAATGATCCGATCAACGTGGCGCTAAGGCGCCTGAACCAGATCACCACTCGGGTGGGGAGGAATTCCAGGATGAATCGTCATAGTGCCGCCCAGTTTCGAATCTCTTCCCTGCACGTCCAGCAGATTCTGTGGGCCGTGGTGGCGTTGCTGTTGACCCTTTTCGTGGGGCAGCAATTGCTGCTCTGGCATCAGAGCCAACAGCCCGAGGCACCTCTGGTGTCGGTTCAACGTGCTCCGCAAACCCATTTCAGCGCCGTCGGCAGCCTGTCGGAAATTTCCGCTTCGATGCGGATGATGGATGTCGATCAGGCACAGCCTGTGGCTGATACGCCTCGTCAGGAGCGCTGGGTGTTTTAACTTGATGGACCGGCCGTCTAGCGCGTCGGAACCATCGCTGCCAGACCCTAACTAAATAGAAAAGCGTAAGGAGAATCACCATGTTGAGCTGGGCAATTACTTTCCTGATCATTGCCATCATCGCCGCAGTACTGGGCTTCGGTGGTATCGCAGGCACCGCCACGGGCATCGCCAAAATTCTCTTTGTCGTGTTCCTGGTGATGTTCATCGCCTCCTTCTTCTTTGGCCGTCGCGGTCGAGGCTGACCATGAGCGCTTCATTTAAAGGACTGGCCGCCGCCCTGCTGTTGGGCGGCAGTGCCATGGCAATGGCTGCCAACGATGGGCAGATGCGGGCCAACCAGTTACTTGAAGCCGACCCGCAATATCGCGACACCTGGCAGCACGTTGTGAAAAAAGAAGAACGCTTGCCGGAATGGGTGATGAACCTGTCCGGCGATTCGGAGCAGATGAACGCGGTCGAGGAAGATGGCGACAAGTATCTGGTGGGCCCGTTGTGCGAAACCCAGGCGACGTGCCGCAGTAAACGCCTGATAGTCGCCTTCAGTTTTGATAAGGATGAGGCCTACGCCATGTTGGTCGAAGTCCCGGCCGGACTGCCGGCCGACAAGTCGCCGACCCGTCACGCAGACTACCGTTTCCTCGGCAAGCCTGATGAAGGTATGCAGAAACTGTTAATGGAACAACTCAAGAAAGATCCGAACTGGTACTGATGTTCGAAAACGAGAAAAGCGCCCTGCTTTTCTCTTTTGCACGGCCCGAGGAGGGTCGATGCATGACCAGGGGGCCGGGACGTTCTGACCGATCAGGGTCGGAGTGACCTACGGGCACAAGGGGTGCCTGCGAAAGGGCCGGGTCAGGTAAAAGCCGCGACGCAGGTTCGCAAAGTCACCATGGCTTGGCGAACCTGCGCAGGGCTTATGTTACAAAATGCTTGTGCCAGAGCGGCTCGCTGATTTGATCCGGGCCCGCTTGCTTGATGCGGCATATCGTCTCCCCACCCTCGATTTATCCCCCGTGCCTGGCCGTATGTCGGAGAATGCACCCACCATTTCTCCGCGGATTCGCGCTGCGACTCGCCTGCGTTGCGGCGATTGCGCACACTTGAGAAAGCAAGTCCCACTACGCTGAAATGGCCGGTTCACGGCGCTTATGCCTGCTTGAATGGCGTATTCGAAACCGCTGCGACGTGTGTTTTGTTTTTGAAATCTCATGCCGATTCGGCATAGGGTAGGCGTTTACGGCATTAGACGGCCCTCCCTTGCATCGCAATAGTTGCGCCTTTTTTCGCCCGCCAGTAAGCCGCCAATGCGCGCTCGGGGTGACCTTATACGGGGGCAGCGGCGCGAATTTATCGTCATCGGCGATCGGTTCGTGTCACTGCCCGAGTCCAACTGAAGTAAGGGTAATGATATGAAGAAGGCAAAATTAAGCCTCGCCTGGCAGATCCTCATCGGTCTGGTGCTCGGGATTGCACTGGGCGCGCTGCTTAACCATTTCAGTGCCGAGAAGGCTTGGTGGATCAGCAACGTGTTGCAACCGGCAGGCGATATCTTTATCCGTCTGATCAAGATGATCGTGATCCCGATCGTGATTTCCTCGCTGATCGTCGGCATTGCCGGGGTCGGTGATGCCAAGAAGCTCGGGCGTATCGGTCTCAAGACCATTCTCTACTTCGAAATCGTCACCACCATCGCCATCGTTGTTGGCCTGTTGCTGGCCAACTTCTTCCAGCCGGGCAGCGGTATCGACATGAGCACCCTGGGGACGGTGGATATTTCCAAGTACCAGGCCACAGCCGCCGAAGTCCAGCATGAACATGCGTTTATCCAGACCATTCTCAATCTGATCCCGTCGAACATCTTTGCAGCGGTGGCCCGTGGCGAGATGCTGCCGATCATTTTCTTCTCCGTCCTGTTCGGCCTGGGTCTGTCCAGCCTGCAATCGGACCTGCGCGAGCCGCTGGTGAAAATGTTCCAGGGCGTGTCGGAGAGTATGTTCAAGGTCACCCACATGATCATGCAGTATGCCCCGATCGGCGTGTTCGCACTGATCGCGGTGACCGTCGCCAACTTCGGTTTCGCGTCCCTGCTGCCACTGGCAAAACTGGTGATCCTGGTTTACGTCGCCATCGCCTTCTTCGCCTTCGTGGTGTTGGGCCTGATCGCCCGCCTGTTCGGCTTCTCGGTGATCAAGCTGATGCGTATCTTCAAGGATGAGCTGGTGCTGGCCTACTCCACCGCCAGCTCCGAAACCGTGCTGCCGCGCGTGATCGAGAAGATGGAAGCCTACGGCGCGCCGAAAGCCATTTGCAGCTTCGTAGTGCCTACCGGCTATTCGTTCAACCTCGACGGCTCGACTCTGTACCAAAGCATCGCGGCGATTTTCATCGCCCAGCTGTACGGCATCGACCTGTCCATCAGCCAGCAATTGCTGCTGGTGCTGACCTTGATGGTGACCTCCAAAGGCATCGCCGGCGTGCCGGGCGTGTCCTTCGTGGTGCTGCTGGCCACCTTGGGCAGTGTGGGTATTCCACTGGAAGGCCTGGCCTTCATCGCTGGTGTCGACCGGATCATGGACATGGCCCGTACCGCGCTGAACGTCATTGGTAACGCCCTGGCCGTGCTGGTCATCGCCCGCTGGGAAGGCATGTACGACGATGCCAAGGGCCAGCGCTACTGGAACTCCTTGCCACACTGGCGCAGCAAAGAGCCGCTGCCAGCGGGGGAAGTTTCCAGCCGCTGACACACATGCCCCCTGTGGGAGCTGAGCTTGCTCGCGATGGCGTTGGATCAGTCAGCATTGATGTCGGCTGACACTCCCCCATCGCGAGCAAGCTCGGCTCCCACAAGGATCTCTGTGATTCCCTGAAGCAGCAAACAAACCCCGGAGAAATCCGGGGTTTGTCGTTTCTGCCAGCCCCGCTATCATTCGCGCATCTTCCGGGGGATTTAACCGATGCTCAATGGCCTGTGGCTTGGCTTCTTTATCGTGGCAGCCGTATCGGCGCTGGCGCAGTGGTTGATCGGTGGCAATGCCGGAATCTTCGCCGCCATGGTGGAAAGCATTTTCGCCATGGCCAAGCTGTCGGTGGAGGTGATGGTCCTACTGTTCGGCACCTTGACCCTGTGGCTGGGGTTCCTGCGGATCGCCGAAAAAGCCGGCATCGTCGACTGGCTGGCCAAGGCCCTCGGCCCGCTGTTCTTGCGCTTGATGCCGGAAGTCCCGGCCGGCCATCCGGCGATTGGTCTGATCACCCT
Organism: Pseudomonas viciae; assembly: GCF_004786035.1. Classification (NCBI taxonomy): domain Bacteria; kingdom Pseudomonadati; phylum Pseudomonadota; class Gammaproteobacteria; order Pseudomonadales; family Pseudomonadaceae; genus Pseudomonas; species Pseudomonas viciae. The sequence goes on from NZ_CP035088.1 coordinate 53,896, forward strand.
CAACTTCGCCGCCAACGGCCTGGGGCTGGATAACGCGGCCACCCCCATCGGCCTGAAGGCCATGCGCGCCCTGCAAGACCTCAACCCCAGCCCGACCATCGCCAGCAATGCGCAGATCCTGTTCCTGGTGCTCAACGCCTCGTCGCTGACACTGCTGCCGGTGACGATCTTCATGTACCGCGCCCAGCAAGGCGCGCCGGACCCGACCCTGGTGTTCCTGCCGATCCTGCTCGCCACCAGTTGCTCGACCCTGGTGGGGCTGCTGTCGGTGGCGTTCATGCAACGCCTGCGCCTCTGGGACCCGGTGGTGTTGGCCTACCTGATTCCGGGTGCGTTGGTGCTGGGTGGCTTCATGGCGCTGCTGGCGACGCTCTCGGCCACGGCCCTGGCGGGACTGTCATCGATCCTCGGCAACCTGACGCTGTTCGGCTTGATCATGCTGTTCCTGGTGGTGGGCGCCCTGCGCAAGGTCAAGGTGTATGAGGCCTTCATCGAGGGCGCCAAGGAAGGTTTCGACGTCGCCAAGAGCTTGCTGCCGTACCTGGTGGCAATGCTCTGCGCCGTGGGAGTGTTGCGAGCCTCGGGCGCGCTGGATTTTGGCCTGGACGGCATCCGGCACCTGGTGCAGTGGGCTGGCCTGGACACGCGTTTCGTCGATGCCTTGCCGACCGCGATGGTCAAGCCGTTCTCCGGCAGCGCCGCCCGGGCGATGCTGATCGAAACCATGAAAACCTCTGGAGTGGACAGCTTCCCGGCCCTGGTGGCGGCGACCATTCAGGGCAGTACCGAAACCACGTTCTATGTGTTGGCGGTGTATTTCGGCGCCGTGGGGATTCAGCGGGCGCGGCATGCGGTGGGTTGCGCGCTGCTGGCCGAATTGGCCGGGGTCCTGGGGGCGATCGGCGTTTGCTACTGGTTCTTTGGTTAACCTTGGCCCAGATCTAGGGGCGCGCCGGCGTTGCAAAACGCTGGCCTTGTTCCAGCGTCCAGTTCACCACTTCGGCTGTCAGCCGATCACTGGCCCGGCCAAAGCCTTCCACCACCGCCGGTACTTTCACGTCGTTCAACGGCTGGTGCACTTCAAAACGGCGACTGGCGAGAATACGTTGGTCGGATCCTCGCACCAGCAGCGCGTCCAGGCGAATCACCACGCTGGCCGCTGCGCCTTGGTATTCGGTTTGAAAGGCCTGTAATTGCCCGCCCAACTCGAGGTCAGCTTGCAGGTTACTGTCGGCGACACTCAACAGCCTGAGGCGTCCATCCTGGGCGAAGCCGTCGAGCAGGCGGTTGCGTAACAACTCCGGCGCCGGGTCGCTCCAGCGCGAGGCGGCGTAACTGCTGAACAGATTGCCCTGGGGAATGACCGCAATTTTCGGGCTGTTGAGGACCTCACTGGCCTGTGGGCTGGCCAGGCGCAATGACCAGCTCACCGGCGCGCCAGAGGAGACTGCGGCCTGAGTGGCGGGCAGGCGATAGATATCCGAAGGCTCGGCCTTGGGCAGGATCGAGCAACCGCCCATCAAGATAAATCCTGCCAGCAAGAGACCGGGGCGGACGAGTCGATTAAACGGTTTCATGGCGTGAACTCCTTGTCCTTGTCACTGCCGAGCAAATAGCCGCTGGGGTTGGCATCCAGGCGCCGGGAGATCCCCCGCAGGGCGCTCAGGGTTTCGCGCAGCTCACGCACGGCTGGCGCCAGGGCATTGAGGCCCTGCATGCCGTTATTCAATGAATCGCGGTTGTCGTTCAACAGTTTGTCGAGGGTTGCGGTGCTGTGAGCCAGGGACTGCATGGCCTGGCCGGCGCTGCCGAACGCCTGTTTGCCCTGGTCGTTGAGCAAGCCATTGGCATTGCGCATCAACGCCGTGGTCTGTTCCAGCGTGGCGCTGGCCTGTTTGCCGATGGACGCCAGTTGCTGCATGGCCTGGCGAATGTCGCCGCGCTGCTCGGCAATGACCCCGGTGGTTTGCTCCAGGTGTTCGAGGGTCTTGCCCAGGCGCTGGACGTTGTCCGGGGAAAACACCTCATTGGCGTTGTGCAGCAGCAGGTTGATGCTGGTCATCAAGTCGTCGCTGTTGTTCAGCAGGCGCGCAATAGGCGAGGGCGCGGCGATTATCACCGGCGGCTCACCATCGTGCCCGGTCAGCGGCGGGCTCTGGGGCGTGCCACCGCTGAGCTGGATAATCGAAGTGCCGGTGATGCCGGTCAGGGCCAATTTGGCCTGGGTGTCTTGCTTGATCGGTGTTTCACCACTCAGGCGCACCCGGGCCAGCACCCGGCGCGGGTCGTTCGGGTCCAGGCGCAGATTGACCACATCCCCGACCTTGATGCCGCTGTACTCCACCGAACTGCCCCTGGACAGCCCACTGACCGCCTCGTTGAACACCACTTCGTAATACTTGAATTCACTGTCCACGCTGGACTTGGCCAGCCACAGGCCGAACAGCAGGGCGCTGACCACCACAATGACGGTGAACAGGCCGATCAATACATGATGGGCTCGGGTTTCCATGTCAGACCTCGTTGAACTGTGTAGCGGCCGATAACGCCGCGCGGCCGCGAGGGCCATGGAAGTATTCGTGAATCCAGGCGTCGTCGGTCTCCGACACTTTGTCGATAACGTCAGCCACCAGCACTTTTTTCTGGGCCAGTACCGCCACCCGATCGGTGATGGTGTAAAGGGTGTCCAGGTCGTGGGTGACCAGAAACACGCTCAGACCCAGGGCATCGCGCAGCGTCAGGATCAATTGGTCGAACGCCGCCGCGCCGATGGGGTCGAGGCCGGCAGTGGGCTCGTCGAGAAACAGGATGTCCGGGTCCAGGGCCAGCGCACGGGCCAAGGCCGCACGCTTGATCATGCCGCCGGACAGCGAGGCGGGGTATTTATCGGCGGCCGAGAGCGGCAGCCCGGCCAGTGCCAGTTTGACGGCCGCCAGATGCTCGGCATCGGCGCGGCTGAGCCCGGCGTGTTCGATCAGCGGCAGGGCGACATTTTCTGTCACGGTCAGGGACGAAAACAGCGCGCCTTTCTGAAACAGCACGCCGAAGCGCCGTTCCACCCGCGAACGTTGCTCCTGGGACAGGCTCGGCAAGTCCTCGCCGAACACCCGCACGGAACCCTCGCTGGGCTGGTTCAAGCCGACGATGCTGCGCAACAGCACCGATTTGCCACTGCCGGAGCCGCCGACGACAGCGAGAATCTCGCCCTTGTACACGTCCAGATCGAGGTTTTCATGCACGCTCTGGCGGCCAAAGCGATTGCACAAACCACGCACTTGAATCACCGCCTCGCTGGGCGGCCGGGAAGGTTGGCTCACCATTGCATCTCCATGAAAAACAACGCGGCCACGGCATCGAGCACAATCACCACGAAAATCGATTGCACGACGCTGGACGTGGTGTGAGCCCCAACGGACTCGGCGCTGCCACTGACCTTGAAGCCTTCCAGGCAACCCACGGCCGCGATCAGGAAGGCAAAGATCGGCGCCTTGACCATCCCGACCACAAAGTGCTGCACGCCGATGTCCGACTGCAACAGCGTCAGGAACATGGCCGGGGAAATACCCAGCGACAGGGCGCACACGACACCGCCACCGATAATGCCCGAGAGCATGGCGACAAAGGTCAGCATCGGCAGCGCCACCAACAGCGCCAGCACCCGTGGCACCACCAGCAACTCGACGGGATCGAGGCCCAGGGTGCGGATCGCGTCGATTTCTTCGTTGGCCTTCATCGAGCCGATTTGCGCGGTGAACGCGCTGGCGGTGCGGCCCGCGATGAGGATCGCCGTCAACAACACGCCGAACTCGCGCAGGAACGAGAACGCCACCAAGTCCACGGTAAAAATACTGGCGCCGAAATCGGCCAGCACTGTCGCCCCGAGAAACGCGACCACCGCGCCCACCAGGAACGTCAGCAAGGCGACGATGGGCGCCGCGTCCAGGCCGGTCTGTTCGATGTGAACGACCATCGGGGTGATGCGCCAGCGCCGGGGATGAAACAGGCCACGGCCCAGGGTTTCCAGGATCAAGCCGACAAAGCCGAGTAATTGCAGGGTGTCTTGCCAGACCTTCTCCACGGCGCGACCAATGCGCGTCAGCAACTGAGTCACGACGCTGACTTTTGGCTCTTTGTCCGGTACGCAGAAGTCCGTCAGGGAGCAATAGACCGTCTGCAATAGCGCGCGCTCGGCGGCCGGCAAACTGCAATCGGGGTGTTCGGCGGATTTGCCCAGCCGCTCGGAGCCCAGCAGTTCCACCAACAACGAGGCCCCCGCGGTGTCGAGGGTACCGAGGCCGTTGAGGTCGATCAGGGTGTTATCGTCGTATTGGCCGCGCAACGAGTCGCTCAAGCGCTTGAGCTGCGTGTAGTGAGCCAGCGTCCAATCGCCGCTGACGCATAGCTTCGGCGCCGAGCCGGAGGTATCCAGTCGGGCACTGCCAGTTTGGGGGCTGGGGGTCATAAGCTCCATGCTCGTTCGGCTTGAACAGCGCTACCTAATAGCACGACCGCCATCATTTTGCTTGGGGTGCCGCAGCGCTCACATTGAACCTCAGTACACCGATCACCTGGCCATTTTCCGTCAGCACCCGCACTTGCCATTTGCCTGTCGGGTCGTCCGGGAAATTCTGTTTGTGGGTCCAGGCGCGATAGCCTTCCTTGCGCCCGCCATGAATATCCAGGGCGATCCGGTCGACTTCTTTACCGTCGAACTGCCAGACATGGTAGATCCGCTCATTGAGCCCTCGTGGTGCGTTGATGGCGGTGTAGGCGTACAGACCGGTGCCGCGAATCTGGGCCGCGCTGACTTCCTTGAGGCTGGCGCCCGGCGTGCGGTCTTCCAGTTGGGTGCTGATCGCCACTTCGGTCATCCACAGCGTGGCTGGCGGCACCCAGGAGCGCAGCACCCAGCCGGCGGCGCCAATCCCTACGGTGATGCATAAAATCGCCAGGGCGTTGCGCACGGTGCGAATCGGAAAGATCGAAGCCAGGCTCGGGAATGACAGCAGCATGGCAGTGCCCAGCGCCAGCTTGAAGCTCTGGTCGGTGGTCAGGTGCAGAATGACGGGCAGTGCGGTGAGCAGGGCGGCGAACAGCGTCAGTGTGTGCAACGCCAGGAACGCCCAGCGCCGGGGTGCCAGCCATTTGTAGTACAAAGGGTCAATGATCGAGACCAGTGCTGCCGCGGTGAGCAGGCCGGTGAAAATCAGCTGGCTGCTGTTCCAGGTGGTGGTGATGAAGAAAAACGGCAGAACGAAAAACAGGCTTTCCTGGTGAATCATCTGCGTGGCGTAACGCAACAGTGGCTGGGGAATTTCCCGTTTGAAAACCCGTGCGAACAGCCGGGTCATGCTGTTCTCCACCATCAACCAGAGCCAACTCACCAGCATCATGATCGCGATCCAGGTCGCCAGGCCCTGCTGGCGATCCACCAGCATGAAGCTGCCGAGCCCAGAGATGAAACCACCGAGCGCAATGACCCCTGGATAGCGCTTCATCAATTCAAGGAGGCGCTGGATGTAGAGCGTCAGGTTCTGCATTCGGTGGTTTCACAGTAAGTCGTAGGAAATATCCCTGACAGAGTATCGCCAGGGCAACGATGTGACGAGTGCGCTTTTGGGGCGAGGGGATTTGGCGAAACTTGGCACCGCCCTGTAGGAGCTGCCGAAGGCTGCGATCTTGTGATCTTGATCTTTCACTTGAGATTCAAGTGCCAGGGGAAAGATCACAGCCTCGTTGCACTCGTCAGCTCCTACGTCGCCGCCGCACTCGCCACACCACCAACCCGAGCAACAACAACCCCAGCAAGCCGCCCAGCCCCCAAACGAGCTCATCATCACTGAGCAACGGCTTCTCGATGCGCAGGTAACCCGGGTCCTTGAGCAGTTCGCGCAGGGCCTGGTTGGCCTGTTCCAGGCTCACCCCCTGCAAGCGCACGGCCGGGTTGGCGAAGCGACCGTCCTCATAATCACCAAGGGCCCCCCAATAGTAATCGGCCAAGGCGCTGTTGCCTTGAACCGCCCAGGTCTGATGCGCGATGGCCGCTCGCTTGATACGCATGAAACTGTCGGGGTCCAGGCCATCCTTGAGCAGTCCAGCACGCAGTTCTTCGAGCGTTTGTTCAGCTTGCGGCAAGTCTTCGCGGGCCAGGTCTGCGTTCAAGCTGAAGAAGCCGACGCCACCGAACACCTCCCGTCCCACCCACGGCCCGTAGGACAGGCCGCGGGCCAGGCGCAGCTGGCGATAGAGCGCCCAGTCCAGATAGTCCTTGAGCAGGTCAAAGGTTTCGTCGTGCTGCTGTTCCAGCACGGGCTCGGGGAACAACCAGTGCAGCTTGGCGCTGTTGCCCACCAGACCGCGGGTCAGGTTGCGCTTGGTAACCGCGCTGTATTGGATTTGCGCCAGCGCCTCGTGAACGCTGGGCTCGACCGGCTCGAGTTCGCCGTAGGTGCGTTCCAGATAGGCCGGCAGCAACCGGTCAAGATCGCCAACCACGATCAACGTCATATTGTTCGGCGCGTACCACTCCTTGTGCACCTGCTTGAGTCGGGCAAGGGTGAGGTGTTGTACTTCGGCCCGTTCCGCGCAACGCAGGCCCAATTCCACTGCCAGTTGGTTGCCTGCCTTGTTGCCCAGGTCCTGGCGGTCGAGCCAGCGTTGCAGGTGGGTGTAATGGCCGCCATCTTCGCGTTCGACCACCCGTTTGGCCGCCTCCAGGGCTTTGTCGTCGATGCGGGTGCGGGTCAACAGCGCCAGCAGCAGGTCCAGCACCTTGCGTTGATTGCTGGCTGGCGCCTCGATGACAAACGTGGTGTCGGCGTTGCTCGTGAAAGCGTTCCACTCGCCGCCCAGGGCCTGCATGCGCTCTTCGAGGCCGCCTTCGCCGCTGTCATCGACACCACTGAACAGCAAATGCTCGAGCAGGTGCGGCAGCTCCTTGTCGGCGCATTTGAAGTCATCCAGGCCGACGCCGACCACCAGGCGGATCGCCACGTGCCCGCGCTCAGTGCCGGGCTTGAGCAGCAGCTGCAAGCCGTTGGGCAGCGTATAGCCTTCGACCTGGAACCGATCCAGGGCGACCACCGGCAATGAACCGAGCAAGAGAAAGGCGAGCAACAGACAACGCATAAAGGGCTTCCTGGCGGCTTAGTGGAGGTCCATGGCGCCGGGCAGGCCGTCATCGCAAGCAAGCTCGCTCCCCATCGAATCTATGCGGTTTTTATGACAGAGGGAGCGGGTCGGCCCGCGAATGGCTTCAAGCCCAAGCCATTGTTACTGACTGATCAATGCGCCAGTCGTTCAAGGCGAATGGGTGATGTCAGAAATTTCATCAGCCGCCAGCGCACCGATCTCGGTCGTCTCCAGGACGACGTAGGCGCTGCCGCAGAACAGCGAATTGAGGCGCCGCATGTCGGCGATCAGCTCCAGGTGCAGGGAACTGGTCTCGAGGCTTTGCACGACTTTGCGCTGCAGGCGACTGACGTGGGCATGGGCCATTCGCCGTTCCTGCGCCCGGAAGCGCCGTTTCTCACGCAGCAACTGCCGGGCACTTTCCCGGTCGGCACTGAGAAACACCGACAGCCCCAGCCGCAGGTTGGCGATCAAATGGCTGTGCAGCCCGGCCAACTCTTCCAGGCCGACGTCAGAGAAGGAGCGGCGTTGTGAAGTTTTCTGTTGCTGGACCTTGCGCAGCATGCGCTCGATCAGATCGCTGGCCAGCTTCAGGTTGATCGCCAGCTCGATGATTTCCGCCCATCGACGGCTGTCCTGTTCACTGAGGTCCTCCCGGGGCATTTGCGCCATGTACAACTTGATGGCGCTGCACAGTGCCTCGACGTCATCGCTTATGCGCCGGACTTCCTGGGTGACCGCCGTCTGCTCCCCGCGCAGCACGTCCAGCATGGCTTCGAGCATGTTTTCGATCAGATCGCCGATGCGCAGGGTTTCCCGGACGGCGTTCGCCAGCGCCAGGCTTGGGGTGGCGAGGGCCGCGAGATCCAGGTGCCGGGGCGTGGCCGTGCCGTTGGTGTTCGGACGTTCCGGCAGCAGCCAGGAGCAGAGCCTGGCCATCGGCGCGACGCTGGGCAGCAGCACCAGGCAACGCACGGTGTTGTAGAGCAGGTGAAAACCGATGACCGTTTCCTGGGGGCTGAAATCCAGGCTGTCGAGCCAGCCCACCAGTGGGTCGAGTACCGGAATGATCAGCAACAGGCCAATCAGCTTGTACAGCAGGCTACCCAGCGCCACCTGGCGCCCGGCGGCGTTCTGCATGCTGGTGCTGAGGAAGGCCAGTATGCCGCTACCGATGTTGGCGCCGATCACCAGGCCGATGGCCACCGGCAGGCTGATCACTGCGGCACCGGCCAATGTCGCGGTCAACAGCACGGCTGCCAGGCTGGAATAGGAGATCATCGCGAACAGCGCGCCGACCAAGGCATCGAGCAGGATGTCGCCGGTCAGTGAGGCGAAGATCACTTTCACCCCTTGGGCGTGGGTGATGGGCGCAGCGGCTTCGACGATCAACTGCAACGCCAGGATGATCAGGCCGAGGCCGATACCGACCCGGCCCATTTGTCCGGCGCGGGTCTGTTTGCGCGACAGGAAAAAAATCACCCCGAGGAAAATCAGCAGCGGCGACAGCCACGACAGGTCCAGGGTCAGCACTCGTGCCATCAGCGCGGTGCCGACATCGGCGCCGAGCATGGTTGCCAGGGCCGGGGGCAGCGCCATCAGGCCCTGGCCGACAAACGACGTGACGAGCATGGCCGTGGCGTTGCTGCTCTGGACCATGGCCGTGACCATGATGCCGGCGACGAACGCCAACCAGCGCCTGGACATGTTCTGGCCAATGACATGGCGCAGGTTCGAGCCATAGACCCGCAGGATGCCGGTGCGGACGATGTGCGTGCCCCAGATCAGCAGGGCCACGGCGGAGAGCAAATTGAGCAGGGTCAGCATGAGGAGCCCCCTGTTAGCGTCCCAAAGGGACAAATTGACAGTGCCACATAGTTCTTTGTTGTACTTAAGCTGTAGTTGGCGAACGGTTCGAGCGCCAGCATTGCACAGCTAAAGATGGGCTTGAAACAAAACTGTCATAAAAACCGATCATCCAGGACGACAGAGATCCTGTGGGAGCGGGCTTGCTCGCGAAAGCGGTAGGTCAGTCACATTAATACCATCTGATCCACCGCCTTCGCGAGCAAGCCCGCTCCCACAGGGTTTGCATCCGGCGACTTTCCTGCGCGTATGAAAAAGGGGCTCCAAGAGCCCCTTCATTCAATGCCCGGCAGCCTTACTGGCCCGGTACATCCTTACGCAGTTTCACCGGATCCTGCTGCTTGCGCTTACGCGCCATGGCCGTGCGCATCTTGATGTTGATGGCTTCCACCGCCAGGGAGAACGCCATGGCGAAGTAGACGTAGCCTTTTGGCACGTGCACGTCGAACGACTCGGCAATCAGCACCGTACCGACCACCAGCAGGAACGACAGCGCCAGCATTTTCAGCGACGGGTGCTTGTCGATGAACTCGCTGATGGTGCCCGAGGCCAGCATCATCACCAGCACGGCGACGATAATTGCCGCCACCATCACCGGTACATGGGAGACCATGCCGACGGCGGTAATGACCGAGTCCAGGGAGAACACGATGTCGATGATCGCGATCTGGATGATGGTGTAGATGAAGTTACCACCCTTGCCCGAAGGCTCGTCGTTGGTTTCATCTTCGCCTTCCAGCGCGTGGTACATCTCCTGGGAGCTTTTCCACAACAGGAACAGGCCACCGAAGAACAGGATCAGGTCACGACCGGAGATGCCCTGGCCGAACACTTCGAACAAATCGTTGGTCAGGCGCATGACCCAGGTGATGGACAACAGCAACAGGATCCGCGTGATCATGGCCAGGGCCAGGCCGAAGATCCGGGTGCGTGCCTGCATGTGCTTGGGCATGCGGCTGACCAGGATCGAGATCATGATGATGTTATCGATGCCCAGGACAATTTCCAGGGCGGTCAAGGTAAAGAAGGCAACCCAGATTTCCGGGTTGGTCAGCCATTCCATGTGAGTTCCTTTGAGCGAGTGTTAGGCCGCGCCACCGAAGGCAGCGCAGCGGGCATTGCTTTTATAGAGTGCTGAACAGCGGAAAAATCCCCATCAGCAAGGCGGCGAACATTATGCACAGGCAAACCAGTACTGCCCACTTCAAGGTGAAGCGCTGGTGATCGCCGAACTCGATCCCGGCCAAGGCTACCAGCAGGTAAGTGGACGGCACCAGTGGGCTCAACAGGTGGACGGGCTGGCCGACGATGGAGGCACGGGCCATTTCCACTGCCGTGATGCCGTAGTGACTGGCCGCTTCGGAGAGCACCGGCAACACACCATAGTAAAACGCGTCATTGGACATGAAGAACGTGAATGGCATGCTCACCAGCGCCGTAATCACCGCCAGGTACGGGCCGAGGAAATCAGGAATCACCGCCAGCAGGCTTTTCGACATGGCATCGACCATGCCGGTGCCGGACAGGATACCAGTGAAGATACCCGCTGCGAAAATCAGACCGACCACCGCCAGCACGCTACCGGCGTGGGCCGCGACGCGGTCTTTCTGCTGTTGCAGGCAAGGGTAGTTGACGATCATCGCGATACTGAACGCCACCATGAACAGCACCGGCAGCGGCAACAGGCCAGCGATCAGGGTGCACATCAGGCCCAGGGTCAACGCACCGTTGAACCAGATCAGCTTCGGACGACGGGCGTCCGGGAACTGGGAAACGCTGATTTCGCTGTGGTCCATGTCGTCACCGACCAGGTGCAGTTCACCCAGACGGGCGCGCTCGCGCTTACCGTACATGTAGGAAATCGCCAGGATCGCCGCCACACCGGCCAGCATCGCAGGAATCATCGGAACGAAGATGTCGGACGGATCGACATGCAGTGCACTGGCCGCCCGGGCAGTCGGACCGCCCCAGGGGGTCATGTTCATCACGCCACCGGCGAGGATGATCAGGCCAGCCATGATGCGTGGGCTCATGCCGATACGGCTGTAGAGCGGCAGCATCGCGGCCACGCAGATCATGTAAGTGGTCGCGCCGTCACCATCGAGGGAAACGACGAGCGCCAGAACGGCGGTGCCGACCGAAACTTTCAGCGGGTCGCCCTTGACCAGTTTGAGGATCTTGCGCACGGCCGGGTCGAACAGGCCGGAGTCGATCATCAGGGCAAAATAGAGAATTGCGAACATCAGCATCACCCCGGTCGGGGCGAGCTTGGTGATGCCTTCGAGCATCATCGGGCCGATCTTCGGTGCAAAGCCACCGAACAGGGCGAACAGAATCGGGATGATGATCAGGGCGATCAGCGCGGACAGGCGCTTGGTCATGATCAGGAACATGAACGTGATGACCATGGCGAAGCCAAGGAAAGTCAGCATAGGAAATACTCCAGGCGTGGCGCGGCGGGCAAAGGCGAACCAGACAGGTCAGCGCAGGACGCTAAGCACGGGACGGACGGATGGAGTTGACGCGATGGGAGAGGTAGCAGCGGACATCAGAATCACCATTGTTGTTGTTAAAAGGGCCGAACGAGCTTTCAACACTCGCTTCTGGCCACCGGTCTTTTGCCGGTAGTGGGGGCGATCCTAATCGCGCAAGCTTTCAGCCAGCTTTCGCGGCTGGCGATGCTGACGGTTGGGCCAGCCTTTGTGCCGAGCGGGAGCAAGCTCCCTCGCCACAAAGGTAAGTCAGGGATTTGCTTTAAACACCGAAAGATCCAACGGCCGCACCGCGCCCATCCAGATCGCATGCTCGGTGTGGTCCACCAGGTCATCGCCGGTATCCGGGTGCATGAAAACCACCAGGCCTTTGCGATTGAGCGCCAGCCACGGCAAGACCACGCCGATGTACTGCGGATCGAACGCCAGCTGACAGCTCCAATCCGGGTGCGGGCCGACCGGGCGTTGGTGGACGCGGCCCATTTTCAGTGGGAACAGTTGCGAGGCTTCCTCGCACAGCGCCCGCGCCTGGTCGATCGTGGTCGCGTCGAAATACACGTGGGCGTGGTAGCCCTTGATCCGCTGCATCTGTGACTCCTCGAAAACAGGCCGAACCCTCTTGGTTTTCCGCAGGTCAGAGCCTTTACACGCGGGAAAAAAGGAAAACAGCCATGAAAAACGCCGAAACCCCGGTCATCAAAGTGGTGCTCTATGGTGCCATGAGCAGCCTCGGCAGTGCGTTGATGGCTGAAATGCTGCGGCGCCAGCACGAAGTCATCGCCATTCTCGATGATCTTACCGCCCTGGCTCCGCGCCCGGGCCTGCGGACCAAGACCGGAGACCTCTATGACCCGGAACGGGTCAAGCAAAGTGTCGCCGGCGCCAGCGCCGTGGTGTGTCTGCTGAACGCGCCGGGGTTGCCGATGAACAGCGAACAAGTGGAGCGCACATTGATTCCGGGGCCGGTGGAGCAAGTATTGGCGGTGGACTCGCTGATCGCCGGAATGGAAGCGGCGACTATTCCCCGGCTGTTCCTGGTCGGCGACTTTGTCGTGCTTGATGAAGAGCAGACGGACGACGATTTGCAGCGCCATGCCGCCGAAGAAGTGCTCGATGCCCTGAAGAACAGCACGTTGCAATGGACCTTGATCAATGCACCGTACGCCGTGCCAGGCCTGGGCATCGAGCATTTCAGCCAGGTCAGCACCAGCCTGGAACCCGGCATGGCCGAATCCCTGGAGCGACTGAATCGAGTGGCGGTCGGCATTGCCGATGAGCTGCACTTGAACCTGCATGTGGGGCAGCATGTCAGCTTCGTGGCCACCAACTAGCTGTGAACATCCCCCGTGGCGAGGGAGCTTGCTCCCGCTGGGCTGCGAAGCAGCCCCAAAAGACGGTTACACACTCAAGTCCCCCGCCACGGGCTCAAACAGCAATCGACGGCAACGGCAATCCCGTGAGCGATTCGGCACTGTTGGCCTGTTCTTCCATCAACCAGTCCACGAACAGCCGTATCAACACCCCGCGCCGTTTACGCTGGGGTAAGACCACGTAATAGCCCAACCGTGACAGCACCGTTTCAGCGATTGGACGACACAAGAGGCCCTGGGCCAATAAGTTATCCACAAGGTGGCGCCAGCCGATTGCCACGCCTTGGCCGCCAATCGCCGCCTGGATAAGCAAGGTGTAATTGTCGAACCGCAGCTGTCCGGGGGCGGGTGGCGAGGTGATGCCCAGCTCACGGAATACGCCACTCCAGTCGAACCAGTTGCTGCTGTTTTCTCCACGCAGATGCAGCAGCGGGAATTCCGACAAGGCTTGGGCCGGCAAGGGCAGGGGGCGCTCCTTGAGCAACAGCGGGCTGCACACCGGAAAAACTTCTTCGCTGAACAGCCAGCGACTTTCGCCCTGTTTGAAGCGTCCGTCGCCGAACAGCACGGCAACGTCGATATCCGTGCGCAGCATATTGTGGTTGCGCTCACTGGTGACGAGGCTGACGTCCACCTGCGGGTTGGCCGCGTGAAACCGGTGCAGTCGCGGCATCAGCCAATAGGCGGCGAAAGCGAAGTCCGTGGCGACCTGCAGCACCTCATGCTGATGCTGGGCGGTGATCGCGTTCAGCCCCGCGTCGATACTCTGCAAGCCGGCCTGCACCTGCTCGAACAGGATCGTCCCGGCCTCGGTCAGTTCGATGCCACGGTAGATGCGATCGAACAATCGCGTGCCCAGTTGCTCTTCCAGGCGTTTGATCTGCTGGCTGATGGCCGGTTGCGTGGTGCCCAGCTCAACCGCCGCCGCCGTAAAGCTGCGATGGCGGGCCGCTGCTTCAAAGGCACGGAACAGGTCCAGGGACAGGTCACCCAAGGCTTCATACATAAGCTGTGCTTATCCTAGTCATTACCTTGCATGGGCTTTACCCCAAAAGGTGGGGGCTACATGCTCAATCGCAGCAATGTCGCATAACTGTCTACTATGGAATGCCGCGAATACATGAAGCGCAAGAACATTCTTTTCATCATGGCCGATCAAATGGCCGCGCCAATGTTGCCGATCTACGGTCCTTCGCCTATCAAGCTGCCCAATCTGTCGCGCCTGGCCGACCAAGGCGTGGTATTCGACGCGGCTTATTGCAACAGCCCGCTCTGCGCACCGTCACGCTTCACCCTGGTGAGCGGCCAGTTGCCCAGCAAGATCGGCGCCTATGACAACGCGGCGGATTTCCCCGCAGACGTTCCGACTTATGCCCACTACCTGCGTCGCCTTGGCTACCGCACGGCGTTGTCCGGCAAGATGCACTTTTGTGGGCCGGACCAGTTGCACGGCTATGAAGAACGCCTGACCAGTGACATTTACCCGGCCGATTATGGCTGGGCCGTGAATTGGGATGAGCCCCACGTGCGGCCGAGCTGGTACCACAACATGTCTTCGGTGTTGCAGGCCGGGCCCTGCGTGCGCACCAACCAGTTGGATTTCGATGAAGAGGTGGTGTTCAAGGCCCAGCAGTACCTGTTCGACCACATCCGCGAGGACGGTGACCAGCCGTTCTGCCTGACGGTCTCCATGACCCACCCACACGACCCGTACACAATTCCCAAGGCGTTTTGGGATTTGTATGACGACAACGACATCCCGCTGCCGCAAACCCCGGCGCAAACCGAACTCGACCCGCATTCCCAACGCTTGCTGAAAGTCTACGACCTATGGGGCAAGCCGCTGCCTGTGGATAAGATTCGCGATGCTCGCCGCGCGTACTTCGGCGCCTGCAGCTATATCGACAGCAATGTCGGCAAGCTGCTGCAAACCCTGGAAGACACCGGATTGCTGGACGACACCATCATCGTGTTCTCCGGCGATCACGGGGACATGCTCGGCGAAAAAGGCCTCTGGTACAAAATGCACTGGTTCGAAATGGCCGCTCGCGTACCGTTGCTGATCAGCGCACCGGGCCAGTTCGCCAGTGGCCGGGTCAGCGCGGCGGTGTCCACCGCCGACTTGCTGCCCACCTTGGTCGAACTCGCTGGCGGCACGCTGGAGCCAGGGCTGCCCCTGGATGGCCGCTCGTTGGTGCCGCACCTGCAAGGGCAGGGCGGGCATGACGAAGTGTTCGGTGAATACATGGCCGAAGGCACCATCAGCCCATTGATGATGATTCGCCGTGGGCCGTGGAAATTCATCTACAGCGAAGATGACCCGTGCCTGCTGTTCGATGTACGCAACGACCCCAAGGAATTGGAAGATCTCAGCCAATCACCCGAGCATCAATCCCTGTTCGCCGATTTTCTCGCCGAGGCGCGGGACAAATGGGACATTCCGGCCATTCATCAACAGGTGCTCGCCAGTCAGCGACGTCGCCGTTTCGTCGCCCAGGCCCTGGCCTTGGGCACACTCAAGAGCTGGGACCACCAGCCACTGGTGGATGCCAGTCAGCAATACATGCGCAATCACATCGACCTCGACGATCTGGAGCGCAAGGCCCGTTATCCACAACCCTGCCAAAACCAATAACGTAAGGGCAAGCACATGCAAAAGTTATCCACAGTACTGACCGCTGGGCTGTTGGCATTGAGCAGTGTTTCGGCGTGGGCCGAACAGAGCTGCGAAACGGTAAAAATGGCCGACCCGGGTTGGAGTGACATCGCCGCGACCAATGCCATCACCGGTTTCCTGCTCGATGGCATGGGTTACAAGGCCAAGGTCGATACCCTCGCGGTGCCCATCACCTTCGGCGGCCTCAAGGACGGCCAGGTGGACGTGTTCCTGGGTAACTGGATGCCGGCGCAGCAGGGCTTCTATGACAAGTTCGTCGCCACCGGCGATGTCACGCAACTTGCCAAGAACCTGGACGGTACGGAGTTCACCCTGGCGGTTCCGGACTACGTCTGGGACGCGGGTGTGCATAACTTTGCCGACCTGAACAAATTTGCCGACAAGTTCGACAAAAAAATCTACGGCATCGGTTCAGGTGCCCCGGCGAACCTTTCCCTGAAAGAAATCATCAAGACCAATGATTTCGGCATGGGCGAGTGGAAACTGGTGGAGTCCAGCGAACAGGCGATGTTGGCGGAAGTCTCCCGGGCCGTGAAGAAACAGAAGTTCGTGACCTTCCTCGGCTGGACGCCGCACCCGATGAACGTGCAATTGAAAATGCACTACCTCAAGGGCGGCGAGAAGTACTTCGGCGACACCGGCAGTGTTTATACACTGACGCGCAAAGGTTATGCACAGGCGTGCCCGAACGTTGGCAAGTTGTTGACCAACCTGAGCTTCACCCAGGAAATGGAAAACAGCATCATGGCCGAGGTGGTGAACAACAAAGTCAGCAACGCCGATGCGGCCAAGGCCTGGATCAAGGCTAACCCGACGGTGTTGGATAAATGGCTGGACGGCGTGAAGACCCTCGATGGCAAGGATGCGTTGGCGGCGGTGAAAGCCAAGCTCTAGGCATAACAGCGAGCGGCTTTTGTGGCGAGGGCGCTTGCTCTCGCTGAAGCTGTAGGCGCTGCCGAAGGCTGCGATCTTTTGATCTTTCACTTGAGATTCAAGTGTCTGGGGAAAGATCGCAGCCTCGTTGCACTCGACAGCTCCTACAGTGCAGTCCAGCGGGAGCAAGCCCCCCTCGCCACGGGGGATCGTTCACCTGATACTCTTGCGCCAAACCCCACCCTTGAGGCCCCATGGCATTCCCCACTCGCCATTCACTCTTCCCTTTCCTGAGCTGGCTGCCGCGACAGACTCGGGCCAGTGTCGGCCGTGATCTGATCGTAGGCCTGAGCGGTGCGATTCTCGCGTTGCCGCAGTCTATTGCCTACGCGCTGATTGCCGGTTTGCCGCCTGAATACGGGCTGTACGCGGCGATTGTCCCTGTGCTGATCGCCTGCCTGTGGGGGTCGTCATGGCACCTGATCTGCGGTCCTACGGCGGCGATTTCCATCGTCCTGTATGCCAGCGTCAGTCCTCTGGCCGTGCCCGCCAGCGACGACTACGTGACTTTGATCCTGCTGCTGACGGTGTTGGCCGGTATTTTCCAATGGCTGCTGGGGCTGTTGCGGTTCGGTGCGCTGGTGAATTTCGTTTCGCACTCGGTGGTGCTGGGTTTCACCCTGGGGGCAGCGGTGGTGATTGCGCTGGGGCAGTTGCCGAACCTGCTGGGCCTCGACCTGCCGAACGAAGCGACGGCGTTGAAAGGTTTGCTGATGTTGCTCAGCCATATCCAGGCTGTGGATAAACCGTCATTGCTGCTGGGATTGGGGACGCTGGTGCTGGGTGTCGTGCTCAAGCGGTTGCTGCCGCGCTGGCCGAGCCTGTTGATCACATTGGTGATCAGCAGCCTGGTGGTCTGGCTGTGGCCGGCGATGTTCGGCCATGTGGCGCTGGTCAGCGCCTTTGCCGGGCGCCTGCCACCTCTCACGCCACTGCCGCTGGATCTGGAGCTGATCCTGCGCCTGCTGCCCGGTGCCGTCGCGGTGGGCATGCTCGGGCTGGTCACCAGCCTGTCTATCGCCCGTTCGCTGTCGGTACGCTCCGGGCAATTGCTCGATGCGAATCAAGAGGTGAGGGCGCAGGGGCTTTCCAACATCATTGGCGGATTTTTCTCTGGATCCTTGTCGGCCGGTTCCTTTACCCGTTCCGGCCTCAGCTATGAAGCCGGGGCGTGTTCACCCCTGGCCGGGGTGTTCTCGGCCCTATGGGTGGCACTGTTTGCGGTGGCGGGCGCGAAACTGATCGCGCACATTCCGATCCCGGCCATGGCCGGCAGTATTCTGCTGATCGCCTGGGGATTGGTGGACCATCGCGGTATCCGGGCGTTGTACCGCGTGAGCCGCGCCGAATTCGTGGTGATGAGCCTGACCTGCCTGGCTACGTTGCTGCTGGAGCTGCAAACCGCAATCTATGCCGGTGTGCTGGCCTCGCTGTTCTTTTACCTTAAGCGCACTTCACAGCCACGAGTACAACATTCCCATGAAGGGGAAGCAGACATCCTACGGGTTGGCGGCTCGATCTTTTTTGGTGCCAGTCATTACTTGCAAGTGCGCTTGCAACGGCTGCAAGCGCAGCGGGTGGTGATTGATGCCCAGCAGATCAACTTCATCGACTATTCAGGGGTGGAAATGCTCCACCAGGAAGCCCGGCGCCTGCGCAGCCAGGGGCGCAGCCTGACGTTGCGCAGGGCCCGGCCGCATGTGGTGGAGGAGTTGAAGAAGCTGGAAGGGCCGCAGAACTGCCCGATCCTTTTCGAGGACTGAAAAGCTTCAGATGAATGCAATTTGTGGCGAGGGTTTATGTGGGAGCAAAGCTTGCTCCCACAACAGCTTAAAGTGCTAGCTGACGGCGCAGTTCGGCCAGTACCGGCGCAGTGTCCGGGCGAACCCCGCGCCACAGGTAGAACGCTTCGCCCGCCTGTTCGGCCAGCATGCCCAGGCCATCCATCACCACCGCAGCGCCTTGTTCCTTTGCCCAACGGCAGAACGAGGTCGGTTCCTTGCCATACATCATGTCGTAGCAAACCGTCTTGCCGGGCTCGATCAAACTTCCAGCAACGGGCGGTACATCCCCTGACAGGCTGGCGGATGTGGCATTGATGATCAGGTCCACCGGCTCTTGCAGCCAGTCAAAACCACTGGCCGACACCGGGCCCAGGTCCGCAAACAACTCAGCCAGCAATTCGGCCTTTTCCACCGTACGATTGGCGATGATCACCGAGGCTGGCGCTTCAGCCAGCAGCGGCTCCAAGGCACCACGCACCGCACCGCCGGCCCCCAGCAACAGGATGCGCTTGCCCTTGAGGCTAAAACCCGCGTTGACGGTCAGGTCCCGAACCAGCCCGGCGCCATCGGTGTTGTCGCCCAACAGGCGACCGTCGGCCAGCTTGCTCAACGTGTTGACCGCCCCCGCCCGCTGCGCCCGCTCGGTCAGGCTGTCGGCCAGGCGGAAGGCGTCTTCCTTGAACGGCACGGTGACATTTGCCCCACGGCCCTCGCGGAAAAATTCCCGCGCGCAACCGACGAAATCATCCAGGGGCGCCAGCAGCGTGGTGTAGTCCAGCACTTGCCCGGTCTGTTCGGCGAACAGGCGGTGGATCAATGGCGACTTGCTGTGGCCGATCGGGTTACCCATTACAACGTAGTGATCCATGGAAAATCCCCGTTCAGGCTGTCGCCAGCCAATCGCGATCCTGCAGGAAGTATTCGGTCAGCCGTGCCTCTTCGCTGCCCGGTTCGGCTTTCCAGTCGTAGCCCCAGCGCACTTGCGGCGGCAGCGACATGAGGATCGACTCGGTACGCCCGCCCGATTGCAGCCCGAACAGGGTGCCGCGGTCGTAGACCAGGTTGAATTCCACGTAGCGCCCACGGCGGAACTCCTGGAATTCCCGTTGTTTGGCGGTGAACGGGTCATGCTTGCGGCGACGCATGATCGGCAGGTAGGCATCGATGTAGGCATCGCCGATAGCGCGCATGAAGGCGAAGCTGGTGTCGAAATCCCACTCGTTCAGATCGTCGAAAAACAGGCCGCCGATACCCCGGGGCTCGTTGCGATGCTTGAGATGGAAATAGCTGTCGCACCAGGCCTTGTAGCGCGGATACACCTGCGGGCCGAACGGCGCACAGGCCTGCTCGGCAATGCGATGCCAATGCACACAATCTTCCTCCACGCCGTAATAAGGCGTCAGGTCGAAGCCGCCGCCGAACCACCAGACCGGTTCTTCGCCTTCCTTTTCAGCGATGAAAAAGCGCACGTTGGCGTGGGACGTCGGCACATGGGGGTTATGCGGATGGATCACCAACGATACACCCAAGGCCTCGAAACCACGCCCGGCCAATTCCGGCCGATGGGCGCTGGCCGACGGTGGCAGGCCGCTGCCGAAGACGTGGGAAAAGTTCACGCCGCCTTTTTCGATCACCGTGCCGTGTTCGATCACCCGGGTGCGACCGCCACCACCGGCAGGCCGGGTCCAGGCATCTTCGACAAAACGAGTGCCGCCGTCCTCGGTTTCCAGGGCGGCGCAGATACGGTCTTGCAGGTCGAGCAGGTAGGCTTTCACGGCCTCGGTGCGAGTGGACATGACATCACCTTGATCAGGACTACGCTACGCGGCGTACAGTGGGCCGGTGGCAAATGGGCGCACAGGATACCACCGCACTTGCCCATGCCACAGTTGACGAAGGTCAAGCTTAGGAGTCCGATAGAAGGCTTGGTAAAAAGTCCTGCGACAAGGAGAGAGTGAAGATGGCCAAACGTATCCAGTTCAGTTCCCACGGTGGTCCCGAAGTGCTTGAGTATGTGGGTTATCAGCCTGCCGAGCCGGGCCCGCAGCAGGTGCGTGTCAGCAACAAGGCGATCGGCCTGAACTTCATCGACACCTATTACCGCAGTGGGCTTTACCCACCTCCGACGCTGCCATCAGGCCTGGGCGCCGAAGGCGCGGGTGTGGTCGAGGCGGTCGGTAGCGACGTCACGCGGTTCAAGGTGGGTGACCGGGTGGCCTATGGCAGCGGTCCGCTGGGCGCCTACAGCGATGTGCATGTGTTGCCCGAGGCCAACCTGGTGCATTTGCCCGAAACCATCAGTTTCGAACAGGCCGCCGGGGTGATGCTCAAGGGCCTGACTGTGCAGTACCTGTTGCGCCAGACGTATGAACTCAAGGGTGGCGAAACCATCCTGTTCCACGCCGCCGCCGGTGGCGTGGGCTCCTTGGCCTGTCAATGGGCCAAGGCCTTGGGCGTGAAGTTGATCGGTACCGTCAGCTCGCCGGAAAAAGCCGCCATCGCCAAGGCCCACGGCGCTTGGGAAACCATCGACTACAGCAAGGAAAACGTCGTACAGCGTGTGCTGGAGTTGACCGACGGCAAGAAAGTGCCGGTGGTGTACGACGGGGTCGGTAAGGACACCTGGCTGACCTCGCTGGACTGCGTGTCCCCCCGTGGCCTGGTGGTGAGCTTCGGCAATGCCTCCGGGGCGGTGGATGGCGTGAACCTGGGGATTCTCTCGGCCAAGGGCTCGCTGTACGTCACCCGACCGACCCTGGCGACTTACGCCAACAATGCCGAAAACCTGCAACGCATGGCCGACGAGCTGTTCGGGATGATCAGCAGCGGCAAGATCAAAGTGGATATCAACCAGCGTTATCCCCTGGCGGAAGCGGCCAAGGCCCAGGCCGAGTTGTCGGCACGGCGCACGACTGGCTCGACGATTCTCCTGCCCTGATTTAAAGGTTGCTAAAGAACCTGTGGGAGCAAGCTCGCTCCCACAGTGGTTTTGTGCAAGATGCAGAAGGTGTGTTCGGGCTCAGTCCGGCCGCACCACTTTCCCGGTCGCCAGGTCACGAATCACGCTGGGGTTCCTGCGTCCACCCAGGTTGCCACCGAGCACCAGGTCGATCTGCCCACGGAAATACTGCTCGACGCGAATCCGCGTGCGCGCTGCCGGGCGGCCCTGGGGGTTGGCCGAGGTGGACACCAGCGGCCCAACCAGTGAGCACAAATCACGTACGGTCGGGTGATCGCTAACCCGCAGTGCAACGGTGTCGTGCACGCCGGTGATCCATTCCGGCAACAGGTTCTGGTGCGGCACCAGCCAGGTATTGGGCCCCGGCCAAGTGCTGGCCATGCGGTCCATCCAGGTTTCCGGGAAGTCTTCGAACAGAAAGTCGAACTGGTGGATGTTGTCAGCCACTAGAATCAGACCCTTGTCAGGCAGCCGTGACTTGATCGCCAGCAGACGCTCCACCGCTTCCTCGTTCCACGGGTCGCAGCCCAGGCCCCAGACCGCCTCGGTTGGATAGGCAATCACCGCCCCGGCGCGAATTTCTCGCGCGGCTTGTTGCACACGCCAACTGTTGACCATGAAAGACTCTCCGCAACACAAATAAGGCTGTGCGCAGTTTACCGATCTTCCCCATAAAACCTAGCGCGCAAACCAGCGCCCGTTGTCACAGGTGGCGCGTCCTTCCATTTCCAGCTCGGTCAGCGCCGCCAGCACTTTGGGCAAGCCCCAGCCACTGGCGTCGGCCAGCGCCTCGCTGCTCAGCGGCGCGGCATGCAGCAGGCGCAGCAGCGGATGGGTCACG
The DNA here is from genome assembly GCF_004786035.1 of Pseudomonas viciae. Taxonomy (NCBI): domain Bacteria; kingdom Pseudomonadati; phylum Pseudomonadota; class Gammaproteobacteria; order Pseudomonadales; family Pseudomonadaceae; genus Pseudomonas; species Pseudomonas viciae. The sequence continues at coordinate 75,949 of NZ_CP035088.1, forward strand.
GGCTGAGGCTCCGAGGCCGGCGGCAACCGCTGCCAACCGCGCAGCGCTTCGAGGATGTGCTCGACGGTTTCCACCAGCGCCGCGCCGTCGCGGATCAATTGATGGCAGCCCCGGGCGCCGGGGTGATGAATCGACCCCGGAATGGCATACACCTCGCGGCCTTGTTCCGCCGCCAATCGCGCGGTGATCAGCGAACCGCTGGCGACGCTAGCCTCGACCACCAGCACTCCCAGGGACAAGCCACTGATGATCCGGTTGCGCCGTGGAAAGTTGCTGGCATGGGGTGGCGCGTCCAGGGGGAACTCCGATAACACCGCGCTGCCCTGGGCGGTCATCGCGTCCGCCAGCCGGCGATTGCGCTGTGGATAAAAATTTTCGAGCCCGGTGCCCAACACGCCGATGGTCTGCCCGCCGACGTCCAGCGCTGCTTGATGAGCCGCCGCGTCGATGCCCAGCGCCAGGCCACTGGTAATGACAAAACCGGCCCCGGCCAGGCTTCGGGAAAATGCCGCCGCGGTATCCATGCCTGGCCGCGATGCGCGGCGACTGCCGACCATCGCCAACTGTGGTTTTTCCAGGAATCCGGCGTTGCCGGCAACGAACAGCAGCGGTGGCGCATCGCTGATCTGGGCCAGCAGCGCCGGGTAGTCAGGCTGGTCCCACATCAGTAAATGCTGGTCCGAACGCTCAAGCCAGGCCAGTGCATGGGCGGCGCCGTCACGCACATCCGGGTTACGCCGGGCTTCGGCACACGCCGCCGGCAACCCCAGCGCGCGCCATGCGCTGGCCGGTGCGCTGATGGCTTTGGAGGCAGAGCCAAAGGCCTCCATGAGGGTCATGAAACGTTTGGGCCCCAGTTCCGGCAAACGGTGCAGGCGTAGACGGGCCTCCAGTTCCGCAGGGGAAACCGAAGCAGATTCAGGCAATGGCATGTGATCATCCTTGATCGTTATAAGCCCCGTTAAAACGGGAACAAGCTGTGGATAACTCTGTTGGTAACTTGTGAGAACAGCTAAGGATTACGCACCTTGTCGAGCACCGCCAACGAGCGCGAGGCGTACAGCACCAAGCCGTAGCTGAGCTTGTCGTAGGTGCGGAAAACCATCAGCAGGCCGGCCCGTTCATCCGGGATTTTCACCTGCTCGCCGGTGATGCGGTCGCGCACGGTTTCGCCGGTCTTCATCACCGCCAGCACGTTGCCTTCAGCCAGCCCGTCCCGGCGCCCCTTGTTCAGGGTAACCACATCCAGCGCACCGATCTGGGTCACGCCGCGGGGTACGTCAAGGATCAGCCCATTGATCGGCGACTTCGGCGCGCTAGGCATGAACGTCGAGTTGATCGAGCGCTCTTCGCCGCTGAACAGCCGGTCACCGAGGCGCACCTCCTGGGTGGTGCGTTGCAGGGCCAGGGTGGTGACGTCGCCTTCGGTGGCGACCACCTCGCCGCTGCCGATGTCGTCGGCGTTGACGCCCAGGAACTCCTTGGTCTCGGGGTCGGTGTAGACCTTGCCCTGGCGGAAGATACCGTACGCTGGCTGGCTCGCGTCGAATGGGCCACGGGCAAAGACCCGATCCCCCATGCCGCTGAGTACCCGTTCGGCATTGCCGGCAACGATGTACGGCGCTTTATTGAAGTCCTCGGCCTTGTCGACGATGCGGTTGCTCAACAGAAAGCTGTTGATGGCTTGCAGCGGGATGCTCGGGATGGCATCGGCCACTGGCGAGCTGCGGATGCGTGGCGACAGCTTGATGGTGCCCCGCGAGGCACCGCGATTGAGGGTCAGGCGCGGCTGGCCGTTGACGTAGACCAGTGACAGGGTGTCGCCGGGGTAAATCAGGTTGGGGTTTTCGATCTGCGGGTTGGCCTGCCAGAGCTCCGGCCATTTCCAGGGTTCGCGCAGGTATTTGCCGGAAATGTCCCACAGTGTGTCCCCCGTCACCACCGTGTATTGCTGGGGAAAACCTTCCCGAAGTTGCACTTGCCCGTGCGCGATACCGGCCGAGGCCAGGAGCAGCAGGGCGAGTAGTGATTTCCTCATGCGGTGAATCCCTTTATTATGTGCGTTCGCGTAAAACGCCAGAGCCCCCGTGGCTCGCTCCGTTTCACACAGAGCAACGTTTTACAACGGTAGCCTGCATCCCAAGACACGCCAGGCCAGCCACCCGACTTTACCTCACACGTGCATTTATCAAGCTTATGGCCATTTTGAACATTCTCGAATTTCCGGACCCGCGCCTGCGCACTATCGCCAAACCAGTGGCCGTAGTGGACGACGAAGTGCGTCAGTTGGTCGATGACATGTTTGAAACAATGTATGAAGCGCCAGGCATCGGCCTCGCCGCGACTCAGGTCAACGTGCACAAGCGTATCGTCGTGATGGACCTCTCCGAAGACCGCAGCGAGCCGCGGGTGTTCATCAACCCCGAGTTCGAAACCCTGACCGACGAGATGGGCCAATATCAGGAAGGCTGCCTTTCGGTGCCGGGCTTCTATGAAAACGTCGACCGCCCGCAGAAGGTCAAGATCAAGGCCCTGGATCGCGACGGCCAACCTTACGAACTGATCGCCGAAGGGTTGCTGGCGGTGTGCATCCAGCACGAGTGTGACCACCTCAACGGCAAGTTGTTCGTCGATTACCTGTCTACCCTCAAGCGTGACCGGATCAAGAAGAAACTGGAAAAACTTCATCGCCAGAATGCTTGATGCCCTCCTTACAAAGGCTTGCTGCGGCAAGCCTTTTTCTTTTGCGACTGCTTTGTAAATGAGAGCCTCCCATGACTGAGCCACTGCGCATCGTCTTTGCCGGCACCCCCGAGTTTGCCGCCGAACATCTCAAGGCCCTGCTCGCCAGCCCCCATGAAATCATCGCGGTCTACACCCAGCCGGATCGGCCGGCCGGTCGTGGGCAAAAACTGATGCCCAGCCCGGTCAAGCAACTGGCCCTGGAGAATGGTCTCCAGGTGTTGCAGCCGCCGACTTTGCGTGATGCCCAAGCCCAGGCCGAACTGGCGGCGCTGAAACCGGACTTGATGGTGGTGGTCGCCTACGGCCTGATCCTGCCCCAAGTGGTGCTGGACATCCCGCGCCTGGGTTGCATCAACAGCCACGCCTCGCTGCTGCCGCGCTGGCGCGGTGCGGCGCCGATCCAGCGCGCCGTGGAAGCCGGCGACGCGATGAGCGGCGTCACGGTGATGCGCATGGAAGCCGGCCTGGACACCGGGCCGATGCTGCTCAAGGTCAGTACCCCCATCAGCGTCGAAGACACCGGTGGCAGCCTGCACGACCGTCTCGCACTGATCGGCCCGCCGGCCGTGGTCCAGGCCATTGCTGGCCTGGCCGCCGGTACGCTGGAGGGCGAAGTGCAGGATGACCACCTCGCCACCTATGCGCACAAACTGAACAAGGACGAGGCGCGCATCGACTGGAGCCGTCCGGCCATCGAGCTGGAGCGCCTGGTGCGCGCCTTCTACCCATGGCCGATCTGCCACAGCACCTTGAACGGCGAAGCCCTGAAAGTGCTGGCGGCCAGCTGCGCCGAAGGGCAGGGCGCCCCCGGTGAAATCCTCGGCGCCAGCAAGGACGGCCTGGTCGTGGCCTGTGGTGAGCAGGCGTTGTGTCTGACGCGTCTGCAATTGCCCGGCGGCAAGGCGCTGAACTTCAGTGACTTGTTCAACAGCCGCCGTGAGAAATTTGCCGTAGGCACGCGCCTGGGCCAAGCGGTGGACGCCTCATGAACCCGCGTCTGGCCGCCGCCAAGGCGCTTGCTGCCGTCCTCAACGGAAAAGCCTCACTCAACAGTTCCCTGCCGACCCAGCTGGACAAGGTGGAAGACCGCGATCGCGGTTTCACCCAGGACCTGGCGTTCGGCACCGCCCGCTGGCAGCCGCGCTTGTCGGCCCTGGCGGCCAAGCTGTTGCAGAAGCCCTTCAAAGCGGCCGATGCCGACGTCGAAGCGCTGCTGTTGGTGGGGCTCTATCAGTTGCTCTACACCCGCGTTCCCGCTCACGCCGCCATTGGCGAAACCGTGGGCTGCGCCGATAAACTGAAAAAGCCCTGGGCCAAGGCCCTGCTCAATGCCGTGTTGCGCCGTGCCCAACGGGAAAGCGAAACCCTGCTGGCCGAGCTGGAACACGATCCAGTGGTGCGCACCGCCCACCCGCGCTGGTTACAGAAATCCCTGAAAGCTTTCTGGCCCGAGCAATGGGAAGCCATCTGCGCGGCCAACAATGCCCATCCACCGATGATCCTGCGGGTCAACCGCCGCCGCCATACGCGCGATGCCTACCTGGCCTTGCTCGGCGAGGCGGGCATCCCGGCCATCCCGTGCCAGTACAGCCGCGACGGTATCGTGCTGGAAACCCCCGGCGATGTGCGCGCGCTGCCGGGCTTCGCCGAGGGCTGGATCAGCGTCCAGGACGAAGCTGCCCAACTGGCCGCCGACCTGCTGGAACTGGCGCCCGGTCAACGGGTGCTGGACGCCTGCTGCGCACCGGGTGGCAAGACCTGTCACATCCTTGAGGTCGAGCCAAAACTGGCCGGCGTGGTGGCGGTGGACCTGGAAGCCAAGCGCCTGGTGCGGGTCAAGGAAAACCTCGAGCGCCTGGGCCTGGAGGCCGAACTGATCGCCGCCGATGGTCGCGACACCGCGACCTGGTGGGACGGCAAGCCGTTCCAACGTATCCTGCTGGACGCGCCGTGCTCGGCCACCGGTGTTATCCGCCGTCATCCAGACATCAAGCTCACCCGCCAGCCGGACGACATCGCCGCACTGGCGGTGCTGCAGGGTGAATTGCTCGATGCCCTGTGGCCGACCCTGGAAGTCGGCGGCATGTTGCTGTACGCCACCTGTTCGACGTTGCCGACCGAGAACACTGAAGTGATCGAAGCCTTCCTCGCTCGCACCCCGGGCGCCCGGGAGCTGGACATCGCCAGCCAGGCCGGCGTGAAGCAGCCCCATGGCCGCCAGTTGCTGGCCCAGGAGGGCGGTCATGACGGGTTCTACTACGCCAAACTGATCAAGATCGCCGCCGCACGCGGTTAAAACCGATTCGATAGGAGTGACTGGATGAAAATCATCATCCTCGGCGCAGGACAAGTCGGCGGTTCGCTGGCAGAGCATCTGGCCAGCGAAGCCAACGACATCACCGTGGTCGACACCGACGGCGACCGCCTGCGGGACTTGGGCGACCGCCTCGACATCCGTACCGTACAAGGGCGCGGCTCGCTGCCTACGGTGCTGCGCCAGGCCGGTGCCGACGACGCCGACATGCTGGTAGCCGTGACCAACAGCGATGAAACCAACATGGTCGCCTGCCAGGTCGCCCACACGTTGTTCCACACCCCGACCAAAATCGCCCGGGTGCGCGAAGCGTCCTACCTGACCCGCGCCGAACTGTTCGACAACGAAGCGATTCCGGTGGATGTGCTGATCAGCCCCGAGCAGGTGGTGACCAATTACATCAAGCGCCTGATCCAACACCCGGGCGCTTTGCAGGTGATCGACTTCGCCGAAGGCAAGGCCCAACTGGTGGCGGTCAAGGCTTACTACGGCGGGCCGCTGGTGGGTCAGCAACTGCGCCAGCTGCGCGAGCACATGCCGAATGTGGAGACCCGGGTCGCGGCGATTTTCCGACGTGACCGGCCGATCCTGCCCCAGGGCGATACGGTGATCGAAGCGGACGACGAGGTGTTCTTCATCGCCGCCAAAGCGAACATTCGCGCCGTCATGAGCGAAATGCGCCGTCTCGACGAGAACTACAAGCGCATCGTGATTGCCGGTGGCGGGCAGATCGGCGAGCGCCTGGCCGAAGCCATCGAAAGCCGCTACCAGGTCAAGATCATCGAGATGAACCCGGCACGCTGCCGCTACCTCTCGGACACCCTCGACAGCACCGTGGTGTTGCAGGGCAGTGCCTCGGACCGCGACCTGTTGATGGAAGAGAACATCGCCGACGCCGACATCTTCCTGGCCCTGACCAATGACGACGAAGCCAACATCATGTCGTCGCTATTGGCCAAGCGCCTGGGGGCGAAGAAGGTGATGACCATCATCAACAACCCGGCCTACGTCGACCTGATCCAGGGCGGTGACATCGACATCGCCATCAGCCCGCAACTGGCGACCATCGGCACCTTGCTTGCCCACGTGCGCCGCGGCGACATCGTCAGCGTGCACTCCCTGCGCCGTGGCGCGGCCGAAGCGATCGAGGCGATTGCCCACGGCGATGCCAAGTCCAGCAAAGTCATCGGCAAAGCCATCCGCGACCTCGGCCTGCCGCCAGGCACCACCATCGGCGCGATCATCCGCGACGAAGAAGTGCTGATCGCCCACGACGACACCACCATCCAGACCGGCGACCATGTGATCCTGTTCCTGGTGGATAAAAAGCACATTCGTGATGTCGAGAAGCTGTTCCATGTGGGGTTGAGCTTCTTCTGATTCAGGCTTTGCGGTGGCAGTAATGGCCCCATCGCGAGCTTGCTCGCGATAGCTATCTAGCAGCCAACTGATCAACCCCTGACACAACCGATAAGGACGCCGCCATGCTCGACTCCCTGGAAAAAATGCTCGCCAAGGGTGTGGATAACTCCCTGCTGCGCTTCGGCCTGGGCAAGGGTTACCTGGACCTCGGCGAATTCGCCCGGGCAGCCGAACACCTTCAGCACTGCGTCGAATTCGACCCCAAATATTCGGCGGCATGGAAACTGCTGGGCAAGGCCCACCAAGGCCACGGCGACCTACCGGCGGCCCGCCACGCCTGGGAACAAGGCCTCGAAGCCGCCCGAGCCCACGGCGACAAACAAGCCGAAAAAGAAATGACCGTGTTCCTCAAAAAACTGGACCGCCAGCGCTGAAAACTTTCAGCCCAGCACAGCCCCCGTGGCGAGGGAGCTTGCTCCCGCTTGAGTGCAAAGCACTCATAAAAAAGCCCACCCCCAACCCACTGCCAATCCGCTAAAAGCTCAGACGGCGCAAAAACTGTGGGAGCAAAGCTTGCTCGCGATAGCGGTAGACCAGCCAAACCCGTTGTCGACAGCCCTGCCCCAATCGCGAGCAAGCTTTGCTCCCACAAGTTTGCGGCTTAACTGGCCGGCATTCCCCGCTCATGAAAAGGGGACAGAATTATTGGCTGGAAATAAATCTGCCCTTTTTCTGAAGCGATTCACTCCGCCCCCGCTAGCCCGGCTGATTACCGATGCAATCAGGCAGGTCGGTGCCAATCGTGATCATTTCGACGGAAACTGTGGGGTGGCTGCCGAAGCCCCAAGACACAGGTCCCCCATAATTCACCAGATCGTAGATCGCGCTTTCGCCAATCAGCTGGCCGTTGCGATTATCGTACAGGCGAAAAAAGGCCGGAATCTCCCAGCGAACAAACCACTGCTGCTGCTCTGGCTCATCCGGGGGCGACTGGGGGTGAAAGAGGCCGGGCAGTAACCAAAAAGGTTTGAATTCCTGAACTCGGTAGCAGCCGTTGGGGCTGATCCTGGCGGCGCCAACGGGCTTCGCCAGAGCCTTTTCCCACCACTGTGAAACGGCCCATAGCCCCGTGCAGAACACGATTGCAATGAGGGCTAACGTTGGGAGCCGGGTTAGTTTTTTCATGTTCGCAGACCTATCGGTAACTCGCATATGAAGTTGTTCCCACTCTTGAGCCCCTGGCACTGGGCTAACGCTCAATGCGCGGTTTGACTGCCGGAATGGCAGTCACCTTACTCAAGGCAGATTTGAGACGTTGCGGGCAAGCTATTGAGGGACAGAAAAGGGGACACCCAATAGCCGGTATCAAGTCAAGGCTAACGGGTGTCCCCTTATTCCTTGAGACGGGTTGCATCGATAGCAGAGTAGAGGGTCGTCCAAGCACCTCCCTTCGTCTCGTAAAGTGGCAACCCGACTGAGCCGTGCCTATAGTCTTTGGCGCCATTTTGGCTATCGGAGGCATGGACATTGTGAAAAGGGGACTGTGTGTGTGAAAAGGGGACTGTGAAAAGGGGACAGATTTATTTGCGGCAAATAAATCTGTCCTCTTATACCCAAAAAAAAATGACCGTGTTCCTTAAAAAACTGGATTGCCAGCGCTCATAAAAATCCCACCCCGGCGGCGCGTCACTGCACCGACAAAGTTCGAGTCATAGAGCGGGTTGTGTCGACATGCCACAGGCGGCCCTGATGGTCGAAAAGCACCCATTCATTACCCACGCAACGCAGTTGCGCATGATGCAGCGGCCAGTGCAGGACGGCGCATAACCGGTCACTGTGGCGGTGGATGAAGTGCCAGCGTGCCTCATCGTCGCCGGTTGCGTAGCAGACCACCAGCCACTGCTCAAACGAGTAGATGTACAACGGATCGGTAAACTCTTGAATCAGACCGGGCAAGGGATAGCGCTTGCTCGTGCCGCCTTCGTACGCCCTCAGCATGGGATCGCTGTCGGCTTCATGCTCGATCCAGAACTCAGTGGTTCGGCCCGTCGCGTTATACACCTGCCAACTGTGTTCCTGACGCCGCGCGGGCATAGAGTCGCGGCTGAGCAATCGGCGGTCGGGCAGGCGGTAATGCCAGAGCTGGAAATTGTGTGGGGTTTCCAGCAATACGGATTCGTTGCACTCGTCATCCCGAAGGAAGGTAACCTGCCCGGGCAGATCGCCGACGTGCCAGAGTGTTTCGAACCGGCGATCCACGTCCACGACGCGCAATTGCGAGCCTCGGCCGACGGTCCAGGACGTGCCGTCGAAATTCTTGGCGAAGGCATCCAGCATCAGCACGCCCAGATCGCTGGCGCTGCGATTGACCAGATCCAGTTTGCAGATGCGCCAGACGTCGCCGCGACGCGCGAGCGCCAGCGCGACCTGTCGGCTGTGGCCCAGCACGATGGTCTGGGCGGGTACCGGAAAGTGAAAGGCCGTCTTGCCGCTAGCCTCTACCACCAACGCGCCAGCTTCGCCCAGTGCCAAAAGGTAGCGTCCGTCGGTCAAGGGCACGGCATCGCAGAGAGTCCGGTTGCCCCTTTCTGGCGCCGAGAACGACAAGGGGTCGCTTACCCGCTCAAGGCCCTGATTAAGAAGTTTGTTCTTGGGAAGGGCGCTGCCGGGCAAGTCCGCTTGTAGCAATTTGTCCTTGCTCATTTTTACCAGCGCTTGAAGCTGGTTCTGGGTGAGATGGGCGTGTGGCCCGGCCTGATCGCGGATCATCGCCCGCACGGTCGCGGCAGCCAGCCAGGCCAGCGCGGGACTGTGGGCCTTGTGGGCCAGCAGCGCCTGGGCCAACGTGGCGCGCTCCATAATCCGCTCGGGGTCGTTGCGCAGTTTTTCGACCCAGCTTTCGTATGTCGAGAGGGTGTCGGGTAGCAGGATGGCCCGTTTCACCAGTGCGCCGATGGCCAGGCTCCCTCCTGCGGCCTCGGCGGCCAACAGCCATTGTGTGGCGCGTTCGTGCTCTGCCGGCAGACTCCAGATCACGTCCACCGCCTGCAACCACAAACCTTTCTCGGTCAGAGCCAGCGCCCATTCCAGGCGCAGACGCGCGGCGGCTTCCGGCCATTTCTTTTCGAGCAAGAGGACGGCATCGGCGAACGCGTTGTCGCGCCGCGCCACTTGCAACGCTCGCTGCCAATCTCCTGCCAGGCATAGCAGGCGCACGATGGTTGAGCTGGGCACATCCCAGGCCAGCGCAAGGTCGGCCGCCTGTTGGTGGCGCTGGTGTTTTTCCAGGTAGTCGAGGGCTTCATGTCGTGCCCTCAACAGCTCGGCCAGGACAAATACAGCTTCCTCGATACGCCCCTCGCGATCCAGTCGCTCAAAGGACTGCCGGTAGACCTGCTTGAGGTGGGTTCCAAGATCTGCCTCAAACAGCATGCTGGTGCGAGGCCCCGATTGCTGGGTGAGCGTCAGATCCTGGCGCCTGTTGGGCGTGCCGAAGGCTTGACCTGCATCGCCCTGGCCGCCGCCCAGCGGGATGGCGTGGCGCAGTGCTTCTTCCAGGTCGCCATTTTCGAACATTTCCAACATGCGTTGCATGTAAGCGGCCTGCCGCTTTCCGTAAAGCGCTGACAGGCGTGAATTCTGGGTCAGGCGCGTCAGCCAGCGCCGCCATCTGGCCGGGCCACGTGGCTGGCCCGACGCCCGTGGCGGCACGCTCGGCTTCGATGGTCGGGCGGCATTGGCGGTAGTGGCAGTGGACGTGTTTCTTGCTGCCGAGAGTGTGCCATTGCGCCGCATCCAGGCACGCACGGCCATCAGTATCAGGGTGAAGAGTGCCGCGCCGATGACCGTCCAAACCAAGACACTGCCCAGATCGAATGTGGAAGGATCCACAGAGCGTGGCGGCTTGGCGCTCTCAGTCGCAGGGGTAGCGGTCGGCAACTGCGGACCGTCAAGGGACAGAAATCGGTAAAGGCCAATGCCCACGGCCAGCGCAATTAAACCTAGCAGGCCGTTTTTCAACTCGCCGGTACTATGCCGGTTGTTCGCCGGGCCTGGCGTGTGACGCGCCGCAGGTACACCAGGTGTGGCGGCCTGACGCTGGCGCTCCAGCAGGGCTTGCATCACCGCCTCCCGCTCGGGGCTAACCGGCGCAAGCGAGTCACCCAGGATTTCCCGTATGTCGGTCTGTACCGCCAGCGGATCGGCTAGCGGTTCCGGCAATACGTCCTGGCAGTCGTAGGTGTCGAGCAGCGCGTACTGGCTGACGTCGATCCATTGATCGGGGGCCAGCGCAGTGGCGTCGCGCAGGTGCAGGGCATTGACCCGGGTGCCGCGTACCAGCCAGATATCGGCGTGGGCCAGGCGCTGCATTTCTTCAGGACTCAGCCGTGCTGAGCAAAGCGCTCGACCCTGGCGGATCAGCGGCCAGCCAGCGAGCCCTTCACAAAGCATGGCGCGTGCTTTGGGAAAACGCAGCAGGTCGCCGTCGGCAAAACGATAGGCCCTGGCGTCGGTTTGCCAGTGGGTGAGTATCAACCGCGCTCGTTCCTGCTCGCTGAATCGCTCGACGGGAAGCCACAGCGCCTCGATCGGTTGATGACCGCTCAGTGCCGGACGGCGAATAATGACTGCATCAGGTCCGGACATGGGTGTCATCCTCCGACTGCGGTTGTGCCTGATTGCACATGACCTGCAACACCCTGCGCTCGTCCCGGACCGAATACACCACCAGTTCCCGAGCCTTGGTCAGGGCGCCGATCAGTCCGCTCATCGGACAAAAGCTGATTCTGGCAATGGTCTCGTTGGTGGTGAACAGCACATGTTGCTCACCCCGGCAGTACAAGGCGACGGTCTGCTGGTTGGGGCCGAGCAAGACCATGGAAAATGCCTCGTCCTCCCCAATCAGCAATCCCAGGCCTTTCCAGCCGGGTCCCAGGTCGACCTGGCTGGTCCGAAGGTCGGGGGCCACCATCTGCCACTGCTGCTGCCCGTCGACCAGGCGCATCCACGCGCAACCGTAAAAGGTTTTGTTCCAGTGCGGACTTGCCGGGAACAGTACCTGATCGATGTCGACGTCCTTCGCCGTGCCGACCACATAGCCCGTGGACTGGCTGATCCAGGGATTGATTTGGTGGACATACAATCGACCGGCATCGTGGCGCAGATAGGCCAGCATGCTGCGATCGACCTGCGCCATGCCCACCACCTTATCGGCGATCGAGTGGGTGACACCGGGCTGATGCGGGGTGGGCAGCTTGCCGTTGTCGACCACCCAGAAGGCCAGATGACCCTGGCCGTCGAGCAGGAAAACCCTGCCGTAGGTGCCGTTGTGCAACCACACCACAGGCAGCAGCGTGGCAGTGCCTGGGGGCAACTGCAGTTGGTCACGCTCGGGGCGGGCGACGGGTTTGAGGCCAGGCATGTTCCAAAAGACCAGTTGCTCGTCGAGGCTCAGGACCGCGCCGGGCATGCGGCCCGGGAACGTGATCGCCAGCGGCGTGCTGCGGTTGTTCCAGAGAGTCCGGCGAACATCGAGCGGTTTTTTCTGCCGGGGAGCCGGAAGCTTGATCACCACAAGCCCAGGCTCGTCGAGCAGTTTCAGGGCGACATGGAAGCCGCTGCTGGCAATGATCGGGGCCAGCGTCAGCGCAACCCGTGGAATGAGGGTCTTGACCGCGGTGCGAGCGATCTGTCGCGCGACGTCGAACTCGCCCTTGATCAATTGCAAGGCAAGGCGCTGGTCGGGGTTGGGCAGGGCAACTTGTCGGGTGGCCCTGTCTTGCAGCGCGACCATCAGGCTGCGGCCATCGAGGCTGTCCTGTATCTGGACCCGATGAGTGCAGGAGCGGGCGTCGGTGGCAGGCAGTCGTTGGCCGACGATCCAGCGTTCGCCGCTGTCGTAATCCTGTTCCGATAGCCAAGCGCGCCAGGTGTGCCAGTGCTCATCGCTGACGGTCTGATACGTACGGGCGTCGAGCAGTTGCTTCAAATGCACTGCGCCCTTGAACTCATGTAATTGTGGCGTGTTTTGCAGGGTCCCCCAGCGCAGCTCGGCCCCGGCTTCGCTGGCCCGGCGGGCGAGCAGGATCAGCAACGCCAGATGCACCAGTCGTGGCCCGCCCAGTTGCAGCGGGCCGGCGTCGAACAGCACAACGATCATGCGGTTGGCCTGATGAGTGCGATATTGCGGCGCCAGAAACAGGTGTTCGCCAACTGCCGCCCTGCGCAGAAATTCGTCGGGTAGCTCATCGGCCAGCAACCACTCGCTGGTCAGCAGTCGTTCATATGGGCCACGGCGTTGCAGATCGCCAAGGCCGTCGGGTTCGGGCTCGCCGCCCTGCTGCATGCCACGCAATGGACCTAGCAGCGGATTGAGGCGTACGAACAGATCCGCCAGCAATGGCAGCTGTTCGGGGGGAAACCATTGCAGCCAGTCTCTCCAGGGTTGCAGGGATTGCGGTAATTGCATCAGCGACCTGCCCACCCATCCTGAATGCGTTGCAGATGCCGGGCCGTGACGGGCAGGCATCGGTCGAGCGGCACCACTACCCTGGGTGCATGCCACAGTAGTAGTGGCGCGCGCGCGAATCTGCCGAGCAGCGCTTGCCCCATCAGATCCAGCGGTGCGTCGGGTTCCCAACTGGTGGGCAGCCAGAGACCGGGTGCGGCGGGCTCGGTGCAGGCGTAATCAATGCCCTCGACCCATGGCAGGTCATCGACATTGCCCGTGACGATCAGCACGTCACGGTTGGCAGTGGCTTGCAGGTGCGCGATCTGGTCTTCGGGCATGCGCTGCAGCCGTGCATGCAGGCGCGCCGCGACTTCGCCCCAGGCCACGGCGGCCTGCGGTTGGCCGGGCTCGCGCCGCACTCGCCAGTTCCAATCGATGGCCGTGGCGGTGACCATGTTCGTCATGCCTGGGTTGTCAGCAGATGGGCCACTTGTCCGCGCGCCTCATGCAGGCGCTGGGGGATGGTCTGGCTGTTGAAGTTGGCATCGATTTCGCGCAGCAGTGCTTCCAGCAGTGGGCTGGCAGGCGGTTCGCTACGCGCCAGGTAATCCTCTGCCGTTTCAAGCAGACGATGCAGGCGGGCCATTGGTTGCAGCGTCGCTTCCTCGACGGCACTGAACAGATGGCTGTTGCTGCATTGGGCAAAAAGATCCTGCAACACCTCGCGGCCGTGTTGTTGAATTTCCCGGGTCGGCAGCACGTAAAGCAGGGGCCAGAGATCGGCTTCGCTGGCTTCCAGATGTCCGCGCAGCAAAGCCGCCGCTGCGATCAGGCGCTGAGATTTGACGATACGTCGGTCGGAGAGCTGTATACCGGCTTCCCGCAACCGGCGGATGGCCTGGGCCAGCGCAGGCCGCATCCGTGACAAATCGACGTCCTTGAGCGCGTGGCCCAGCGTGTCGAGCTGAGTCAGCCCCAGCAGTTGCGGAACCGGGCGCTGCTCCGACTGCCAGCCGCCGGCCAGCATCGCTTCGAGCTGGTTGTCGGGTACTGCGTCCACGAACAGGTGTAGCAAAAAGCGGTCGCCGAAGGCCGCCAGCGATTCGTCGTCGGGCAGGCCGTTCGCCGCTGCGACACAGACGCGCAAGGGGCACTGGACCTGGGTGTGACCACGGCGGAAACGTCGCTCGTTGAGCACGCCAAGCAGAGTATTGAGGATTGCCGTCGAGCCCAGGAACACTTCATCCAGGAACACAATGTCGGCTTCAGGCAGCATGCCGCTGATATCGGTCTCAACCGTGCCTTCGCGCAGCTTCTTCAGGTCGACCGTGCCAAACAGTTCCGAAGGCTCGGTGAAGCGCCCTAGCAAATACTCGAAGTAGCGACCGCCCATGGACTGCGCGACTCGACGCACCACGGCGCTTTTCGCCGTGCCGGGCGGGCCCACCACCAGAATGTGCTCCTGGGCGACCGCCGCCAGTACGATCAACTCGGCCAACTGCTCGCGACCGACCAGGCCCTCGGTGGCTGCGCGAACGGCGTGACGGATCTGACTGGCGGCGAGATCGAGCGAAGCGGACATGGGGCATCTTCCTTGAATCTGGAGGGCACATCTTGCCTGAAGGAAAGGGCGAACTGGCCAGTTCATCGGCATGCGATGCGCAAGCTTGAGGCTGTATGCGTCAGTCTTCCCTTCGTTTCGTAAATGGCAACCTGACCGAGCCGTGCCTATAGTTTTTGGCGCCACATCGCTATTGGAGGCATGGACATGAGCCAGAGCATTTCGCCCGCCGCTTCAGCTGCGCGGAACACAGGCATGGTCGCCACGACCTTATGGGGCTCGGACAAAATCGCAGGTATCACGGTCGATCCAGACGGTGCGATCTGGCTTGGCGCTTATAGTCGCCTGGGGCTAGGAGGCGAAGAGGATTCAGGCTTCACCGGCAGCCTGGTCCGGTTCAATGCCAACGGTAGCCTGGACCGCGACTTCAGCGGCGACGGTAAATCCCTGCTCCCTGTGTCGCTCGATATCGAGGACGGCGGTAATGCCGCCGTGCAGCCGGGCGGGGGCTACCTGGTGGCGCGCTACGTGAAAGTAGGCGACGCCTGGGTGTCGGGCGTCAGTCGTAATTTGGCGGACGGCAGCCTCGATACGAGTTTCGGGAACGGCGGCACCGTGACAGTGCCTTTCTATTGGAATGAAGATCTAGGCCAGCAAGCGTCGTTCTCCGTGCAACGCGACGGCAGCTTCTTCGCAAGCGCTGGGTATCCCTCTGGAGAGATCTACATCGCCCGCTTCGACGCGACGGGGGCCTTGGTTTCGTCTTTCGCAGAGGCCGGGGTCCTGCACCTGCCAGCATCTGTCGGCATTCATCCCGGCGGCACGATCGACGTTTCGCTGCAAGGAGACGGGAAGGTATTGATCACGGGGCAAGATACCCTGACCCGCCTCAACCCGGACGGTACGCTGGATAGCAGCTTTGCGAACGGGGGCAGCCTGGCCTTGGATGTCCATGCAGACGCCCTCGTCATCCAGAACGACGGCAAAATCCTGCTGGCGGGCGCCACGGGCGGCGTGGCGACCGTCATCCGACTCAATGCCGACGGCTCACTCGACAGCGATTTCGGTGATCAGGGGCGGGTAAGTTGGGGCTCGGAAAGCGCTCCTTTCGCAGTCGCCGACATGATCGTGCTGGCCGACGGCAGACTATTGATTGGTGGAAGCCAAGGTACGAGCGCGGACGGCTACCTGGCCGCCTTGGTCCAGTTGAACCCCGACGGCAGCCTGGACCACAGCTTTGGCAATCCCGACGACGGCTATTACCACCTCGACGGTGGCCGCGACGATGACTTCTTGCTCGGGACCGCCTCGTTCGACGATGCGATCTTTGGCGGGGCCGGTAACGATCTGCTCGATGGCCAGCAAGGTCGCGACTTGCTGACGGGCGGTGTCGGCGCCGATACGTTCCGTTACCAGTCAGTCACCGACAGTTACCGAACCGCAACCGCGGCCCATAGCGACCGAATCACTGACTTCGACCCCGGCACCGATACGATCGACCTCGCCTCCCTGGGCTTCCTCGGGCTGGGCAATGGACATGACGGAACGCTGGCGATACGCGTCAATGAAAGCGGGACGCGGACCTACCTCAAGAGTTTCGATACCAACGCGGACGGGGAACGTTTCGAAGTGGTCTTCGACGGTAACTTGGGCCAAGCGCTGAATGAAACCAACATTCTGTTTCAGCAAGCCAGGTTGGTGGGCACAGAAGGGGACGATCGTTTACAAGGCAACGCTCGAGGCGAAATCATCGAAGGGGGCGCGGGCGATGATCGCCTTTATGGCGCGCTAGGGAATGATGTGTTGGTTGGCGGAGAGGGCCGGGACCTATTGGTGGGTGGTGGTAACAACGATGTGTTCCGCTTCGACGGACTGAGCGACAGCTACCGTACCGCCACCGAAAACCACACTGATCGCCTGATGGACTATACCGCGGGTGAAGACACGATCGACTTGTCTGCCTTGGGCTTTACCCGGCTGGGGGATGGTTATGGCGGCACGTTGGATGTGGTGGTCAATGAAGCCAAGAACCTGACTTACTTGAAGAGCTACGAAGTCGATGCGTCCGGGGCTCGATTTGAGTTGAGCTTGGTGGGGGACCACTCCGGTTACCGTGATTTGAACATCATCTTTGCCGAGCCCTCGGAAGGGGAGGCCATTCAATTAGTTGGAGTGGCTAATGACGTCTGGGTGTAAAACGCAGACCGGGTTATTCCTTGTCTTGGGCCGCATCCCTTTACTCCCAGATCACCCTCGCTTGTTGGGGGTGATCTGGGGCTGTCGGTCTTTGCCGTGGCGATGGGGGGGTCATGAAGCGGTGGTGGTTTGAGTAGGTTTACTGAAGAGAGAAAGGGGGGCGGACTGAATATCAAAAAATAAATGCGTCACTCTTTCACGTCCCAATGCCCAGCAGATCTGCGCAAAACAACACCTCAACCCTTAGGTTGAACAGAACGTAAGTACGCTCTCATATATTACTGCGTCTTGAGTTATCAGTAAGAGGCGACAGGCGCCCAGCAGAGCATGCACGGGTTGTAAATCTTCAATTTGTGCCCAGAACGCGTCGACCTTATCGCTCTCTCCGAACGGTTGAAATGCGATAGCGCTGCTAAATCTGGAGAGCCTCACCCGATCAGGCAAGCGCTCAAAAACATACCACTCATCAAAGCCCGGCGTGGGCAACTGAGCGATATCCATAATGATAGGACTGATCGCCAAGTCACCTACACGTTGCCACCCGCTAGCGATCTCAACGGCGCTAAGGTTATAGGGCCCGCTATCCGACGCAGCAATCGCCACATAACGCCCACGTACGAGCTGAGGAAGCTGGCGAATGAGGTCGCCCAGGTTAACGTCGTATCCATCGTGCCAGTCGAGAGCGCTGTAGCCCGCGTGCGCCCCGGTATGCAGTTCGGTTGTCATATATTTCCTTTGAGGATCAGCGATGACAAAAAAGGGATTTATTTTCTGAAAATAAATCTGAGAGTCATCTGGCCGGCCTCCCCACCTCACAGAGGTGGCGCAAAATTCAAGGTGCGAACTTAGACTTTTGCTGAGGAGGTCGTGATGAAATTCTGTGGCATAGACCTGCATTCGAACAACAGCATTGTAGTGCTGGCCCTAGTCCTCACGCTGTTCGGCTGCGCTACCGCGTCGGACCCGCCGAGGGGCGAGGGTGGCGATTGGCGGTCCTTCTATGTAGTGAATCATGGCCTGCATACCGGGTTGGTGATTGCGCGCCCCGATCTGCTTCAGGTGCTTCCCGCACTGGCTGAAGAATTCAGCGACGGCGACCTCGTTGAGTTCGGTTGGGGTGACGAGGATTTTTACCGAGCCCCACAGGCCACCTTGAGCCTTGCCCTGCGAGCCTTGTTCGGGTCGACGGCAACCGTGCTGCATGCGGTCAAGATTGACGGGGACCCCAGGCGGCGTTTCGCCGCAAGCGAGGTCATCGAGGTGCGGGTGACGGAGGACAGCTACCAACGACTGCTCGCGTTCGTGGCCGGGACCTTCACCCACTCAGCGACGGGCACCTTGGTGGTGCTCGGGCCTGGTCTGTATGGAGAGAGCCGGTTCTACCAGGCCGAGGGTCGCTATTCGCTGTTTTATACTTGCAATACCTGGGTCGCAGAGGCGCTGGCCGCGAGCAACTGTCCAATGTCGCCTGCAGCGGTGATTACGGCGGGGAACGTCATGTCGCAGTTGCGCCGGGCGACAGCGGTCGGTGCATCCTGCCTTGACTGAAAAGGGGGAGAATTATTTTGCTGGAAATAAATCTGTCCCCTTTTTTGTGCAGTACAATTTGAGTTTACTGGAAAACCCAAAACGGGTTTGGAAGTTTGGAGGCATGTTTTGGCAAAGAATAAACTCGGAGAGTCGCAAGTTATAGACTTTTTCTCTTCGGTATTGAGGGATCAGCTGGTCAATAAATTTGGAAGCCATTCGGAATATTTCATTGGGAATTTTTCTGGCAGTCAAGATCGTAAGTATGCAGATTTTTTTGCTGGAACTAATTCCTCGTGCGTACTTATTGAGTTTAAAGAGTTTGAACGCGAGATTCGGGATGAATACAGGAAGCCTCTCCGAGAAAAGCTATGTAAAAATCTAACGAGTAAAACGGCAGCATTATCCAGAACTACCCATTTTATTGCCTATAGAGTTTCGAGTATATGTATGGATATAAAGCTATCACCATATGTAGATGTGGTTTGCCCGAAGTGGTCAATTGGAAGCCCTCCTCTTGAGGCTATAAGCTCTAAAGCACATTATGACTTTATTGATGACTTTCTCTCAGCAAAAGAAGGTGTGGCTATTGATAAATTTTTAAAGTACGCAGGGCATCTTAACTCTACCGCTGGAGGTATTGCAGATGGGGCCAGTGCCCCCTTCAAATCAGTACTTTATAGTCGTAATACTCAAGGTAGAGTTGTAGGTACCATCTTTAATTCACTGGGCGAACTACGAAAACTAATAGATAAGGCACCGAAGATTACACAATCCTGGGAGCCGTAGCGGGTTCTTGTCTTTCATGAAATGATGACGTCATCACTCATAGTATGAGTCATTGAAGAATGAAAAAAAGTTTGAGAGTCGGGAGTCTTCAGAGAAATAAATCCGTCCCCTTATTGGTCCTAGTTTCCGCGCCCGTTTCCGTCTTGAGTTAGAGCACGTCGTTAAATGGTGGACAAGTCTTTGGCAAAACGCTCGACTTGGCTCGGGAGGACCAACAGAGAAGCATTTATCCGCCAATCGCAACCGTCATCTGACGTTGAACCCAAGTAGACGCGCAAGAAAACAAATCCTGGAAAAGCAGGATCCAGGCAGGCCGAGATCGCAAAGTCCTCGCTTTCAGAAAGCCAGTCTTTCGAGGCGCCTTCCTCAAGTTGCGCTACCGAGGCGAAGAACTCGTCAAGTAGATGCTGGTTATCCGCAGCGGAAATCCATTCTGATGTAATTTCTGCGTGCAGATCAGTACCCGCGAGTCGAGCGACAATGCAGCCAGCCCGGCCGCTAGGACACGGAATGATGGTCAGTGTCAGCCCATCCTCTTGCTTTATTTCTGCTGGCATTGCTGCACCGGTATCAGAACTGAAGTGCACGATATTACGTATGCACGAGCTGAAAATTCAAAGACGGATTAGTACGGGGAAACTGGGACAGACCACGATTTTGCGCTCACCTGTAATCGGACCGTCTCATAATCGTGGTCTGTCCCCCGTTCCTGCCGGTGTGGGAGTGGATTCGCGAAGGCGGCGGCACATTCAACATTGATGCAAGCTGACCCGCCACCTTCGCGAGCAAGCCCGCTCCCACAGGGGATCGGGGTGTTGCAGATACTGTATTCCGCAGGGGTCTCGCCTTGGCCTTATTTACGCTTGAGCATCTCCGGCAACTGCGCCACCAGTTTCTGGTTGTTCAATGGCGCACGAATAAACCCACGTTGGGTGCCGTCCGGGCCGATGACGGCCAGGTTACCGCTGTGATCAACCGTGTAGTTGGGCTTGCTGGTATCCGCCGGAATGAACGGAATGCTCACCGCATTCGCCAGTTTCTGCAGGTCTTCAACCGACGAGGCGGTCAGCCCTTTGAACTGCGGGTCGAAGTAGCCCAGGTACTGCTTGAGTTGCTTGGGCGTGTCGCGGTTGGGGTCGACGCTCACCAGTACGATCTGCAACTTATCCACAGCCTCGGGCGGCAGTTCGCTTTTGATCTGGCGCAGTTGGGCGAGGGTGGTCGGGCAGATGTCCGGGCAGAAGGTGTAGCCGAAGAACAGCAGGCTCCATTTGCCTTTCAACCCGTCCATCGCCACGGGCTGGCCGTCCTGGTCGGTCATTTTCACGTCCGGCAGGTTGCGGCTCTGGGGCAGCAGGATGATGCCGGCATCGATCAGCGCAGTCGGGTCGCCCTGGCCTCTGCCGGACAGTACTTTGTTGATGGTCAGGCCGAGGATCACAGCGATCACGGCCGCGAGGATGAAGACGGTTTTCTGGGTTCGAGTCATAGGCTCAACAGTAAGTAATGATCTACAAGCAGGGCGATGAACAGCAGGAACAAGTACCAGATAGAGTACTTGAAGGTGTTGATCGCCGCGTGCGGCCGACTGCCACGGTACAACACCACGGCCCATTGCAGGAACCTGGCGCCCAATACGAGAGCGCAGACAAGATAGAGCATCCCGCTCATCTGGATCACGAACGGCATCAGGCTCACCGCCAGCAGCACCAGGGTGTACAACAGGATATGGATCTTGGTGTAGTGCTCGCCGTGGGTCACCGGCAACATCGGGATGTCCGCCTTGGCGTATTCCTCCTTGCGGTGAATCGCCAGGGCCCAGAAATGCGGCGGGGTCCAGGCGAAGATGATCAGCACCAGCAACAGCGGTTCGGCGCTGACATGACCGGTGGCGGCCACCCAACCCAACAGCGGTGGCGCCGCACCGGCGAGGCCGCCGATGACGATGTTCTGCGGCGTCGCCCGTTTGAGGAAACCGGTGTAGACCACCGCATAGCCCAGCAACGAGGCCAGGGTCAGCCAGGCGGTCAGCGGGTTGGTGAACGCCAGCAGCATGGCCTGGCCGGCCACTGCCAGCGCCAGGGCGAAGGTCAGTGCGGCG
Source organism: Pseudomonas viciae (assembly GCF_004786035.1). Classification (NCBI taxonomy): domain Bacteria; kingdom Pseudomonadati; phylum Pseudomonadota; class Gammaproteobacteria; order Pseudomonadales; family Pseudomonadaceae; genus Pseudomonas; species Pseudomonas viciae. The sequence continues at coordinate 96,995 of NZ_CP035088.1, forward strand.
GCCGGTGAGATGCGTCCCTCGGCCAAGGGTCGTTTGTGGGTACGGGCCATCACCGCATCGATGCGCCGGTCCACCACATGGTTGACTGCCGCCGCGCCACCGGCACACAGGGCGATCCCCAGGTTGCCGAACACCAGGACCGTCCACGGCACCCCGGCGCGGGTGGCGAGGAACATGCCGACCAGCGAGGTGATCAGCATCAGCACCACCACTTTGGGCTTGGTCAGCTCCAGATAGTCGCGCCAGATCGCCTGGTTGTGGCGTTCACCGGTCAGGGTTGCCATGGCATCTCTCCTTTTATTGTTATGGGACTGGCGCTGTGTTTATGCGGGTAGAAGCGCCAGCGCAGCGGGACGTGATGCTTGACCCGGACCAGGCTGGTACGGGCGTGATAATTGACCAGCACCAGGGTCAACAGCAGCGCGGCGCCCCCGGCGTTATGAGCGACCGCCACCGGCAACGGCAGATGGAACAGCACGTTGCTGATGCCCAGGGTGATCTGCGCCGCCAGGGCGATCAACACCAGCCCGGCCAGGCGGGTCATGCCAACCGCCTTGAGTTGCCAGGCCAGCCCCAGTAGCACCAGCGTCACCAGCAATGCGCCAATGCGATGGGTCAGGTGGATGGCTGTGCGCGCATCGCTGTCGAGCTGGCCGCCCAGGTAGTTGGGGCCGATGTGCTGGGTCAGGTGAAAGCCATTGGCGAAATCGGCTGGTGGCAGCCATTGGCCGTGGCAGGTGGGGAAATCAATGCAGGCCACCGCCGCGTAATTGGAGCTGACCCAGCCGCCCAGGGCGATCTGGCCGATCACCAGCAGCAGCCCGGCCGTCGCCCAATGTTGCAGGCGCTTGGGCACAGTCAGCGCCGGCAGTACGCCGGACAATCTCAAGGTCAGCAGAAACAGCAGGCTCAACGTCGCGAACCCGCCCAGCAAATGCCCGGTGACCACTTGCGGCCAGAGTTTCAGGGTCACGGTCCACATGCCGAACGCCGCTTGCGCAAAGACCACGGCCAGTAGAAACAGCGGCAGCTTCAAGGGTAGACCGGGGTGACGACGGTTCATCCAGGCCCGGGCGGCCAGCACGGTAATCATTAGCCCCAGGGCGCCCGCGAAGTAGCGATGGACCATTTCGTTCCAGCCCTTGTGGGCTTCCACCGGGGCGTCGGGATAATGCAACTCGGCATGGGCCAGTTGGGCTTCGCTCTTGGGCACGCTGATAAAACCGTAGCAACCGGGCCAGTCCGGGCAACCGAGGCCCGCATGGGTCAGCCGGGTGTAGGCGCCCAGCAGGACGACGATCAGTGCCAGCAACGTGGCAAACAGCGCGAGGCGAAATCCAGGTTTGGCCATGTCGATGCCCTCATCCGATGTTCGACAGTTTCAGCAGGTGGCGCAGGTCGTTGAGCAAGTCCTTGCCCTTGACCCGGGCGTCGTAGCGCAGCACCAGGTTGCTGTGGGGATCGATAATCCACAGTTGCGCGCCGCCAGAGCCCTGGGCGCCTTTCTGATAGGCCGGCAGGTCCAGTGGATAGCGTTGCAGTTGCGGGTATTCGCGCTGCAGTTGCGCGTCATAGTCCGCATCCAGCGGTTGTGCGATGGCCAGGGCGTGGCTGGCGCGACCGGCTTCGCGGCCCAGGCCGATCTGCACCTGGCGGGCCAGGTACACCAGTTGCCGGCAATCCACCGAGCATTCCTGCGGTGCGGTGACCAGGATCTGCCAGCGCTGTTCATCGGCCTGTACGCCAATTTCGGCGCGGGTCTGGCCGTTGCCGATCAGTTCGCCGTGGTAGCTGCGGCTTTCCGGCACCCAGAACTGGAATTTGTACATGCCGGTGGCGAGAATCATCGGGCCGATCACCCCGAGCACGATCAGCAGCAATTGCACGCGGCCCTTGCGACGGTTGGGCGCCTCAGACGTGTTGGTTGGATTCATGGTGCTTCCCATGGTGTCTCCCTGCGTTGTGCCATCCGAGATAAAGGAACAGGCCAAACAGCGCCGCCGCCATGGCGAACCACTGCACGGCATAACCGAGGTGTTTTTCCGGCCCCATGGCCACCACGGGCCAATCGGTCCGGTAGGCGCCGGGGCCGTTTTGTTGGCGTAACTCGTAAGTGAAACCGTTGCGGCCCAGTTCGGCCCAGAGTTTGCCCGGCTCGATGGCGGTGACCAGTCGCGGCCACGGTGCATCGGCCGGATCGGCGTGCAATTGGAACGTGGCGCCCGGTGCAACGTAGACCCAGGCTTGGAGGCTCACAGGTGCTTCAGGTGTGTTGAAGACTGGCGGGGTGCGGCGGTCGGGCCAGGGTATCCAGCCGCGATTGACCAGCAGCCACAACCCGGTTGCCTGGTCGAGAAACGGTTGCAGCAATTCGACGCCGACCTTGCCGTCGTGCTGGCGGTTGTCCAAAAGGATGCTGTGCTCGGTGTCGAACTGGCCGTGCAGGCTGACCGGTCGAAAAGCCGGATCCGGCGTTTGTTGCAACTGCGTGCTGTCCAGCGGCGGCGCCACGCGGCGCTCGGCGTAACTGTCCATGAGCACACGCTTTTGTTCGCCCCGGCTCAATTGCCAGAACCCCAGGCACACCATGACCGGCACCAGAACAGCGACCACCAGAGACGGCACGACGCCCGGCCGGAAGTGTTTCATGGCACCGTCCGAAAGCCGTCGAACGGGATAGCTATACTCACGTGCATTGCATCCCCCCGGAGTGTCCCTAATGCTAAAAGCAGCCATCGTCCTGATGCTGATTGCCACGATTGCCAGCCTGTTCAGCGGTCTGTTTTTTCTGGTCAAGGACGACAGCAGTTCCAATCGCCTGGTCATCGCCCTGGCGATTCGGGTCAGCCTGGCTGCCGCCACCGTCGGCTTGATTGCCTGGGGTTTTTTCAGCGGCCAGTTGGTCTCCCACGCGCCCTGGTAACGTTGGTTTCAGAGCACGTAGACGAAGACGAACAAGCCAATCCACACCACATCGACGAAGTGCCAGTACCAGCTCGCCGCCTCGAAGCCGAACTGGTGCTCGTTGTCGAAATGCCCGCGCATGATCCGCATCAGCATGACGAACAGGATGATCGTGCCGATGGTGACGTGGGCGCCGTGGAACCCGGTGAGCATGAAGAACGTTGCGCCGTAGACACCCGAGCCCAGGGTCAGGCCCAGTTCCTTATAGGCGTGGATGTATTCCTCGGCCTGGAAGCCCAGGAAGGCACAACCCAGCAGGACAGTGATCGCCAGCCAGATTTTCAGCGCGCCGCGATGGCCTTTTTTCAGGGCATGGTGGGCGATGGTGACGGTCACGCTGGAGCTGACCAGCAGGATGGTATTGAGCAGCGGCAAGCCCCAGGGGCTGATGACGTCCTTGGGCGCCGGAAAGAGTTTCGGGTCGGGGTTGTTCAGCAAGGGCCAGGCGAACTCGAAGCTCGGCCAGAGCATGTGCGACAGCCCCTTGGTGCCTTCACCCGCCAGGCCTGGCGCCGAGATGTTGCGCACATAGAACAGCGCACCGAAGAAGGCGATGAAGAACATTACTTCGGAAAAGATGAACCAGCTCATGCCCCAGCGGAACGAGCGGTCGAGCTGCGCACTGTAGAGCCCGGCGCGACTTTCCTTGATCACCGCGCCGAACCATCCGAACAGCATGTAGGCCACCAGCAGGCCGCCGACGAAAAAGATCAGCGGGCCATGGGATTCCGGGCGCGCCGCCTTCAGGTCGTTGAACCAGGTCGCCAGGCCATACACCGTGACGAACATCCCGACCGTGGCGATGATCGGCCATTTGCTCTGGGCCGGAACGTAATAGTGTTCGTGAGTTGCCATTTATTGTTCTCCTTATCGGGCACGCTATCGGTCAGTGTTTACAGCCACCGGTGGATGACGAGCGGTGATATCGAACAGCGTGTAGGACAGCGTCAGGTGCTTCACTTCCTTGGGCATGTCCCGGTCAACGATGAAGCGCATGGGCATTTCGATACGTTCGCCGGGTTGCAGCACTTGCTGGGTAAAACAAAAACATTCGGTCTTGTGGAAATAGGCCGCCGCGTTGCTCGGCGCGATGCTCGGCACCGCCTGGGCGCTCATCGGCCGGTTGGTGGGGTTGTGGGCGACGAAGACCATCTCGTTCACCGCCCCCGGCCGGACCACCAGTTCATCGCCCTTGGGGTAGAAGTCCCAGACCATGTCCACTGAGTTGGTCGACAGGAACTGCACGCGAACCTGCCGTGATTCATCGACGGTTTGCTCACCTTCGTACTGCCCCGCGGTCTTGCCGTTGATGCCAAACGCCTTGCACATCACGTCGTAGATCGGCACCAGGGCAAAGCCGAAGATAAACATGGCCACCACCACCATCAGCAGGCGAGTGACCAGCTTCTTCAGCGAGATCGAGTCAGCCATGGTTCTGAACCCCTACACATAACCCTGTGGGAGCGGGCTTGCTCGCGAAGCAGGCGCTGCGGTCTAACAGAAACACCGCGTCATCGTTCTTCGCGAGCAAGCCCGCTCCCACATGGGCTCCATGTGTCATCTATTTCACTTCCGGCGGCGTAGTGAAGGTGTGATACGGCGCCGGCGAAGGCACGCTCCACTCCAACCCTTCGGCCCCATCCCACGGCTTGGCCGGTGCTGGCTCGCCACCACGGATGGTCTTGATCACGATGAACAGGAAGAAGATCTGCGTGGTGCCGAACATGAATGCGCCGATGGACGAAACCATGTTGAAGTCGGCGAATTGCAGGTTGTAGTCGGGGATCCGCCGGGGCATGCCCGCCAGGCCGACGAAGTGCATCGGGAAGAACGCCAGGTTCATGCCGACGAACGACAGCCAGAAATGCAGCTTGCCGAGGGTTTCGTCATACATGTGGCCAGTCCACTTCGGCAGCCAATAGTAGGCCGAGGCGAAGATCCCGAAGATCGCGCCAGGCACCAGCACATAGTGGAAGTGCGCGACCACGAAGTAGGTGTCCTGGTACTGGAAGTCCGCCGGTGCGATGGCCAGCATCAGCCCGGAGAAACCGCCAATGGAAAACAGGATCACGAACGCCACGGCAAACAGCATCGGCGTTTCGAAGGTCAGCGAGCCTTGCCACATGGTGCTGGCCCAGTTGAACACCTTCACCCCGGTGGGCACGGCGATCAGCAGGGTGGCGTACATGAAGAACAGCTCGCCCACCAGCGGAATGCCCACCACGAACATGTGGTGCGCCCAGACGATGAACGACAGGAACGCAATGGCCGCCGTGGCGTAGACCATCGAGGTGTAGCCGAACAACGGTTTGCGTGAGAACGCCGGGATGATCGAGCTGACGGCACCGAAGGCCGGCAGGATCATGATGTACACCTCGGGGTGGCCGAAGAACCAGAACACGTGCTGGAACAGCACCGGGTCACCGCCGCCGGCGGCACTGAAGAAGCTGGTGCCGAAGTGGATGTCCATCAGCATCATCGTCACGCAGCCGGCCAGCACTGGCATTACCGCAATCAGCAGGAACGCGGTGATCAGCCAGGTCCAGACGAACAGCGGCATTTTCATCAAGGTCATGCCGGGGGCGCGCAGGTTGAGGATGGTGGCGACCACGTTGATCGCGCCCATGATCGAACTGATGCCCATCAGGTGGATGGCGAAGATGAAGAACGTCACGCTTTCCGGCGCATAGGTGGTGGACAACGGCGCGTAGAAGGTCCAACCGAAGTTCGGCCCGCCGCCGGGTGTGAACAGTGTCGACACCAGCATCAGGAACGCCGCCGGCAACAGCCAGAAGCTGAAGTTGTTCATCCGTGGCAGCGCCATGTCTGGTGCGCCGATCATCAGCGGGATCATCCAGTTGGCGAGGCCGACGAAGGCCGGCATCACCGCGCCGAAAACCATCACCAGGCCATGCATGGTGGTCATCTGATTGAAGAATTCCGGCTGCACGATCTGCAAGCCGGGCTGGAACAGCTCGGCGCGGATCACCATGGCGAACGAGCCGCCCAGCAGGAACATCGAGAACGCGAACCACAAATACAGCGTGCCGATATCCTTGTGGTTGGTGGTCAGTACCCAGCGCATCAGGCCCTTGGCGGGGCCGTGGGCGTGGTCGGCACCGGCATGACCGTGGTCATCGATCACAGCACTCATGTCCTGTCTCCTTCGAACGAGTGGGCTGGACGGCGCGGGGCGCTGAGCCCCGACCGGCTGCAGGAACAAGCATCAGGCCGGCTCATTTGCTTTCCGCCTGTTTGAGTTCCAGCACTTGTTTGGGCGTAACCATGTCGCCCTTGTTGTTGCCCCAGGCGTTACGTTCATAGGTCACGACCGCGGCGATATCGACTTCCGACAACTGCTTGCCGAATGCGGCCATGGAGGTGCCGGGTTTGCCGTGGAAGACAATGTTCAGGTGGTCAGCCACAGGCCCGGTGGCGATTTTCGAGCCCTTGAGTGCCGGGAACATCGGCGGCAGGCCCTGGCCTTCGGCCTGGTGACAGGCCACGCAGGTGGTGTGGTAGACCTTGTCACCGCGCTCGATGAGCTCCTGCTGGGTCCATTCCTTGCTGGTCAGCTCTTTAAGCTGCGCGGCCTCGGCCTTGCGCTCGCCCAGCCACTTTTCATAGTCGGGCTTGCTCTTGACCTCCACCACGATCGGCATGAACCCGTGGTCCTTGCCGCACAGCTCGGCGCACTGGCCGCGGTACAGGCCGGGCTTGTCGACGCGGGTCCAGGCTTCGTTGACGAACCCGGGAATCGCATCGCGCTTGACCGCGAAGGCCGGCACCCACCAGGAGTGGATCACGTCGGCGGAGGTCACCAAAAAGCGCACCTTGGCATCGACCGGCAGCACCAGCGGCTTGTCGACTTCCAACAGGTAATGTTCGCCCTTGGCGCTCTGGTTATGGATTTGTTCGGCGGGGGTGGCCAGGTTGCTGAAGAACTCGACGTCCTGGCCCAGGTACTTGTAGTGCCACTTCCATTGATAGCCGGTGACCTGGATATCGATGTCCGACTCGCTGGAGTCGTACATCTTGATCAGGGTGGCGGTGGCAGGAATCGCCATCAGCACCAGGATCAGGAAGGGCACGATGGTCCAGAGAATTTCGACCCGGGTGTTTTCGTGAAAATGAGCGGCATTTTGGCCGGTTGAACGGCGGTGCATGATCATCGACCAGAACATGGCGCCGAAGACGATGATGCCGATGACTACACAGATCCAGAAAATGGTCATGTGCAAGTCGAACACTGCGTTGCTGATCTGTGTCGCTCCAGGCGCCATATTCACAGTCCAGGCCGCTTGCGCCTGGCTGAAAATCGACCACAACAGGAGGCCCATCCATACGTGTGGATGTCGCGTCATTGCGGGTTCCCCTTATCGTTCTTGTTATCCCGTAGGCTTAACGCCTGCGGCAAGGGAGCGGTTACAACAGACTACGAACTCGACCGCCGTGCCTTGCTGCTTGTGCATCGGGTGTCATCAGCTAACTCCATTCAGAACCGAGTATAGACAGCGACTGCAACCTCGCAACGCGATGGCGTAAATCGTTTGAAACAGACGGGGCTTGCGCTAGAGCCCGCGAATGGAGAAGGATGCGAACTGCGTGATGGCAAATCGATATAACTGATGTCGTATCAAGGAAGAGGCAGTTATGCAAAATAGGTCTTAGGAGTGTTTTTGCGCCAGCTAAGTTATGTCTTCCCTATTTCATTGCCTTTGTTTCCTGGAGTTGTCATGAACACCGCCGCATTGCGCGAGCAGATCCAAAAAGCCCAACAACATGAAGCCGAGACCGGCCAGTTGACCCGTCAGCTGGAAGCCCAGTTGCCGAGCTTGCATGCAGCCATTCAACTGCCAGACGTTGATGCCAAGGGCGTCATGACCCGCTTTGTCACCGCTTATATCGAGCAGGTGCCCGACCTGCTGGACGCCGCCAACGAGGTGGCTCGCGAGGCCGGTATTGAATCGCAGATCAAGCCGGTGCTGAAAATCGCCGAGCAGTTTTTCCTCCAGCCACCCAAGTTGATGGAAGGTCACGTCGGCCTGGACAGCCTGTTGGATGAAGCCTACCTGGCGCACCGGCTGGTGGAGGAGGTCAACGATTTGTACATCAAGCATTTCAGCCAGCCACTGATCCCACTGGACATGACCGTCGCCAACCTGATCGCCCACCATTTGATCGGCGAACCGTTCGCCAACCAGTTGGATGAAGCCGTGCACCACGCGGTGGATGAAATGCTCGACGAAGACAGCTTTGCGCTGGAGTCGGTGGAATCGTATCGGGAAAAGCTCAACAGCCCGGACACCGGCGCTGCCTGGAAGCGCTGGCCGTGCCTGTCGCGCCAGTTGGGCGTTGGGTTGGAGCTGGATCAGCCAGCGGCTTGATCCAGCAGAAACCTAACCCCCTGTGGGAGCGGGCTTGCTCGCGAAAGCGGTGGATCAGTTAACGAACAGGTTGACTGGTGGTCTGCAATCGCGAGCAAGGCTTGCTTTCGCATTGGATCTCAGTTGTTCCTAAATTATTTGTCCTACACACGACCCGTTCGCCCCTCTTGGGTCAGATGATCGAATCAACATCCAGCATATAAGGTTTGCCAACGACGTACCCGCGAGCACCACTGACCAGTTCTATGTCAGCATTTACCGTAGGTGCCATTGCCAATTGCTCAGCGACCCTGTTCTCTGCATGTGCCCGCCAGCGGGCCAAGCTTTTTGCCAGACGTTCGGGGTGTTCCGACAAGCTTCCGTAAACGTCTTTTCCGCTGACCGATGTGGTACGCAGCGTAACCAGGCGGGCCTGCGTGGCGCGCGTCTTGTCAATCTCGTGGGTGAGCGCAATGCTAATGGGCCTTTCGCTACGTCCATTGGGGGCGCCCCGTCCTGTCAGATACCTGTTTTCGTCGCGCAACTGCTGGGTAATTCGTTCCAGTGCGTCGGCTATCCACTCATATTCGCGCCTTGTCACCAACGTGTCCCCCGACGCCTGCGCTTGATGCCAGCGTCGCAAGGTTGCCCAGCAAGCGGGGATGTAGCTAGGGACCATGAAGTGATTGCTGATGTGGAAGAGTTGAGACACTAATGCCGGACGATCCGGTAAGCCGTGCTTATGCTGGAGGGCCACTTCGCAGGCAGCGTGTTGAGTAATGGTGTCGCAACTGGGCGTCCACAGGATCGAAGACTTCTCCTGGCGGCCGAACTCCACCGGGAGGAAGTGCCGCAAAATGCCGTGGTGTGCGTAGGGCTCGCCTGTCCAGTTGGTGATACCGGCCACGAACACTGAAAGGCCAACGGGTACGTTGATAAACATCAGTGCGGTTCCTGTGCCATAAACGCCTGGCTTGGTGTTCATCCAACTGCCGGGCACGCTGGGTACCGGGTCGTTATGGTTGACCATGCGGTAGTGCACCAGGGATTGGGCATTTTTAACGAATGTGGCATCTGCGGCGCGGGGCGCGCCGTAGGTGTAGAGCTGGATGTTGTAATCGAAACCTGCTCTGCGACGCAGCATTTCCGAAAGCAAAAGTGCCACGGCTCCGCCCAGGCTGTGGCCGCAAATCAGCAGCTTTTGCCCTGTGTAGAACCTGTCCAGATAGCTTGTCACGAAGGCCGCCGCTTTTTTAGCGGCCCCATAGAACCCTTGATGCACTTGGCCGACACCTTCTTCAAATGGCACTTGTCGCGCATCGGCGTCGCGCAGGCCGTCCGGGAGCGTTTCCGAAGTGCCGCGCACTGCAATCAGGATCAATTCGTTGTTGTGGGTGATAAAAGCCTGGGTATCAGTGGCTTTCGCCCCGAGTTTGCGGTCGTCGAGAAAATGGACTTTGGCGGGATGTTCCTGATCTACGCCCAATTCTGGATTATTGACCGCGTAGAGGTTGGGGTCGAACGGCACGATCTCTAGACGTTTGGAGTAGGGCACGTCCTCGTACAATGGGTAGTAACAAGGTTTTGCTTGCTCTGGATAGAGCTTCCAGAGCTCTTCGAATTTAGCCAATGCATCCGCGAACCAGTTACCTATGCTCGGCTGTTGAGTGAAGCTTACCGGTGTTGTTATCGGCGATTTGTCAGGCATCTGGCCGAAGGGGCAATAGGTCAAGGTTGACATGAGCGCCAGTTGGTACAGGTTAAGTGCGCAGAACTCAGGTGCGGTAGACAACATAGGCCGTAAGGCCCGCAGAGGGCGAACTTCCAGCACCGTATGCTTTTGCGGCATCAGGGCCACTCCGAGCTTGCCGTGCTCGCCCATGAGCCGTGCCGGTCCCATGCTGAGTGGGTAATGGCGATACACCTCTGGCGGCAGATGCGCGACATGCCTGACCAGATGGCGTACTTCCACTTGGAAGAACTCATCGGCGCGGGCTTGCGCGGGATTTTCTCGGGTGCGGGTGGCGTTGGTGTTCAGGTAGCGTGTTTGTTCGGCGCGGACTTGCAGTTCGGTGATTTCGAGGGGGTAGCTATCTCTGCGCTGGAGCTCCGTATAGAGCTTTTCATGGGCTCGATACTTCTGATCCAAGACAAGGCTAATTGGTCCGGCGTAGTGGTTATCGACTTTGCCGATGCCTGTAGCATCCAGGTTGCCAGGGTATCGCTGACCCTCTGAATCGGTAACAAAATATGCCAGCCCAGCATATGGCTCACCCGAGCCAAACTCGTCCACGAGTTGAAAACTGGTCCATTGCCCACCCACGGGGCAGGCCAGCTTGCGACTGCTCAGCGGCGATTCCAATTCCTTTTGCAATGACAACATACGCAAATCTCCTTATTCCGTACAACCTGGGTAAATGGTGCATTTGCGCCCATCCGGCATCCGAAAGCCGCTGAAGTCTTTGTAATTGCCAAAGCAAAATGCGTATTGATCTTCAAAGTTATCGCCCATGCAGCGCTTCCAACCGTTAGGGACTTTCACCCAGGTATCCGCCATGTAGGGTCTTTCCTCTTCTGCCAACCTGATATTCATTTTCACGGTCTTACCCGGCAGTTGATCAAGGGTGTACGCCGAGAAAGGGCGACCACGTCCGGGCTCTCCCTGAGGGTTGGTTTTTTTACAATCGAGAATTTTTACGATGCGTCGCTTGCCCCCTGAAGTGCGGAACAACCACTGACATTGACCGTAAAAGGTGCTTTCACCTGCTTCGTTGAAAATGCCTTTGTACTGCGGTTCCAACTCCTCACGTATGACAACGGCTGCGGAATCTCCGCTGATGTCCCCCCAGTCATCGCCATAAGCCGAATTGATTTCGAGCCTGATGCGAGAGATCACCAATGGGCAGCCGCTAACTGTTCTGTGCAGGGCAATCTGAGAGTTCGGCTGATATTGTTTGCGCCACTCCAGGTTGTACCCGACTTCCGTATTTCTACCCCCAGGTACGGTGCAGGTTTGCCCCTTGGCTGGTACGTACACGGCAACGGCCTGATAGGCAAAATCGGGCGGCAGATCAGCGATAAAATTGAAAGTATTCGGCTGTTGGCTCACGCAACCTGTCGTTGTCGCAATGCTCAAGCCAAGGCTTATCCCCTGCAGGGCGCTCTTCATAACGGCGCTTCTCCCTGCCAAAACTCCGCTGTCAAACGCACCCGTTCAAAATGTTCGTCGGGGCTTTCGCCGGAGCGCGCCTGCCAGTGGGACGCCAGCGAATGGGCTGGCGCTTGCAGGCTCTGGGTCAGCAAAAACGCCAGCTGTTCCGGCGCCTGCCAGTTCCACACCTGCGCCTGGTTGAGCGTGGTGCGTAACCACCCGTCCGGGTCCTGCCGCTCGGCGAGTTTGGCGTAGACCTGGACATGCTCAGCTAGCAGAAAACGCCGTGCATTGATCAGACGGGTTTCCATGGTTTGCCATGGGGGAGCAGGTGCCTGTAGCCAAGGCGGCGAATCAGGTACCGGATGCTTGTCTGGGCACGGGTTATCGGTGCTTTCCCAGCCCGTACCCTGCCAATAGCACACACTGATCGCCGGCCCGAGATAGGCCGGATAGGCTTCCACAGGCAGATACTTGAGCGCCCGGGCCAATACGCGATTGTCATGGAAGCGATACAGCGCCTGATGGGGGGGCTTCCCGATGATTAATCGCTCACGCCAGTGTTCCACCAGCATGGGCAGATACCCTTTGGGAACGCTGGCAAGCCACCCCCAATGGCTGTATGGCCGCTTGAGCAGTTTGTTGATGTTTCTATCGTTGGGCTGATCGAAGGTGAAGACAAACGGGCCTGCATCATCGAGGTCAGCGACCGTGGTCTGGCCGTAGACACTCAGGTACTTATCGGGACGGCTGCTCTCCAGCAATGTCTGGCGCATCGGGCGCTCATTCTCGCAGTCCAGCACGATGCACAACGCGTGGCCGAGGCGATGCTGTTCGATCAACCATTGATGAGGGAGCGAGTGAGTCATGCGGCTGCGGCTCCTGTTGGACAGATACCTTCGCAACAGGCCTTGCAGACCGGACAGAAGTCCAATCCCACGGCTTTACTGACCGTCATCAGGGCACGCTGAGTGGGGGCGAACACTGGGGGCGGATTCAGCAGCGCAGCCAAGGAGGCTGTTGATTCAGGTTTCAATGACGAGGCTCTGGTGCCTGACAATGGGGTACCGCCGATCTGGATTTCACTGCTGCTGTGGATACCGCTGTGATCGATCACAAGGTGCTGGCCCCCTGCACTCAAACTGAGGGTTGCACCTGCCTGGAGGACCAGATGAGCACCTGCCTTGATATGCACTTGCTGGCCAGCCTCGACGACTAGCGTTTGCTCGACGCTGGTGTGGCGGTTGGCCACTCGCAGGTAGTCGTTGCCGTCGACCTGGGTTGTGCGATCGGCAGCCGTGGTCCGATGCTCTTCTGCTTGCAGTACGGTAATGCTGTTGCCCTTGATGGTTTCCCGACGCTCGTTGCCCACCACCAGACGACTGTCGTTTTCTATCTTCTGCTCCATGTCACGCTGGGCGCGCAGGTAGATCAGTTCCTGACCTGCGCGGTCTTCCAGATGCAATTCATTGAAGCCTTCGCCTGGTGAGCTGCGAGAACGGAACACCGTGCGGCTTTTGTGGGCAGGCAAGGGATAGGGCAAAGGGTTGGCGCTATTGGTCAGGCATCCGCTGATCAAGGGCTTATCGGGATCGCCTTCCATGAAGGACACCAGCACTTCCATGCCTACTCTTGGGATCGTGACACCGCCGTAGCCGTTGCCTGCCCAACTGGATGCGACGCGCAACCAGCAACTGCTGCCGTCATCGAAGTGGCCCGAGCGGTCCCAGAAAAACCTGACCTTGACCCGGCCATAGGCGTCGCAGTGAATGTCTTCGCCTTCAGGCCCCGTGACGATTGCTGTTTGGCTGCCCGATATGCGTGGTTTTTGGTAAGCCCGCTGCGAGCGAAAGATTGCATCCCAGGGCGTGGCCACGAAAGTATTGCGGTAGCCCTGATGGAAGCGGTCATTCTGTGCGTCAGTGTCGATGCTGGTACTTTCTTCCAGCACCTGCGGCTGTTTGCCTTCGTGCTGCACTTCGGTCAGCAGCCATAGATCATTCCACTCTTGGCGAGGGTGTTCACTCAATGGCAGGAAATGTCCCGTTGCCAGTTCCGGCTGATCACTCCTGCCTTCGGCCTGGCGGTAGTCGGCGCGATGGCGCTCCAGGGCCCGCCGAGTCATTAACTTGCCGCGATTTTCCTGGGTAAACCCGCCGGGAAAATCATAGGCCTCCAAGTCTGGTCGAAATTCGTCGATGTCTGGTTTACAGGCATTCTCCAGGAGAAACGTTGCCTTCTTGAAATCGTAATCACGGCGAGTGACTCGGCTGGTCCGAGTCTCCAGCCGCAGGCCAAAACGCTGGATAACCGGCTCGTCGCAAACCATACCGCTGTCGTGTTTATAAACGGTGGAGCGGTCAAGTTTTGGAAATACGGTCTGGTCATCGCCAAAGACCAGGTGGTGGCCTGAACCATCGTGCTGAAAATGATAGTGCATACCTTCTTCGTGACAGAGGCGCTCGATGAAGTGCAAGTCAGATTCGTGGTACTGCACACAGTAGTCACGCGGCGGATAATGCTCACTCAATTGGAAGCGATGAGTATCGGTGAAAATGCCATGTTCCTTAAGGATCAATGTGATGATCTGCGGAACACTGACGTGCTGAAAAATACGTTGATTGGTGCGGTGTTTCAAATAAGCCAGTTGTGGCACTAGCTGAATTTTGTAACGAGTTAAATATGTGCCGGGATCATTCTGTATAACGTGATAAATCAACCCGTGAACGCCGCGGTCTTGTTGATTTAACGCAAGAAACGCCGGCTTGTTTAACAGGCGTTCAAGATCCATATCCCTCCGTTCGCTGACGAGTTCAATATCGAATGAATAGGGTGTGCTAATGGCTTCGTATCCTTTGAAGCGCAAAACTTTGAGATCATGTTTTAGGTCGGCAATCTTGAGGCGAAAGTTAGAGCGATCAATGGTGTGGGACATCTGTTGGTCCTTGGGCTGTGGCTGTGACTCTTGGTCATATTGAAGCAGGCCTGGCGGGGGAAAATATCTATGACTGCAAAAAAAGAAAAGGATGTAGGATTTTTCTTCGGAGTAAAAGTGCGGTTGAGTATGAAACAGTTTGAAGTGATTTCCAGTGGATGGATGATGTGTCCAAACTTTACGAGAACGGCATGGTTTCGGAAGTTTCTGAGGGTGAGGTTTTTTTCGTAAAAGGAGAAATTTCCTACTTTTTTATTTGCCAAACTTTGGCATTCTTTGCGGCGTTCGGATGTTGAGTTGTGGTGTAAGTTTCTATTTGTAAGTTAATTTTTACCTTGAGTAACTATGCCTCCGAACGACCAAGTCATAAGCCAAATTTATTTACAGGATCGTGAATGTCGTATTCCGGAAAACTGTCCGCCTATTATTTGGCTCTCGCCAAATCGCCCGTTTCCAAGGAGCGTTTTGCGGGTACGGACGTCCGTTTTTCAAACGAATACGAAGCTTTGGAAAGCGAGCTGGGCAAAGCCCTGTCGATGCATGAAAGCGGTCAGGTCGACTGGCTGAAGGTCCTTGAGCAAAGTGAAGCGCTGTTGCGCACTCAGTCGAAAGATCTGCGAGTGGCAGCCTGGCTGACGTGGGCTTTGTACCAGCGTGAATCCTTCCAGGGGTTGTTAGCCGGTCTCGGTCTCTTGCAGCATTTGTGCAAAAACCACTGGTCCGAGATCTATCCAGCCAAGGCACGAACCCGTGCCGCCAGCATCAATTGGCTGATACCGCGCCTTGAGCGGGCGTTGAGCGATGATGTTGCGATCAAGGAGCAGTTACCGTTGTTCCGTCATCTGGCGCAGCAACTTGACGGTCTCGATGCCGTCTGCACCGCCCATTTGGGTGATGATGCCCCTCTGTTGTTACCGCTGTCCCGGCGATTCATCAACATGATCCAGCGCGTCACCGACAGCCAGCCACAAACCGGCCCCGTTGGGACGGTAGTGGCTCAGGTGAAGCAGGCAGCCACTCAACTGTTCACTCCCGGTGCGCCGATCGAAAACGAAAAAGAGGCCCATAAGGCCCTGCGTGCCCAGCAGGAAGGGGCGCGTCCGCTATGCGCCTGGTGGCTCAAACAAAAAGCCACTGACGTTCGCGCCCTGCGCCTCAATCGTACCTTGCTCTGGTTGGCTATCGACGTTATGCCCGAGCGCAATGCCGAACAGATAACCCTGCTGCGTGGGCTGCCGACGGACAAGCTCAAGGCGTATCAGGACACCCTCCAACAGGGCAACTACGCGGATCTGCTGGTGGAGCTCGAGATCAGCCTGGCGAAGGCCCCCTTCTGGCTCGATGGCCAGAGACTCGCCTGGGAGTGCCTGCAAGGTCTGAACGCCGAGCTGGCCATGCGGGAGGTGGAAATCCATTTTGCCTTGTTCATCCAGCGCCTGCCGGGTGTTGTCGAACTGCGTTGGCATGACGGTGCGCCGTTCGCGGACCCGGCCACCCGAGCCTGGATCGCTGCCCAGGTAATGCCTCACCTGCAAAGCCCCGGCGCCGCGCCCAGAGCCGACATTGCCGAGGACGCTACGCCTTGGGAGCTGGCGCTGGAAGAGGCTCAGTCGATACTGCGCAAAGATGGCCTCAAACCTGCCGTCCAGTTGCTCAGGCAAGGCATGCAACACGTTCACGGCGCCCGCGAGCGTTTCCTTTGGCGTTTCGCGATGGCTCGCTTGTGCTTCTCAGCCAAGAAATACGAACTCGCCAAGGTTCAGCTCGAGGCCCTCGATCAGACGCTACTACACCCGGACCTGAATGCCTGGGAGCCCGAGCTCGGGTTGCAGGTGCTGCATTTGTTGCACAACTGCTGCGAGTTGTTGCCCCAAAACCACGCCGTGCGTGATCGCAAGGAAGAGACCTACCGCAGGCTGTGTCACCTCGACCTGGAGCGGGTAATCGAATAGGCCCGCGGGCCCCAATTGCAAGGAGAAAAATCATGGCCCAAGAAGGCTCGGTCGCTCCGAAAGAGCGTATCAACGTCACTTTCAAACCCGCCACCGGTGGGGCTCAGGAAGAAATTGAGCTGCCGCTGAAACTGGTGGCGATCGGTGACTACACCCGCCGAAAAGATGAACGCAAGATCGAGGAACGTAGGCCCATCGGCATCGACAAGATGACTTTCGACGAGGTGTTGGCCAAGCAAGAACTGAGCTTGACCCTGAGCGTACCGAGCCGTCTTCAGGAGGAGCACGATACCGGGGAATTGGCCGTGCAACTGCGCCTGAACTCGATGAAGGACTTCAATCCGACGAGCCTGGTCGATCAAGTTCCAGAGCTCAAGAAATTGATGGAGCTGCGCGATGCGTTGGTAGCACTCAAGGGCCCGCTGGGCAATGCCCCGGCGTTTCGCAAAGCCATCGAAGGGGTACTCGCTGACGACGAATCCCGAAGCCGTGTGCTAGATGAGCTAGGCCTGAACACCTCAGCCATGGACGTTTGATTCACTCAGTCAAGGAAGCCGACACATGAGTACCCCTGCTGCACAGCAACAGACCCAAGACAATGGCGATTACAGCATTCTTGAAAGCATCATTGCCCAAACCCGTTTGACCCCGGACGATGAAGCCTACGACATCGCCAAGCGTGGCGTGTCGGCGTTCATCGAAGAGCTGCTCAAGCCGCAGAACAGCGGCGAGCCGGTCAAGAAAGCCATGGTTGATCGCATGATCGCTGAGATCGATGCCAAGCTCAGTCGTCAGGTGGATGAGATCCTCCATCACCCGGAGTTTCAGGCGTTGGAGTCGGCTTGGCGCGGTTTGCAATTGCTGGTTGAACGCACCAACTTCCGCGAAAACATCAAGATTGAAATGCTCAACGTCTCCAAGAGCGATCTGCTGGACGACTTCGAGGACTCACCGGAAGTCATGCAGTCGGGTTTATACAAGCATATCTACACGGCTGAATACGGCCAGTTCGGCGGGCAACCGGTGGGTGCGATTATCGCTAATTACTTTATGTCCCCAAGCTCGCCAGACGTGAAGTTGATGCAGTACGTGTCCAAAGTCGCCTGCATGTCCCATGCGCCGTTCATTGCTGCGGCCGGTCCTAAATTCTTTGGTCTGGAGAGCTTCACCGGCCTGCCGGATCTCAAAGACCTGAAAGACCACTTCGAAGGCCCGCAATTTTCCAAGTGGCAGAGCTTTCGTCAGTCGGAAGACGCTCGCTACGTAAGCCTGACCGTACCGCGCTTCCTGTTGCGCAACCCATACGATCCGCAAGAGAACCCGGTCAAGTCGTTCGTATACAAGGAAACCGTTGCCAACAGTCACGAACATTACCTGTGGGGCAACACTGCGTATGCGTTCGGCACCCGGTTGACCGACAGTTTTGCCAAGTTCCGCTGGTGCCCGAACATCGTCGGTCCACAAAGCGGTGGCACGGTTGAAGACCTTCCATTGCACCACTTCGAGAGCATGGGGGAAATCGAAACCAAGATTCCTACCGAAGTGTTGGTTTCCGATCGCCGCGAATACGAACTGGCCGAGGAAGGCTTCATTTCCCTGTCCATGCGCAAAGGCAGCGATAACGCTGCGTTCTTCTCCGCCAGCTCAGTGCAGAAGCAGAAATTTTTCGGTACCAGCGCCGAGGACAGGCAAGCAGAGCTGAACTACAAACTTGGCACCCAGCTACCGTACATGATGATTGTCAATCGCCTGGCCCATTACTTGAAAGTGCTGCAGCGCGAGCAGTTGGGGTCATGGAAAGAGCGCACGGACCTGGAGCGTGAGCTCAACAACTGGATACGCCAGTACGTGGCTGACCAGGAAAACCCGAATGCCGAAGTCCGTGGCCGTCGTCCGCTGCGTGCGGCCAGGATTGTCGTCAGTGATGTGGAGGGTGAGCCAGGCTGGTACCGCGTTGGCCTGAACGTACGACCTCACTTCAAGTACATGGGCGCCGATTTCACCCTGTCGTTGGTTGGCAAACTGGACAAGGCATAAGCGCAGTCATGACTTATGGCAGCCTTTTCGAGCGCCTGAATGGCGCAGTCCAAAACCGTGCGGGTATGAGCCGAGAGGTTTGCGTCGTGACATCCGTGGCTGCTCACCTGGCCAAGATGCTCAGCACCCGCGCGGGCAGCGTGCAGACTTTATCCGGTTACGGGTTACCGGATCTCAACGACATGCGCCTTAGCCTGCATGACGCCAGGAGTCAGGCCCGGAAGGCAATCGAGACATTCATCGAGTCTTACGAGCCACGCCTCAGGAATGTCTGTGTCGCTTCGTTGCCGAACAATGCCGATCAGCTTCGCTTGTCTTTCCGCATCGACGCTTTGCTGGATGTGGAGGGGATTAAGCGGCAGGTGAGTTTTTCCGCATGCCTGGACGGCAGCGGCCAAGTCAGGGTCAACCAAGGATAGCTCCCATGTCGTTCAACCACTATTACCAGAGCGAGTTGACCGCGCTGCGCCAGTTGGGCCGGTGTTTCGCCGAGCGTAACCCGGCGTTGGCACCGTTTCTGGGGCAGGCTGGGCGGGACCCGGATGTGGAACGTTTGTTGGAGGGGGTCGCGTTTCTGACGGGGCGCCTGCGTCAGAAGCTTGATGACGAATTGCCGGAGTTGAGCCATTCGTTGATGCACCTGTTGTGGCCGAACTATATGCGGCCACTGCCGGCCTTCAGTATTTTGCAGTTCGATCCCCTCCAGCGATCCGGACCCGCACTGCGGGTGGAGCGCGATACGCCGGTCGAGAGCAAGCCTGTCCAAGACGTACGTTGCCGTTTTCTGACTTGTTACCAAACTGAGGTCCTGGCGTTGGATCTGACTGGGTTGAGTTATTCGGTAAAGGGGGATGGTTCGCTGTTGAGCTTGCGTCTGGAGATGCGCTGCGACGGTCATTTGGGGGAGTTGCAGTTGAGCCGTTTGCGTCTGCACTTCGCTGGCGAACGGTACATCAGCCAGATGCTCTATCTCAGTCTGTTGCGCAAACTTGAAGGTATCGAGCTGATCCCTCTGGATGATACGGGCAGCCCCATCAGCGCCGTGGACGGTGCTCCAATGACGTTCCGGCTCTGCGCCGACTGTGTCCAACCGGTAGGGTTTGCTGAAGAGGAGGCACTAATCCCGTATCCGTTGAATACCTTTCGCGGCTATCGCTACTTGCAGGAGTACTTTGCCTTTCAGGACAAATTCCTGTTCGTCGACGTCAATGGCCTGGACGTGCTCAACGCTTCACCGCAAGAGGCCCTCAAACAGATGCGTGGTCTGGATCTGCGCTTCGATATTGGCAAGAGCGGCATCCAGCGGCTGCGTCCAACGCTGGATAATGTGAAGCTCTATTGCACGCCTATCGTCAATTTGTTCAAGCATGACGCGCAGCCAATCCGATTGGATGGCAAGCAGGACGAGTACCTGCTGCTGCCGGCCAATTACGACCAGGAGCACTGCGGCGTGTTTTGCGTCGAAAGCGTCACTGGCTGGGACCCCGGCGGCCAGGGTAATCAGGCCTACGTGCCGTTTGAGTCCTTTGAGCACGACTCAAGCTTCGATGTTCCCCACAGCCGCCCCTATTACAGCGTCCGCCAACGTCCGTCACTGCTGCATGGCGGCCTCGACACCTGCCTGGCCTTTGGTGCCCGGAACACTCAGACCTATGAAACCCTGTCGATCGAGCTGATGTGCACCAACCAGAATCTGCCCCGTCAACTCAAGCCCGGTGAGATCGACCAACCCGCCGAAAAGAGCCCTGAGTCGTTGAGCTTTCGCAACATAGGCTCGGTCACCCCGTGCTTCGCTCCGCCAATCAATCAGGACTTCCTCTGGAAGCTGATCAGCAACATGTCACTCAACTATCTGTCGCTGGCTGACGTGAGCGCGCTCAAGGTCATTCTCGAAACCTACGATTTTCCGCGCTACTACGACGAGCAGACAGAGAAAGTCAGCAAGCGCTTGCTGGACGGGCTCAAGTCGATCAGGCATCGCCACGTCGACCGGCTGCATCGCGGGTTGCCGGTTCGCGGCTTGCGCACCGAACTGACCATCGACCCCCAGGGATATATCGGCGAGGGCGATGTGTTCGTTTTTGCTTCGGTTCTTAACGAGTTTTTTGCGCTTTATGCCAGCCTCAATTCGTACCACGAACTGCGGGTGAACAGCACACAAGGAGAGGTGTACCAATGGACACCGCGTATGGGCCAGCAGCCGCTTCTATAAGCGTGCTGACACGAGGAATACGTGAGTACTCGCTGTTCCAGGCCGTGTTGCTGGTCGTGGACCGACTGCGAGAGGCACACCCGTTTTTGGACGATGAGGATCTGTACGAGCGGTTGGAGTTTTGTGCCAACCCAAGCCTCGGATTCCCGGGTAGTGACATTGATCGATTGGAGTTTTTCGAGGAACACGGGCAGGTGCGGGCTCGTCTGCGCTTGAACCTGATTGGCTTGGTGGGCGCTGGGTCCCCCTTGCCTGCGTTCTATGGTGAACAGGCTTTGGGGGACGACGAAGAGGGCAATCCAACTCGTGATTTCCTCGACCTGTTCCACCATCGTCTTCAACGATTGATGCTGCCTATCTGGCGTAAGTACCGCTATTGCGCCAGTTTCCAAAGGGGGGCCCGCGATCCGTTTTCCGAGCAACTGTTGGCGCTGATTGGCTTGGGCGGCGAACAGATCCGCAAGGCCACTCAATTGAATTGGAAACGTCTGCTGCCGTACCTGGGCCTATTAAGTCTGCGGGCGCATTCGGCGGCGTTGATCGAAGCGGTACTGCGTTATTACTTCAAGCACGCCGAATTGAACATCGAGCAGTGCATCGAGCGTCGTGTGGCCATCCTTGGCGAGCAACGCAATCGTCTGGGGAACGCCAAGAGCCTACTGAGTGAGGATTTGGTGCTGGGCGAACGAGTTCGTGATCGCAGCGGCAAGTTCCGGATCCATATCTGCGAACTGGACTGGCAGCGTTTCCATGAGTTCTTGCCGATCGGCGTCGGTTACCAGCCGCTGTGCATGCTGGTGCGATTCACCCTGCGCGATCCCCTCGAATATGACATTCGCCTGGTCTTGCGCCGACAGGAAATACGCGATCTGCGTATTGGAGAACAGAACATCTGCCGCCTGGGATGGACCAGCTGGCTGGGGCGTGAACGCGCTGACGGCGTGGTGATCCTCAGCAGTAAAACTCAATAGGAATGGACGACATGATCAACGTAGACCTTCAGCAACTCATTCAGGCGCTGGACGCCGACACCAGGAGCGACTTGGAACGTTCGGCCGAGCGCTGCGTGGTCCGTGGCGCAAACAAGGTCCTGGTGGAAGACTTGTTGCAGGGTCTGCTGGAACGACCGCAAGGTCTGCTCGCCCGTGCTTTGCAGGATGCCCAGCTAAGCGCAAGCGAGCTGAGCGCCGCGCTGCAACCGCGTACTGAGCATAGCGCCTCGCGCAACCCGATATTTGCCCCTGAGCTGGTGCAGTGGCTGCAAGATGCGTTGCTGGTGGCCAATCTCGAACTGGGCCAGAGCCAGGTCGGGCAAGCAGCCTTGAACCTGGCGTTGCTGCGCAATCCGATCCGCCACGCGGGCAGCTATTACCAAGTGTTGCTTAGCCGGCTGAACGTCGACCGGCTGAAAGATTTCGCCTTGTCACAACAGGTACAACCGGTTGCCGGTCAATTCGCCGTGCCAGGCGACTCCCTGCTGGAGCGCTTCACTCATAACCTGACCCAGCAGGCCCGCG
This sequence comes from Pseudomonas viciae, assembly GCF_004786035.1. Classification (NCBI taxonomy): domain Bacteria; kingdom Pseudomonadati; phylum Pseudomonadota; class Gammaproteobacteria; order Pseudomonadales; family Pseudomonadaceae; genus Pseudomonas; species Pseudomonas viciae. The sequence goes on from NZ_CP035088.1 coordinate 119,129, forward strand.
ATGGCCAACTCGACCCAGTGCTTTGTCGGGACGGTGAGATCAGGCAGATGATCGATATCCTCGTTCGTCGCCGCAAAAACAATCCCATCGTGGTCGGTGAAGCGGGGGTGGGCAAGACCGCTATCGTCGAAGGCCTGGCCTTGCGCATCGCCGCCGGGGAGGTACCGTCAGTACTCGAAGGTGTCGAATTACTGTCGTTGGATATGGGACTGCTGCAGGCCGGAGCCAGCATCAAGGGCGAATTCGAGCGTCGCCTCAAAGGTGTGATCGACGGCGTCAAGGCTTCGCCAAAATCCATCATCCTGTTCATCGACGAAGCCCACACCTTGATCGGTGCGGGTGGCAATGCTGGTGGTTCTGACGCGGCCAACTTGCTCAAGCCGGCCCTGGCCCGAGGCGAACTACGGACTATCGCGGCCACTACCTGGGCTGAGTACAAAAAATACTTTGAGAAAGACCCGGCCCTGGCTCGTCGTTTCCAGCCAGTGCAGTTGCACGAGCCGACCGTCAGTGACGCGGTGACCATCCTGCGTGGTCTGGCCCAGGTCTACGAGGCCAGTCACGGTATTTACCTGCGTGATGATGCGGTGGTTGCGGCGGCGCAATTGTCCGCCCGCTATCTGGCTGGTCGTCAACTGCCGGACAAGGCCGTCGATGTGCTCGACACTGCATGCGCGCGCGTGCGCATCAGTTTGGCCGCTGCGCCACAAAGCCTCGAGCGACTGCGCGGCGAATGGACCGAAGGCGAGCGTCAGCGCCATGCGCTGCGTCGTGATGCGCGGGCCGGCCTGTTGATTGATCTCCTGGAACTGGAGGCGCTGGAGGGGCGTCTGGATGGCATCGAAGACGAGTGTCGGGTACTGGAGATCCAATGGACCGAGCAACGAATTCTTGCTGAGCGCTTGCTGTCGCTGCGTCAGCAACTGGCCAGAGCGCGGGAAGCCGCGGTGGATCAAGCCTTGTGCGTCGAGACCCTGGAAGCGGCATTGAGCGAAACCCATAGCGCATTGATGGAGGCGCAAGTTCAGGGACGTCTGGTCAGTTTCGAAGTTTGCCCACGGCTGGTGGCCGAAGTGATCGGTGCCTGGACAGGCATACCGCTGGCGCAACTGGCACGGGAGCACAACGTTAAAGTCGCCAGCTTCGCGGCTGACCTGCGTACACGCATTCGCGGTCAGGAACAGGCTGTGCAGGCGCTTGACCGTGCGATGCGCGCCACCGCTGCTGGCCTGAACAAACCTGACGCCCCGGCGGGTGTATTTTTGTTGGTGGGGCCCAGCGGCGTCGGTAAGACCGAGACGGCTCTGGCCTTGGCTGATCTGCTATACGGTGGCGACCGTTTTATCACCACCCTCAATATGGCCGAGTTTCAGGAAAAACATACTGTTTCCCGACTGATCGGCGCACCACCTGGCTATGTCGGTTTTGGTGAAGGCGGCATGCTTACCGAAGCCGTGCGGCAAAAACCCTATTCAGTCGTGTTGCTTGACGAGGTCGAAAAGGCTGACCCGGATGTGCTGAACCTGTTCTACCAGATCTTCGACAAAGGTTTGGCCAATGACGGGGAAGGGCGAGAGATCGACTTTCGTAATGTCCTGATTCTGATGACGTCGAACCTGGGCAGTGAGCGCATCAGCGAGCTGTGCGAGAACGGCGCGCAACCGAATGCCGAACGCCTCGAAGAAGCCATTCGCCCAATACTCAGCAAACATTTCAAACCAGCGCTGCTGGCACGCATGTGCGTGGTGCCGTACTACCCGGTAAGCGGCTCGGTGTTGCGTGAGCTGGTGGAAATCAAACTCGATCGCTTGGGTGGGCGACTGCACCGTCGTCAGCTGACCTTCAGTTATTGCGGGAGGCTTGTGGACCACTTGGTTGAGCGTTGCGCTCGTAGCGACGGTGGCGCTCGGCTAATCGATCATCTGCTCGACCTGCACCTGACCCCGCGGGTGGCGGACCGCTTGCTCGCGGCCATGGCGGCTGGTGAACAGCTGCGACATGTACACGCCACGCTTAGCGGCGACGCCGTAGCTTGCGAATTCAACTGAGATGAGTGCGATGTTCAAGCAAGTTTCGCAACCGCTGGCCTACGCAGAAGCCCTGGCGGCGTTGTTTTCCAACCTTTCGCGCTCGGTCGATGGTGTTGCGCTGTCGGCGGATTTCATTCTGGGAGCCGCGCGGCTCATTGGCTGCGAACTGGTGCAGTTGTACGTGCGCGATACCACCCGCACTCACCTGGAAATAGACACCGAATGTCTGGAGGGCCAGTTGCAGTTTCGTGACCGAGCCGGCCTACCTTCCGATTACAACGGTGAGCAATTGTTGCAGTTCGCCCTGTGCCAGAACCGCGTGGTGTGCCTCGGCGCGTTGAGCGACAGCGTGCACGACACCCGCTTTCTACCGGTCCGGGCCAAGCCTTGGCAGTCACTGCTCTGCGTGCCGTTAGCCAACTCGCAGGGAGACGTCGAGGGCTTGTTGCTGTGCGCCAGCAGTCAACACGTCGACCTGCGCGGGTTCGCCGAATCCTTAGGGCATCTTGGGGCGTTCGTGCTCAACCAGATGCACCGATTGCAATGCCTGCGCCGTCCTGCTGGCGAAACCCAGCCTATCGCCACAAGCCTGCCGAGTGCCACCGGCTACGGCTTGATTGGTAGGAGCGCGGCGATGCGCCATACCTGCTCATTGATCAGCAAAGTACTGCATAGCCCTTATACCATCTTGCTGCGTGGTGAGACCGGCACGGGCAAGGAGGTGGTGGCTCGGGCCATCCATGATTGGGGGCCGCGTCGGTCCAAGGCATTTATCGTGCAGAACTGCGCGGCGGTGCCCGAGAATTTGCTGGAAAGCGAGCTGTTCGGCTATCGCAAGGGCGCGTTCACTGGAGCGGACCGGGACCGTGCGGGGCTGTTCGATGCGGCCAACGGCGGCACGCTGCTGCTCGATGAAATCGGCGATATGCCATTGTCCCTCCAGGCCAAGCTGCTACGGGTGTTGCAGGAGGGTGAGGTCCGTCCGCTGGGGTCTAACGACACCCATACCATCGACGTACGCATCATTGCCGCCACTCACCGCGATCTGAAACTGTTGGTGACGGAAGGCAAGTTCCGTGAAGACCTGTATTACCGCCTCGCCCCGTTTCCGATCCAATTGCCGGCGCTGCGTCAACGCGAAGGCGACGTCATCGAACTGGCGCGACATTTTGCCGACAAGGCTTGCACGTTATTGCGGCGTGATCCGGTGCGCTGGTCCGACGCGGCGCTCGATCATCTGGCCGCCTACGGCTTCCCCGGAAACATACGTGAACTCAAAGGTGTCGTGGAAAGGGCCGTGCTGTTGTGCGAGGGCGGCGAACTGCTGGTCGAGCATTTTGAGCTGTATATCGAGCCCCCGCCGGAACGTGGCCGCATGAACCTTCGCGAACGGCTGGAGCAGGTTGAACGTGGCTTGCTGATCGATTGCCTGCGCGAGAACGCCGGTAACCAGACACGCACCGCCCGCGAACTCGGCATTGCACGCCGCACGCTGCTTTACCGCCTCGCACGACTGAATATTCATCGGAGGGATTACGGTGATTGACCCTCGTCCTCACCCACTCATGCCGATGCTGGTTCAGCCCTTTCATTGATGGAGAACTTTCTATGCCTGTCTATCCCTGGCAAGCCCTCCTGCTGACTTTCGTCGTGCTATTCGGCCTCGGCGGCTGTAGCGGTAATTACAAATTCAATGACAGTGGCTATCGCCCACTGGGTGATCCGCAGGCGGTCAATCGCGGCAAGTGATCGCAAGGAGTCTCATCGATGGAACTTGTTTTCGAAATGCTGAATGCCAGGCAATTCATCGCTACACCGCCGCGTCAGAAAACTTTCGGGCCGGCCGGTGGCGTGATCGGGCGAGGCGAGGGCTGTGACTGGATCATCCCGGACCATCGGCGTTTGCTGTCCAAGCGCCATGCGCAAGTCAGCTTCCGTGAGGGCGAATTTTTCCTAACCGACATCAGTGGTAACGGCACGACCCATCGTGAAAGCGGCGAGCGCCTGCCCAATGGCGAACCGGTACGCATCAAGGACGGCGATATCTACATGATGGGCGATTTCGAAGTCCTGGCCCGGCTGCTCGCCGGCCCGGCCAGCAACGCTACCGAAACCGTACGTCCGGTACCCACCGGCAATCTCATTCCAGACGACGCATTTCTGGATCTTGATCCGTTGAAGGCCTTGGACCAACGGGAGCGTGTTTACCCGGAAATAGATGAGTTGATCAACCCTACAGTCGTACCGCCGGATGCCCTACATCGTCCGGACTACGCACGCGTCGACATGGAGAGCCTGCTGTTGCCGGAACTGATAGACGCTCCGATCGAGCCTGCGCGGGAGTCGGTTGCATTATCCGATGCGGTCGAACGTCCACACGAAGGTTTCTGGGAGCGTTTCGGTAACGCACTGGGCATGGATCTGAATAGCTTGGACATTGAGGCCCGCGAAGCCCTGGCGATCAGTACCGCGCGGCTGCTTAAGGAAAGTGTCCAAGGTCTGCAGCAGAGTTTGCGCACCCGTGCCGAGCTGAAAAACGAACTGCGTTTGGCCCAGACCCTCATCCAAAGCGAGCAGAAGAACCCGCTGAAGTTTGCCGACGATGCCCGTCATGCCCTGCAGGTGCTGTTGCAGCCGGCCCAACCTGTCCAGTTATCTGCCGACCAGGCCATAGCCCGTGCATTCCGTGATTTGCAGGCTCATCAAATAGCCTTGCTAGCTGCTAGCCGCACCACCTTGCGCGCAACGCTGGAACATTTTTCGCCTCAGTTATTGGCCCTTCGTCTGGAGCGGGACCATAGGCCGCTGATCAACACCGCTGGCCACTACTGGAGGGCTTATGGCCGCTATCACCAAGCCCTTTGCCAGAACGACGATTGGACCGAGCGTCTGCTGGCCCGTGACTTTGCCCAGGCCTATGAGGAACAGGTTCGCCTTATTTCCACCCTGCACACCAATCACCATGGATGACGTACATGTCTCGCTGCACGATGCATTTATTCAGAACTTCGACGGTATTTGCCACGATGCTGCTGTTGGCTGGCTGCGCTACGTTGTCGCCTTTGTCGACGATGACCAAACTCAACCTCACGCTGACGGCCAGCGCTCAAGTCAATCCAGACCTCAACGGACGGCCATCACCGGTGGTGGTGCGGTTGTATGAGCTCAAGCATCCGGTGGCTTTCGAAAACGCGGATTTCTTCAGTCTCTATGAACGCGCCAGGGAAAGCCTGTCGCCCGATCTGGTTTCCAGCGAAGAGCTGGAGCTACGCCCAGGTGAAACTGTCGAACTCAGGCTCGACATCGCCAGGGGCGGACGTTATGTCGGTGTGCTCGCGGCGTATCGTGATCTGCCGAAAGCTCGATGGCGTTATACGCTGCCGGTCGCTGCGGCGCGGTTGACCGAGGCGAACCTGACCTTTGATCAGGACGGCATCGCTGGCGCTCATGAACGATTGGCCAAGGCATATGATCGATGAACCACGATAAAGTCATCTGGCAGGAGGGCATGCTGCTGCGTCCGCAACATCTGCAGCACAATGATCGTTACTTCGATCACCAGTTGAAGGTCCGCACCCGGTTGCTAACCAGTTACGCTTGGGGTTTCCTGGCGCTGGAAATCGATTCGCAGTTTCTCAACATGGGCCAACTGGTGGTCAGCCAGGCTGCTGGCGTCTTGCCGGATGGCAGCTTGTTCGAATTGGGTGGAAGCGCCGAACCGCTGGTCCTAGAAGTCCCGTCCAATACCAGCAATGCCCCTATCTATCTCGCGCTGCCACTGGTAACCGGCAATCACATCGAGTCCCGTCGTCCGGAGCAGTCTGACGTGCTGGCGCGCTACACCACCTACGAAGCGCAGGTGGCTGACTCCAATGCCGCAGACGCCAGCAGCAGCCAGATCAGCTGTGGCCGTCCTGATTTGCGCCTGCTGCTGGGGGAGCAACAGAGCGACAATGCGTTTGTGAAACTCAAGCTTTGTGAGGTGCTCGACACCACGCCTGATGGTGTGATCAAGCTTGATCCGAACTTTGTGCCGACCTTTATCCAGGCCAGATCATCCAGCTACCTGCTGTCGTGCCTCAAAGAGGTCATCGGCATGCTAGGTCTTCGGGGCGACAGCCTGGCAGAGCGGGTTCGCTCCAGCGGCAGGGGGGGTGGTGCACAAGTCGGTGATTTCATGATGTTGCAACTGATCAACCGCACCGAACTGTTGCTACGTCATTATCTGGACCTGGAGCAGGTGCATCCCGAAACGCTATACCGCTCACTGTTGGTCCTGCTGGGTGACCTGGCGGCTTTCTCCAGTGACAGTAAACGCCCGCCGCTCAGTAACCGTTACCAGCACAGCGACCAGGGCGGATGTTTTCGAAACCTGATGCAAGCGATCCGTCAGGTACTGTCAATGGTGCTTGAGCAGCACGCTATCGAACTGCAACTGCAGGTGCGCCAATACGGAATTACCGTTTCGCCAGTGCAGGACCTCTCATTGCTGGATTCGGCTTCGTTCGTATTGGCGGCAAGTGCCAACTGCGACGGCGAAGAGCTGCGCCATCGCTTGCCGTCGCACTTAAAGGTCGGTTCGGTTGAGCGCATTCGTCAGTTGGTCAATCTGCATTTGCCTGGGATCAAACTCAGGCCATTGCCCGTGGCGCCGCGGCAGATCGCATTCCATGCCAACAAAACCTATTTCATCCTCGAACCTAGCTCCGAAGACCTGGCTCAGCTCAAGCGCTCCGCCGGCTTTGCATTCCATGTTTCCGGGGATTTCGCCGAGCTTGAACTGAATTTTTGGGCCATTAGGAATTGACCACCATGGATAAGGATAATCCTCAGGATGAAACAACCGTCTTGCTCGATCATTACGGACGACACCCGGCTTCGGCGCCATTGACCAATGCTGCAGCGCCGCCGCGAATCGAGCAGCTGCAAGAGCGCATGATCTACGCCGCTCACCGCCCGCCGTCTCAGATATTCAATTCCACCCTGAACCCGCTGGTGGCGGCTGCGTCCGGTTTGCTGTCGCAATTGGTGTCTATCCAGCACGGTCGCGATCGTGAGGATCTGCAAAACCTCAAGCGGGAGCTGACCTTGGACCTGGAGCTATTCGAAGCTCGTGCCTTGCAGGGAGGCGTTGAAAGCAGTCAGCTAGTTGCCGCTCGATACGTGTTGTGCACAGTGCTTGATGAAGCGGTCGTCACCACATCGTGGGGACAGGGGAGCAGTTGGTCACAAATCAGCCTGCTCAGCACCTTCCATAATGAAACCTTCGGCGGCGAGAAAGTTTTCCAATTGCTTGATCGCTTGTCGAAACACCCTGACAAGCACCTGCCGATACTCGAGTTGTTGTACCTGTGCCTGTCCCTCGGCTTCGAGGGCAAATACCGTGTTCAGACACGCGGAATGCTCGAACTCGAAGGCATCCGCGACACCCTTTACCGGCTGATTCGGCAGGTACGCGGTGACATCCCTCGTGAATTGTCACCCCACTGGGAAGGCCTCAATGGCGCGCGTCTTCATCCTGCACGCATTGTCCCGGCGTGGGCAGTGGCAGTCCTGACGCTGGTCTGCCTGGGGGGGATGTATTCGAGCTTTGCCTGGGTGTTGGACGAGCAACGCCAAAGTGTACTGCAACCTTATCAACTGCTTGAGCCGATCATCGCTCAGCCGCAGCCGTAAACAGGGACGTATGATGAAATTGCTTTTCAGGAAAGCCGGCGCCTGGATGCGTCAGACTTGGGTCTGGACGTTGCTGTTGGTATTTTGCGCGGCGTCGCTGGTGTGGTTCGTCGGGCCACTGCTGGCAGTCAACGACTACAAATTCTGGGCGAGCCCGACGGCGCGGCTGCTGAGCATCAGTGCGTTGCTCCTGGGCTGGGGCCTGGGGATGGTTTGCGTCAATGGGCGCGTGGCGAACAGGGAAACCAAGGAAACAGACACCGACCGGCTGCGCATTCTGCGTCAGACAAGAATTGATAATGAGCAACGCGAGCTGCGCTCGCGTTTCAAGAAAGCCTTGAAGGCGCTAAGGACCTCAAGCCTTTATCCCGGTCGTGGCGAACGCTGGCGCAACGATTTGCCGTGGTACTTGCTGATGGGCCCTCCCGCCAGCGGCAAGACCAGCCTACTGGACTGCTCGGGCCTCGAATTTCCCCTCAACAAGCTTGAGCGAAGGCCGATGGGCGAGGCGTCGGGCACTCGGCATTGCGACTGGTATTTTGCCGAACATGCCGTGCTGGTCGACACTGCCGGACGCTACTTGACCCAGGTGGATGTTGATGTCGACTCAAGCGCTTGGGCCACTTTGCTAGAACTGTTGCGCAAGCGTCGTCGCAGTCGACCCTTGAGCGGCATGTTGGTGACTGTACCGACCGAGGTTCTGCTGGAAAACAGCGAGGACGAGGTTGCCACGCTGGCCTGTAAGATTCGTGGGCGCTTGCAAGAGGTGCAACGGCGATTGCACGTTGATGTGCCCATTTACCTCGTGCTGAGCAAAGCGGACAGCGTGTCCGGCTTCAATGAATTCTTCGATTCTCTGACGCACGAGGAAAGCGACCAGGTGTTGGGTGTGAGTTTCGGTCGGGAGCAGCGCGGTATGGATGTGGCCGTCTTGCGTTCCGAGTTCGAGGCGCTACTGCATCGGCTCGATAGCCAGGTGATCATGCGCATGCATCAGGAGCGCGACATCTTGCGCCGTAGCCGCATTCTTGATTTTCCCCATCAACTAAGGCAAATCGGCACGAATCTGTGCCTGCTGGTCGAACAGGCGTTCACCGGCAGTGCCTGCCCGCTACGTGGCTTTTACTTGACCTGCGCATTGCAGCCGGCCCATTGCGTAGCCCCGACTGTCGCCCGCAGTAATGCGAGGCCCCACGCCAGCGATGGTGCGGCTGGTCGGCGCTCGCGGTTTATTCATCAGTTACTCAGTCGGGTGATTTTCCCGGAGGCCGATCTTGCTGGCCTTAATCAGCGCGAGCGCCTTCGTATTCTTTGGGGCCAGCGGGCTCTGTTCCTCGGGGCGCTAACGGCCCTCGGCCTGTTCGGGTTGTTGTGGGCGAGCGGTTTCTCAGCCAACCATGAGCGTTTGGAAAACTTGCGTACATTGACGCAACGCTGGGATCACCAGCGCTTGGCCCTGATGACAGGTGATGATTCGATTGCGATGCTCGAATCACTTGATATCCGACTCAAAGCCACTCAGGTTTTCCCACCCAGTAGGGAAGTGCCGCTGTATGAGCGAGTTGGTCTTTACCAGGGGGACGCGAGTAACCCGCCAGTGACCAGCGCTTACGAGCGTGAACTACAGGCGCAACTGTTGCCTCGGGTCGCGCAGATGCTCGAGGAGCATATCCGCGGCAATATGAATAATCGCGAACAGCTGATCAATAGCCTGCGCGCGTACTTGATGCTCGACCTGCAGGAGCGTCGCGATGTCGCGTGGCTCAAGGATCGGGTCGCCCACGACTGGTCCCTGCGTTACGCTGGCAACACAGCGGTGCAGAAGGGTTTGAATGCCCACTTCGAGCGTTTGCTGGAGCAGCCATTTACCCATGGGCTCAACAAGCCGTTGGTGATCCAAGCCCGGGAAGCCCTGCGCAGAGAGTCCCTTGCCACCGTCGTTTATCGAATGTTGCGCGAACAGGCCAGTCACCTGCCGCAATACCGGTTCAGCCAGCATCTGGGACCACAGGGTTCGTTGCTGGTTGGCGTCGATCGTGTGATTCCCGGTTTCTACACTCGGCAGGGTTACGAACGATACTTTTCGATTCAGGGTTCGGCACTGGTCACTGAATTGCTGCGGGACAACTGGGTACTGGGAGAAGGTGCGGGTCTTAGCGACATGGACATGCGCAGCCTGATGATTGAACTGGAGCAGCTATATTTTCGTGACTACGCTGATCATTGGAGCGAAGCGGTTGGCCAGGTTGCCTTGCAATCGATCAATCGCGCAGATGAGGGCGCCGAGCAACTGGCGGGGCTGACCTCGGCCCATTCGCCGATTCTGCAGATGCTGGTGCAAGTGCGCGAAAACACTCGGATCCAGACGGTTGCCGAGCGTATTGGCGACGTGACGCAAGCGGTCGGAAGGGGGAGCGACACTATTACTCAACTCGCTGCCCTCGCAGGGAAGGCCAATGGTTCCCTGGCCGAAAACCTGCCGGACACTGCACAAAAATCCTTGCAGCGGCGTTTTGAACCGCTGCACCGTTTGCTGGACCCGGACAATGGCCCGACGGCGGACCTGATTCAGGCCTTGCAGGCCCTCGATGACGTGCAACTGCAACTGGCGAGCCTGGCCCGTGCCAGTTCGCCAGAGCAGGCCGCGTTCGAGCTGGCCAAAAACCGCATGGGTGGCCAGCGCGATGCACTGGGTAACCTGCGCAACGCGTCCGCTCGTTTGCCGCGTCCGGTTGGTGTGTGGTTCAACGGATTGGCCGAAGACAGCTGGCGCCTGGTACTCAATGATTCATACCGTTACCTGAACCAGCGCTACCAGAGCGAGCTGTACAGCTTTTATGGCAAGGCGATCAGCAAGCGCTATCCGTTCAGTGCCCACAGCGCCAGTGACGTAGCGATCAATGATTTCAGGGAGTTCTTCAAGGACCAAGGTATCGTCGATCGATTCTTTGAAAGTTACATGCGGCCTTTCGTCAGTGGCCATCCGGGGCACTATCGCCTGCGCAGCATCGACGGCCAAAGCCTACCGATGTCCAGGGCCTATCTTGATCAAATGGTGACGGCGCACACCATCCGCCAGAGCTTTTTCGCCGAAACCCCGTCCGAGCCGCAGGTGCAGTTCATGCTTGAGCCGTACACGCTCGATTCTACTGTGAGCCGTTCCGAATTCCGATTTGGCGACAAGTCGCTTGAGTACCGTCACGGTCCGATCCTGCCCATGGCATTCACCTGGCCAAACGACGCGCAGGACGGGCGAACCGCCCTGGTGCTGGACAAAATGGTCGGGCGAGGAGTCGGCATCGAGAAGAACACCGGGCCATGGTCACTGTTTCGTTTGTTCGACCTGATGCAGACCGAGTACCTGACCGGTCGCGACGTGCGCGTGCTCAAGGCGGACTTGGGGGGCTTGCGAGCCAATTATCTGTTGACGAGTCAGCGCGCGCCGAACCCTTTCGACATGAGCGTGCTACGTACCTTCCGAATGCCGGTGCAGCTTTGATGCGGGACGCTGTCCACTGGCGCAGCGCAGCGCGTACAGACCCAGGCAAGGTTCGGTCACGGAACGAGGATGCGTTTCTCGACTGCCCGCAGCTGGGGCTGTGGGCGGTCGCCGACGGAATGGGCGGTCATGCGGGGGGGGATATCGCCAGCCAGTTGATCGTTGCCAACCTGGCGGAGTTGCCGCTGTACCCGGACCTCGACGAGCGATCGAAAGCGGTGCGCCAGTGTCTGCGCTGGACCAATCGACGGCTGAGCGAGGAACTGACCGTCAACGCCGGGCGTGATCCCGGCATCATGGGCAGTACCGTGGTGGCGCTGTTGCTGGAAGGCAACCGTGGGGCCTGCATCTGGGCCGGCGATAGTCGCTGTTACCTGTGGCGCGGTCGGCGGTTGTATCAGTTGTCCAAGGACCATTCATTGCTACAACGACTGATCGACAAGCAAAAAATGAACATCGATGAAGCTCTTAGCCATCCTGCGGCCAGAGCGTTGACCCGTGCAGTGGGCGCCGCGCAAGAGCTGAGGCTGGAAGTACTGGAACTGGCGATTCACTCCGGCGACACCTTCTTGTTGTGCAGTGACGGCCTGTATCAGGACCTCAGTGGCGAAGCGCTTGGCGATGCGTTGAGCCTGGCCTCACCGCGTCTGATGCTGGAGTGTCTTTTCGAAGGCGTTTTGCGAGGCACGGCACGAGATAACCTGACGGCGGTGGTGATTCGGCTGTGAGTGAAGAGGGCAGTCATTGCATCTATTCCGCCTTCGCCAACGCTTTGCCTATAGCGACACCGAACCTGCGCGGCATCAGCGAAGCACCGGAAATACTCGCCGGTCGCTACCGCCTCGAACGCTTGCTCGGGGCCGGTGGCATGGGGATTGTTTACCGTGCTCGGGATCTGCTGCATGAACAATACGGCGATCCCGATCCGTATATCGCGTTGAAAATGCTCAGTGAGGTATTCGACGAGTCACCCGACGCCAGCGCGTTGCTCTACAGTGAATTCGCCCTCACGCGGCGATTGCATCACCCGAACGTGCTGCGCCCCTACACCTTCGAAGTAGACGCTACCCATCGGCGGGCTTTCATCACCATGGAGCTGATGCACGGGCTGACGCTGGACAAGCTGCTCTGCGAACGACCCCTCGGGTTACCCTGGCAGGAGCTGAAGGCTATCGCGGTGCCGCTGCTCGACGCCCTGGCGTATGCCCATGGTAGGGGCGTGCTGCACGGCGACATCAAGCCCAGCAATGTCATGCTGGGCGAAGAGGGTGTGCGTCTGTTCGATTTTGGCTTGGGTCTGGCACAGGATGGGCCTTTGAAGAACCTGCCCAATCTGAACCGCAAACAGCTCAACGCCTGGACCCCTGGCTACGCCGCCCCTGAGTTGCTCGAAGGTGCGCCTCTGTCCGCGAGTGCCGATGTCTATGGTGTGGCTTGCGTGCTGTATGAACTGGCGAGCGGCAAGCACCCGTTCCGGCGTTTACCTTCAACCCAAGCACGCGATGCGCGCTTGGCGCTTGAACTCAAGGCGCTGCGCAACCTGCCCAAGCGCTGCTGGCCGGCGCTGCGAAGGGCGCTGGCGTTTGATCCGGGGCAGCGGGGCATTGGTGCGGCTCAGTTGTGTGATGTGTTGGGGGGCGTTTCGTGCTGGTGGTAAAGCAGAGTTTGCGGGAGCCGTCGCTTTTCCGTTTGCTGCTCCCTGAGCAAAGACTGTGTCGCTTGCTCGATGTAATCAAATACCTCAGTCGGAACTGAATATTGGTATTGCTTATGACGATTATTCGAAACGGTCCCATTGTTCGTCAGGCACATCATTACGAGGGTCAGATCACTACCACGCACGTCGTAAGCTTCGTTGACCGCCTGAACGACCTGATCGTAGTTCGCAAGGAAGATTGTTTCCTCACGAAGCTCGACTTCAATCGCTCGCTTGGCCATTTCCAATGGTGAAGCGGACCCCGAGCGTGGCATCCCAGAAGCGGTAGATTGCAGGATCACCGGTAAAGTCGATCGCGACAGAAACTGGCGGGATCGACCTTTATCCAGCACTCGGTTCGCCAGCAATGAACTCAGTTCGATCAGGTCGAAGCTGGCAACGATGGTGGTGTAAAAAGCTACGCCCGACTTGTCGACGATTTTTTTATTCTTCCGTTTTCTTCCTAGAGATCCTTAAGGTAAGAAATATCTGAAGGGGCAAAGTAGTGCCAGTCAGCTAAGAGAGGTAACGCCTGGCACCGAACGGTCAAGGCAACTCCAACCCTCCGCCGGCCTTGTGCAGTTTGCGCAGATGCTCGCCAATCGCTTTGACGTTGGCCTCACTCGCGGCAATTTCAGCGGCGCGGCTGGGTTCAAGTAGAGCCCTGACTTCCTTATCCAGATCGCCTGTCAGCGTTTGCAGCTGTTTCTGACGCAGGCTGCTTTCCGATTCCAGTCGCTGCCACTCGCTGGGCTGTGGCAACCCATAGCCGCTGCTGCCGAGCAATTCGGCGGGGCGGCTCAGGAAGCCGCTGTTGGCGAGGATCTGCTGCAGCGTTGCGTTGGCTCTTTCCATGCCGCCGTTCTGCAATTCACGGGCACCCAGGTAGCGCTGTTTGACTTCATCCTGGGCCAGCAACAATTGTCGACGATAACTGGCCTGCTCCAGCAGCAACAACGCGGCGCTGGTACGCAGGTCGGCCTTTTCGAACCAGGCGCGACGTTCGGCGGCGTCCAGGGCCAGCCAGTCTTCTACGGTTTGTTGCTTGATGGGCAAATACTTCTTCAGCACGTCAAACATCGCTTGATAGCGCTCGCGGAACGAATCGAAGCGGTAGCCCAGGCGCAAGGCTTCCTTGGGGTCATCGAGCACGCTGGTATCGGCCAGGCCCCGCCCCTTGAGCACTTCCAGCAAGCCGTTGGGCATGATGCTGTCCAGGCCCTTGAACTGCGCGTTATTACTACCGCTGCGCAACAGCTTCAGGCTTTCCACCGCGCAGTTATTCGACAGGAAGTAGTAGTTGCCGTCATAGCTCCAGTGCATTTCAGCGGCGTGCTCGACCGTTTCCTCGATCTCGGTGCGCGACAGATTCAGCGGCACTGACGCCAGGCTGCGCAGTTCGGTCTTGGTGTATTCATCGATCACTTGGGCCAGCGGCAGTACGAACAGGCGCGATGGGTATTTGCCCACCAGCCCATCCCAACTGGACAACTGCACATCACCCACGAAGGCGCGATACGACAGCACCAAGTGTTGATCCAGATCCAGGCGGCAGTCCGGGCCACGGGGGCGGCCCGGCGCGCAGATCACCAGCCGGAGCATGCTGTGGCCCCAGCGGCTGACCCAGTTCTGGTTGGCTTCGGCCAGCAGGTAATCGACGGCATAGACCCGCTCGGGGTCGACCTTGCCCAGTGGTGTCTTGGCGAAATCGTTGCCGGCATTGAGGAAGGCGAAGGATTTGGCGCAGGTGTCCTTGGCGGCGGGCGCCCACCCGAAGTGTTCCTGGTAATAACGATACAGTGCGGGCCGTCGGCAGGCGTAGCTCGGGTCGAGGAGAAAGTACTCCATGTTGACCGCGACAAACTCCTTGGGGCTGCTCGTCTCGTAGAGGTCGGGGCTGCGGGCGACCTGGCGGTTATGCTGTTCCCGCTCTCCGCGACGGCCGACGTATTGCGGCCAACCGGCGAGATCCAGCAAGCGTGGATCATCGCTGAGGGTGAAGCGGCGGTCGTTCTGGCCTCGGCATTCATCCGGAAGGCCGATTATCCCGGCACTGCTGTTACGTCGGGTGCAACGCTGGATCAGCGTGCGCTCGGCATCCGGCCATAAACGCGAGCGGTCATAGATGTGGGTCAGTTCATGCAGGACCGTGGCGAGCATTTCTCGCCGCACTGTGCCATGGGGGCGTTGGGTCTTTTGCGTGGCGGCGCTGCCGTCGGTGAGGCTGTCGAGTAGATTGCTATTGAGGTCCAACTGCGACACCAGCGAGGCCTGGCCGTAGGCGTTGGCGGGCATCTGGTCGGTCCAGCCGACATCGATGCGTCGGTCCAGTCGCTCGATGAAACGCGGCGGCAGGGCCCGCATGGCTTCATCGAGCAGTGCCTGGCTGGCCTGCTGTTGCGCCGGGCTCAAGCCGTCGCCATTGAGGTGCAGTTGCAGGCCGGCCTGGGCCATGCTGCCCGTGAGCAACAAGACCCCGGCCGCCAGCCAGGCGGCGAACCGCCTCACAATGCGAGGATGGCTTCGGCGAGAACCTGGTCACTGGCATCGCGGGCTTCTGGCACGCGAGTGCGCAAGGTGTCGAAGGCGGCCTCGAGATGAGCACCACGAATTTCACCGTTACTGGCGACAAAACTGGCCGCATCGTCATGAGCTTCACGAACGATTTTCGAGTCGCGGATGGACGTCGTGGTGTCGGACGTGAAATCGATCGTGCGCTGGGAAGCGCGAACGATGATGTTACTGGTGGCTACCAGGGTATGTGCCTGGGCCACATCGGCCAACAACAGCAGGCCTAGGGTGGCAGCAATCAGCGGGCTACGCATGGAACGACTCCGGAGAATAAAGATAACTATTGGACGAGAATTGCTTGTGCCAGTTCAAGGTCGCTGGCGCGAAGTTTTGGCTGGGTCCGGCGCAGGTAATCCAGGGCCGATTCCAGTTGTGCCCCTCGCAGTTGCCCGTCACTGGCGATGAATGCCGCAGCGTCATCGTGAGCGGCGACGATCAGTTTATGGTCGAAGGGCGCGGAGGTCACCATGCTTGAGGCATAGCCGCTGACCACCACTTGTTGAGTGGACACATCGAAGGCATGGGCCGGAACGGACCAGCAGAAAGCGCTAAAGAAAAATGCGATGACCAGATTTGAGTAGAAACGCATAAGACTCGACGGTTGATGGCGAGTCCGAAGGCTAGCGCAAACTCCCGGTCCAGAGCCAGTGTTGAAACATCGGAACACGATTGGCGGGCCGATGTTTCATGTTGGATCAGATCACCAGAATGGCCTGGGCCAGCTGCGCATCGGTGGCAGTCAACTGCGGCGCTTGCTGGCGGATGTAATCCAGGGCGCTTTCCAGTTTCACACCCCGGATTGCGCCTTCACTGGCCACGAAGCTGGCTGCGTCGTCGCGGGCGGCCTGAACGATTTTGTTATCGCGCAGCGATGAGGTTGCATCGGAGGTGACGTCGGACGTGGCCTTGAGTGCACCCACGATGGAGTCGGTGGTGACGATAAAGCTGCTGGCATTGGAATGGGCGGTTACGGCCAGCAGGGCGGCAGCGCTGAGCAGACGAAGACGGATCATGATGAAACTCCTTAACAATAAGAAAGGCCGGTGCGTGTAGCTGGAGAGGAGACGCATGCTCGACTCGCTTCGCCACGTTCGGTTCGATATTAGGTCAGAACGCGTCGGCTGACAGCCTTGGGATGGCCGCTGACGATTTTATCGCGGTGCCAGTAAAACTGTACTGGTTAATTTTTAATATGTTTAAAACTGTTTTTTCGTGGTGTTGACATGAAAATCAAACCCGGAAACGACAAAACCCGCCGTGGTTTCCCACGACGGGTTTTGTTTGTTCAATTCGATGCTGGCGGTGGACCCGGTGGGTCAGGGCCAGCGACGCTAAATTAGCGCCAGAACGGCTTGCTCAGCTCTTCGTAGCGTTGTGCTTCGCTGATACCGGCGTCAGCCAGCAGGCGCGAATCCAGACGGGCCAGTTGGTGGCGGCTGGCGATGCGGCGCTGCCACAACATCAGGTTAGCGATAACGCGAAGAGGCAGGGAAGCCTGGTTTTTTGCAGCTTTGTCTTCGAAAAACAGCTCGGAACTGAGTGTACGTTCCATGGTTGACATCCTTCCGCTTATGGCGGGATTAGGTAGTGGTTTAACTGGTGCCCATATTCCTCTCGTTTGGCCAGTCTCTCTAGATACAGTTCACCTGTATTGTGAGAGACCAGTTAACTGTTAAAGAGTGGTGTACTGGTCGATATTGAGGCAACTGTACCTGTCGGCACTAAATTGGTGCAATATCGGCGATCGGAGTGTGTTTTGTGGGAAAAGACTGTAAGAAAACACCGGTACAGCAGTACAGTTTTTGTCGCGTTTGCCACGAATGGCAGAGCCCAGCAAAACTGTATTTGCTGTCGCGGTGATCCAGTTGTATCAAACCGCCAACATGCACCCGGTTTCTTCCAGGTTCAGGTGCCAACTCAGTGCATCGCGCAAGATGTGCGGTGTATGCCCCCCCAAGGCGCATGCTGCTTCAAAGTAATCATTCAATGCCTGGCGGTAGGACGGGTGCACGCAGTTATCGATGACCACTCGTGCCCGCTCCCGTGGCGCCAGGCCCCGCAGGTCAGCCAGGCCGATCTCGGTCACCAGGATGTCGACATCATGCTCTGTGTGGTCCACATGGCTGACCATCGGCACAACACTGGAAATCGCGCCGCCCTTGGCGATCGACTTGGTGACGAAAATTGCCAAGTGTGCATTTCGGGCGAAATCCCCTGAGCCGCCGATACCGTTCATCATCCGCGTGCCGCAGACATGGGTGGAGTTGACGTTGCCGTACAGGTCGAACTCCAGCGCTGTATTGATGGCAATGATGCCCAGGCGGCGTACCACCTCCGGATGGTTGGAAATCTCCTGCGGGCGCAGGACCAATTTATCCTTATACCTTTCCAGATTTCCGAAGACGTCGGCATTGCGTCGAGCCGACAGTGTGATGGAGCTGCCCGAGGCAAAGCTCAGTTTGCCGGCGTCGATCAGATCGAACGTAGAATCCTGCAGCACTTCGGAGTACATGGTCAGGTCTTCGAAGGGGGAGTCGATCAACCCGCACATCACGGCGTTGGCGATATTACCGATACCGGCCTGTAACGGTCCGAGCTTGTTGGTCATGCGTCCGGCCGCGACTTCCTGCTTGAAGAAATCGATTAAATGATCAGCGATAGCCTGGGTATCGCTGTCCGGTGGCAAAACTGTCGAAGGCGAATCGGCTTGGTTGGTAATGACAATAGCGGCTATTTTTTCCGGTGGAATCGGAATCGCGGAACTGCCAATACGGTCGTCGACCTTTATCAGGGGAATCGGCGTACGGGTCGGGCGATAGGTCGGGATATAGATGTCGTGCAGCCCTTCCAGGTTCGGATTGTGCGCCAGGTTGATTTCAACGATCACTTGTCTGGCGAAGATGGCAAAACTGGCCGAGTTACCCACCGAGGTGGTCGGCACGATGTGCCCCTGCTCGGTAATGGCCACCGCTTCGATCACCGCAATGTCCGGCAGCTTGAGCTGGGCATTGCGCAGTTGTTCGACGGTTTCCGAGAGGTGCTGGTCGATGAACATCACCTCGCCTGCGTTGATCGCCTTGCGTAGTGTGCTGTCGACCTGGAAAGGCATGCGTCGCGCCAGCACACCCGCTTCGGTGAGCTCTTTATCCAAGTCATTACCCAGGCTCGCCCCGGTCATCAGGCTGATTTTCATGGGGGTGACCTTGGCGCGCTCGGCCAGGGCGTGGGGCACTGCTTTTGCTTCTCCGGCGCGGGTAAAACCGCTCATGCCGACGGTCATGCCGTCCTGAATCAACAAGGCTGCTTCGGCAGCGCTCATCACTTTATTCAACAAAGAGGGCAAGCGGATGCGATCACGGTACATGGAGGATTATCTCGGGCTGGAAGCAAGATGCGCAGTCTAGTGAATTCGCGCCGTGCCCGACCCGCTACAAAAGTCGCATTTTAGGCGTCTATTACGGGCGTTTCAGGCAAAACATTATTACCGGATCGGTAACGTTCGGCCTTGATACAAATCAAAACGCCCCGACAAGTCGGGGCGCTAGTGGTGACGCAGTGAGCTTTATTCCACTGCTTTGACCATGTCTTCGATGACCTTCTTGGCGTCGCCGAACACCATCATGGTCTTGTCGAGATAGAACAGTTCGTTGTCCAGGCCGGCGTAACCGCTGGCCATCGAGCGCTTGTTGACGATGATGGTCTTGGCCTTGAACGCTTCGAGGATCGGCATGCCGGCAATCGGCGACTTCGGATCGTTCTTCGCCGCCGGGTTCACCACGTCGTTGGCGCCGAGCACCAGCACCACGTCGGCCTGGCCGAACTCGGAGTTGATGTCTTCCATCTCGAACACCTGATCGTAAGGCACTTCGGCCTCGGCCAGCAGCACGTTCATGTGTCCGGGCATGCGACCGGCCACCGGGTGGATCGCGTATTTAACGGTCACGCCGTGGTGGGTCAGCTTCTCGGTCAGCTCTTTCAGCGCGTGCTGCGCCCGTGCTACCGCCAGGCCGTAGCCCGGCACGATGATCACGGTGTCGGCGTTGGTCAGCAGGAAGGTCGCGTCGTCGGCCGAACCGGATTTCACCGGTCGCGCTTCTTTGGAGCCTGCCGGGCCAGCAGCATCCGCTGTGTTGCCGAAACCGCCGAGCAATACGTTGAAGAACGACCGGTTCATGGCCTTGCACATGATGTACGAGAGGATCGCACCGCTCGAACCCACCAACGAACCGGCAATGATCAGCATCGAGTTGTTCAGCGAGAAGCCGATACCCGCTGCGGCCCAACCGGAATAGCTGTTGAGCATCGAGACGACCACCGGCATGTCCGCACCGCCGATCGGGATGATGATCAACACGCCCAGTACGAACGCCAGGGCCAGCATCAAGGCGAACGCGCCGAGATTGCCGGTGAACATGAAGGTCAGGCCCAGGCCCAGTGTTGCAAGGCCGAGGATCAGGTTGAGCTTGTGCTGGCCGCCAAACTGTACCGGTGCGCCTTGGAACAGGCGGAACTTGTACTTGCCCGACAGTTTGCCAAAGGCGATCACCGAACCGGAGAAGGTAATTGCACCAATGGCTGCGCCGAGGAACAGCTCCAGTCGGTTACCGGCCGGAATCGCATCGCCCAACTGCTTGACGATGCCCAGGGACTGCGGCTCGACGACGGCGGCAATAGCGATAAACACTGCGGCCAGGCCGATCATGCTGTGCATGAACGCCACCAGCTCCGGCATCTTGGTCATCTCGACACGCTTGGCCATGATCGAACCGGCGGTGCCGCCAACCAGCAGGCCGACGATGACGTAGCCGATGCCGGCAGTGGCCAGCTCAGCGCCGAGCTTATAGATGAGGCCCACAGTGGTGAGCACCGCCAGCGCCATGCCGAGCATGCCGAACAGGTTGCCGCGTCGCGAGGTGGTGGGGTGCGACAGGCCTTTGAGGGCCTGGATGAAACAGATCGACGCGATCAGGTAGAGCGTCGTTACCAGGTTCATGCTCATTACTTGGGCGCCTCTTCTTTTACGGCTTTCGGGGCTTTTTTCTTGAACATCTCGAGCATGCGGCGCGTCACCAGGAAGCCACCGAACACGTTCACTGCCGCCAGGGCCACGGCGAGGGTGCCCATGGTCTTGCCCAAAGGGGTCACGGTCAGCGCGGCGGCGAGCATGGCGCCAACGATCACGATCGCCGAAATGGCGTTGGTCACCGCCATCAACGGTGTGTGCAGTGCGGGTGTAACGTTCCAGACCACGTGGTAACCGACATAAATCGCCAGCACGAAGATGATCAGGTTGTAGATACCGGGGGAGATAAGCTCTTCCATTGTCTGAATCCCTGCTTAGGCGTTTTTGCGGATGACCTGGCCGTCGCGGCACATCAGGCACGCGGCGACGATGTCGTCTTCCAGGTTCACGTCGAACTGACCTTCCTTGGTGAAGACCAGCTTCAGGAAGTCCAGCAGGTTGCGGGCGTACAGCGCCGAAGCATCGGCCGCGACTTCGCCAGCCAGGTTGGTCGGGCCGCAGATGGTCACGCCATTCTCGACCACCACCTGATCAGCCACAGTCAGCGGGCAGTTGCCGCCCTGAGCCGCTGCCAGGTCGATGACCACCGAGCCGGGTTTCATCTGCGCCACGGTTTCGGCACTCAGCAAGGTTGGCGCCTTGCGGCCCGGAATCAACGCCGTGGTGATGACGATGTCGGCCTGTTTGGCGCGCTCGTGCACGGCCTGGGCCTGGCGTTGCATCCAACTGGCTGGCATCGGGCGGGCGTATCCGCCGACACCGACAGCGCACTCGCGCTCTTCGTCAGTTTCGTAGGGCACGTCGACGAACTTGGCGCCGAGGGATTCGATTTGCTCCTTCACCGCAGGTCGTACATCCGACGCCTCGATTACCGCGCCCAGGCGCTTGGCCGTGGCAATTGCCTGCAGCCCGGCCACGCCGGCGCCGAGAATCAGCACGCGTGCCGCTTTCACAGTGCCTGCAGCGGTCATCAGCATCGGCATGAAGCGTGGATAGTGGTGAGCGGCCAGCAGCACGGCTTTGTAGCCGGCAATGTTCGCTTGAGACGACAGCACATCCAGGCTCTGGGCGCGGGAGGTACGTGGCGCAGCCTCCAGGGCGAAAGCGGTAATACCGCGTTCGGCCAGCTTGGCGATGGTTTCGTTGTTGAACGGATTGAGCATGCCCACCAGAACGGTGCCGCTCTTGATCAACGTCAGTTCGCTGTCGCTGGGGGCGACCACCTTGAGAATCAGTTCGGCCCCGAACGCATCATTGGCACTGCCAATGGTTGCACCCGCGGCTTCATAAGCACTGTCGATAACGCTGGCCTTGATGCCGGCACCGCTTTGAACAGTGACTTTATGACCTTGGCCGATCAGCTTCTTGATGGTTTCCGGGGTTGCAGCAACCCGTGTTTCACCCGTTTGGGTTTCGAGGGGAACACCAATGTGCACGTCAAATCTCCTGCGTGATCTTATTGAGTAAACCCAGGCACTTCGGATGGTGCGGCTGGGGCGGCCGATCAGCACGATCCCGCCGAATCAGGCGGGGCGCGGCATTTTGCAGGCGAAAATTCAGCCCTTCAAGGGATTATGACTGGTGACGGAAAATTAACTACAAGTCACCCTGTGACCGAATGTCGCAATTGTTGATCGGAACCCCGTGTAGGCCGTACGTTTCAAGGATTTAGGCCCGAATTGACCAATTTTCCCATCGGCCAGATGAATAAGCCCTGATGCGCTGCGCGATATGGCTCAAAGCCATGTATTTAAACGCTTCAGAGACTACTGGACTGACTTCATAGCAGACTGACTGAATGCGACATAAACTTATATCTGTAGCGACTTTTGTTAGTTGACTACCTAAGGTGTTTACAGTTTTTTCTTTATTAATCAAGCTGATAGCTCGTTGCTTGTTGTACAAGCCAATCGCGAAAAGCCCGAAGAGATGCAGATTCGACCTTTCGTTCAGGAATCATCAGGTAATAGGCCTTGATACTCGACAGTGCATTCCGGTTGGCAACGACCAGTCGTTTCTCTGCCAGTTCACGCTGGATCAAAAAGGGTGGGATCAACGCAACTCCCATATCGTGCATGGCTGCCTGGGCAAGCATGGAGAATAGTTCATAACGCGGGCCTGTCAGGTCTCGGGCAATGTTCAGGCTCTGTGAGTTGAACCACTGGCGCCAGGCATACGGGCGAGTGGTCTGCTGGAGCAAGGGCAATTCGGCGATGGCCTCCGGTGTCAGGCTCTGCTTGCCGCCCAGTAAGGTAGGGCTGCATACCGGCATCGGATTTTCGCCCATCAGTTTGTGGGACTCGGTACCAGGCCAGTCCGCATCGCCGAAATAGATGGCTGCGTCAAACTCCGTGTCCGCAAAGAGGAAGGGTCGCGTGCGGTTGGTCAAGTTGACGGTGACTTCCGGATGCTGTTGTTGGAAGTCCTTGAGGCGCGGTAATAGCCATTGGGTGCCAAACGTGGGTACCACCGCCAGCTCGATGACGTTCGCGCCGGTGTGTCCCATCACCGAAAGGGTATCGCGCTCCACAGCGTCCAGTTGGGTGGCAACCCGGCGGCTGTAGGAAAGACCTGCTTCGGTCAGTTTGACCCCGCGTCGTGAGCGTCGGAACAACTCCACGCTGAGGAATTCTTCCAGGCTGGCAATCTGTCGGCAAATAGCCCCTTGCGTCAGAGAAAGCTCTTGCGCCGCTTTGGTGAAGCTCTCGTGACGTGCCGCAGCTTCAAAACTGATTAGGGCGGTGGTGCTGGGGATTTTGCGGCGCATATACGAAAGCCTCACTCAAGATCGACATAAACAGGGTTCATGACGTTTACGGAGTGAGAAATTAGCACAAGACTATGCGGAATCCTCGTTTGCCCTCGTAGGAAACCGCGCCTAGGATCAATCCACGATTTTTCATTTAGTTGGCGAGGACTCTTTCATGGCCGGTAAAGCGAGCTTCAACTGGATCGATCCATTGTTGCTGGACCAGCAGCTCACCGAAGAAGAACGCATGATTCGCGACACTGCTGAGCAGTTCGCCCAACAGAAGCTCGCGCCGCGAGTGCTGGAAGCGTTCCGTCATGAGAAAACCGACCCGGCGATCTTCCGTGAAATGGGGGAAGTGGGGCTGCTGGGCGCAACCATTCCCGAACAATACGGTGGCAGTGGGCTGAACTACGTCAGCTATGGCCTGATCGCCCGCGAAGTGGAGCGCGTCGATTCCGGCTATCGCTCAATGATGAGTGTGCAGTCCTCGCTGGTCATGGTGCCGATCAATGAATTCGGCACCGAGGCCCAAAAGCAAAAGTACCTGCCCAAGCTGGCTTCCGGTGAATGGATCGGTTGCTTCGGTCTGACAGAGCCGAACCATGGTTCCGACCCGGGGGCGATGATTACTCGTGCGCGCAAGGTGGAGGGCGGCTACAGCCTGACGGGCAGCAAGATGTGGATCACCAACAGCCCTATCGCCGACGTATTTGTTGTCTGGGGCAAGGACGACGCGGGGGATATCCGCGGCTTTGTGCTCGAGAAAGGCTGGAAAGGTCTGAGCGCACCGGCCATTCATGGCAAGGTCGGCCTGCGTGCGTCGATCACCGGCGAGATCGTCATGGACAACGTGTTCGTTCCGGAAGAGAACATCTTCCCGGATGTCCGGGGTCTGAAGGGGCCGTTCACTTGTCTGAATTCGGCGCGCTACGGCATCTCCTGGGGTGCCTTGGGTGCCGCCGAGTTTTGCTGGCACACCGCTCGCCAATATACGTTGGACCGGCAGCAGTTCGGTCGCCCTCTGGCCGCCAATCAGTTGATCCAGAAGAAGCTGGCCGACATGCAGACCGAAATCACTCTTGCCCTACAAGGATGTCTGCGTCTGGGGCGTATGAAAGATGAGGGTACGGCTGCGGTTGAAATCACTTCGATCATGAAGCGCAACTCCTGCGGCAAGTCTCTGGATATCGCTCGCATGGCACGGGACATGTTGGGCGGCAACGGTATCTCCGATGAGTTCGGCATCGCCCGTCATCTGGTGAACCTTGAGGTGGTGAACACCTACGAAGGCACGCACGACGTTCATGCCCTCATTCTTGGGCGTGCGCAAACCGGCATCCAGGCGTTCTATTAATAGGAGGACGGTATGGGCGCGCTTTCGCACCTGCGGGTATTGGATTTATCGAGGGTGCTGGCTGGGCCTTGGGCCGGACAGATCCTGGCTGACCTGGGGGCTGAGGTTATCAAGGTCGAGCGTCCGGGCAATGGTGACGATACGCGCGCCTGGGGGCCGCCCTTCCTAAAGGATGCCTATGGCGAGAATACGACCGAGGCGGCGTATTACTTGTCGGCCAATCGCAACAAGCAATCGGTAACCATCGATTTCACTCGTCCCGAGGGGCAGAAGCTGGTGCGGGAACTGGCGGCCAAGTCCGACATCCTGATCGAGAACTTCAAGGTGGGTGGGTTGGCGGCTTATGGTCTGGACTACGACTCGCTGAAGGCGGCCAACCCGCAATTGATCTATTGCTCGATTACCGGGTTCGGCCAGACTGGTCCTTATGCCAAGCGCGCCGGGTATGACTTCATGATTCAGGGGCTGGGAGGCTTGATGAGCCTTACGGGGCGCCCTGAAGGTGATGAGGGGGCGGGGCCGGTGAAAGTCGGGGTCGCGCTCACGGATATTCTGACGGGTGTTTATTCGACTGTTGCCATTCTGGCGGCGCTGGCTCACCGCGAGCACGCAGGCGGTGGGCAGCATATCGATATGGCCTTGCTGGATGTTCAGGTGGCTTGCCTGGCCAACCAGGCAATGAACTACCTGACCACGGGTGCTGCGCCGAAACGATTAGGTAACGCCCATCCGAACATCGTGCCCTACCAGGATTTCCCTACGGCTGACGGTGACTTCATCCTTACCGTGGGGAATGACGGCCAGTTCCGAAAATTTGCCGAGGTGGCCGGTCAGCCGCAATGGGCTGATGATCCTCGTTTCGCGACAAACAAACTGCGGGTGGCGAACAGGGCGGTATTGATTCCTTTGATTCGCCAGGCGACGGTCTTCAAGACTACTGCCGAGTGGGTGGCTCAGTTGGAGCAGGCCGGTGTGCCTTGTGGGCCAATCAACGATCTGGCGCAGGTGTTTGCTGACCCCCAGGTGCAGGCTCGTGGGCTGGCGATGGAATTGCCTCACGCGCTGGCGGGTAAAGTACCGCAGGTGGCCAACCCGATTCGGCTGTCCGAGACGCCGGTGGAGTATCGCAGCGCGCCTCCTTTATTGGGAGAGCACACGCTGGAGGTGCTGCAGCGGGTATTGGGAGTGGATGAGGCTACGGTGACGGCTTTCAGGGAGGCCGGGATCCTTTGAGTCTTCCTTCTATATAGATGAAGTCGTTTAGAGGATGG
>NZ_CP035088.1:5500000-5662500 GCF_004786035.1 Pseudomonas viciae
ATGCAAGCCGGTCACCGCGCTGGCGTGGTATCCGCCCAACGCGTGGACAGCGTCGCCCGAGTCCTGGCCGATGCCAGCCTGGGCAAGACCGACGAAAAAACCGCCCAGTCGCTGCTCGAAGAAATCGCCCCTGCCTACCCCGCTGCCTGGGTCAGCCTGGCGCAGATTCTCTACGACTTCCCCGAACTGGGCGACGTCGACAAGATGATGCAATACCTGGAAAACGGCCGTGCCGCCGACCAGCCTCGTGCCGAGCTGCTGCTGGGCAAGCTGTACTACGAAGGCAAGTGGGTTCCGGCTGACGCCAAGGCCGCCGAGGCGCATTTCCAGAAAGCCGTTGGCCGCGAAGTGGCCGCCGATTACTACCTCGGCCAGATCTATCGCCGCGGTTACCTGGGCCAGGTGTACTCGCAAAAGGCCCTGGACCATCTGCTCAAGGCCGCGCGCAACGGCCAGAACAGCGCCGACTTTGCCATTGCCCAGTTGTTCTCCCAGGGCAAGGGCACCAAGCCCAACCCGCTCAACGCATATGTGTTCAGCCAGTTGGCCAAGGCCCAGAACACCCCGCAAGCCACTGAACTGGCCCAGACCCTCGAAGCCCAATTACCGCCGGAGCAGCTCGCACAAGCCCAGCGCCTGCTAAAACAAGAGCAGGCCATTCGCGGCGCCATGAGCCCCGATACGCTGGAACTGCAAGCCCTAAAAGAAGATGACGGCGAGGAACCTCTATGAAGCCTTTGAAGCTCAATCCTTTTGTTCAGGCCGGTATTGGCCTGTCGTTTGCCCTGTTGTGGTCCTGTCCGACCCTGGCGGCCCTGACCGATGACAAGAACTTCGGCCTGGAAGTGAAAATCACCGGCCAGTCCGAAGACGACCGTGACCTCGGTACCCAGAGCGGTGGCGACGTCAACGGTATCGGCCTGGACGTGCGCCCATGGATCTATGGCGAACGCGGTGCCTGGAGCGCCTACGCCATGGCCCAGGCCGTGACGTCTACCGACATCATCGAGACCGATACGCTGCAACAGTCCGATGACGCGACCCAGCAAACCGACAGCGGCGATCGCGAAGCCAAGAAAAGCTACCTGGCCATGCGCGAATTCTGGATTGGCTATCGGGGCCTGACCCCTTATCCGGGCGAGCAGTTGAAGTTCGGTCGCCAGCGCCTGCGCAACGACGACGGCCAATGGCGCGACACCAACATCGAAGCCCTGAACTGGACCTTCGACACCACGTTGCTGCGCGCCAATCTGGGTGTCGCCGAACGCTTCAGCGAATACCGCACTGACCTCAAGGAGCTGTCGCCCCAGGACAAGGATCGCCTGCACGTCTACGGTGACGTGGGTTACCAGTGGATGCCCGGCCAATGGGCCGGTATCCGTGCCCACCACTCCCATGACAATGGCAGCCTCGATTACCCGACCCCGGGCGAAGCCACCGACACCCTGGACAAGACCCAGAACGGCGACATCTCCTGGCTGGGCCTGGAAGCCAACAGCGACGCCTACAACTGGCGCAACACCAACACCGTCAATTACTGGGCGAGCCTGACCGGCATGACCGGCGACCGCAACACTGCCAACCCGCTCAACGCCGACGGCACGCGCCCGACAGAAGCCAAGCGCAGTGACGACGTCGACGGCTGGGCCACTGACCTGGGTATCCGCCTGCGCCTCGACCCGCAATGGCAAGTCGGCGCGGCCTATGCCCGCGCCAGCGAGGACTACGAACAGAACGGCCTGCAAAGCAACCGCTCGAACTACACCGGCACCCGCTCGCGGGTCCACCGTTTCGGCGAGGCTTTCCGCGGCGAAATGGCCAACACCCAAAGCGCCAGCCTGTTCGGTTCCTGGCAGTTGCGTGACGAATATGACGCCAGCCTGGTGTACCACAAGTTCTGGCGTGTGGACGGCAACAAGCCGGTGGGTAGCAACGGCATCAATGCCGTGGAGAACAACACCGACGACGTGACCGGCGCAATTCTGTCTACCTCGTCCCTGCCGCTGCGTGACGGTAACAAGGACCTGGGCCAGGAAGTCGACCTGGTGGTCACCAAGTACTTCAAGCAAGGCCTGTTGCCAGCCGCCCTGAGCCAGTCCATCGATGAGCCGTCGGCGCTGGTGCGCTTTCGTGGCGGGGTGTTCAAGCCAGGCGACGCCTACGGCAAAGAGGTCGATTCGTACATGCATCGCGCCTTTGTCGACGTGATCTGGCGCTTCTGATGCGAATGACCATGGGAGTGCCCGATATGAACCGCTACCTCAGGAACAGCCAGGCGATGAAAGGTTCGATCAGCCTGTTGGTCGCAGCGATGCTGCTGGCCGGCTCGCCGGCGTTCGCCAACGTTGAACCGGTGGTCAAGCCGGGCAACGTGGTCAAAGGTCTGCAACAAGCCAAGACCTACACCGTCAGCAGCGCACCGACCGCACCACTGGAACTGGCCAAGCCGACCCTGCCCGACCTCACCGGTTTCACCGCCGAAGCGGTCGCGAAGAAAATCGTGCGGACCAAGCCCGGCAAGGTCAGTGTGCGCCGGATGATGCAGGAAAACGCCTTGAAGGACTTCATCGGCGGCGACAACAAGATGGCCGAGTGGGTGGTGCGTCAGCACGGTATCCCACAGGCCATCTTCGTCGACGATGGCTACATGAACCTCAAGGACCTGGCCAAGAAAGTACCCAAGTACGTCATCGAAACCTCGCCAGGTATCTACCTGGCGAGGATTCCGATCGTGGTCGGCCAGAAAGGCATCCTGGAAATCGACAAACAGACCCAGGAACTGCGCCTGTCCCAGGAGGGCGGCGCGTTCCTGGTCAACGATGGCCAGATGTTCATCCGCGACACCAAGGTCACCGGCTGGCGCGAAAAGGAAAATGGCCCCGCCACGTTCCGCTCGCCCAAGGAATTCCGTCCGTTCCTGCTGTCGTGGGGCGGTACCGAGACCTACATCGTCAACACCAAGATGGCCAGCTTCGGCTACGCCAACAGTAAGTCGTACGGGGTGAGTATTTCCCAGTACACGCCGAACATGGCCAAGGTCCTCAAGCGCCCCGAACCGACCGGCTGGATCATCGGTTCCGAGTTCTCGGACATGTGGTACGGCTTCTACTGCTACGAGACTCGTGACTTTGTGGTCAAGGGCAACACCTACAAAGACAACATCGTCTACGGCATCGACCCCCACGACCGTTCCCATCGGCTGATCATCGCCGACAACACCGTCTACGGGACCAAGAAGAAGCACGGGATCATTATTTCCCGTGAGGTCAACGACAGCTTCATTTTCAACAACCGCAGCTACGACAACAAACTCTCGGGCCTGGTGATCGACCGTAACAGCGTGAACAACCTGATCGCCTACAACGAGATCTACAAGAACCACACCGACGGCATCACGCTCTATGAGAGTGGTGACAA
Source organism: Pseudomonas viciae (assembly GCF_004786035.1). Taxonomy (NCBI): domain Bacteria; kingdom Pseudomonadati; phylum Pseudomonadota; class Gammaproteobacteria; order Pseudomonadales; family Pseudomonadaceae; genus Pseudomonas; species Pseudomonas viciae. Next base: position 5,503,418 of record NZ_CP035088.1, read on the forward strand.
CCTGCTGTGGGGCAACAAAGTGATCAGCAACCAACGCCACGGCATCCGGATTCGTAACAGCGTGAACATCCGCCTCTACGAAAACGTCTCCATGGCCAACGGCCTGACCGGTGTCTACGGCCACATCAAGGACCTGTCCGACACCGACCGGGACATCAAGCTCGACCCGTTCGATGCCCAAGTCTCGCTGATCGTGGTCGGTGGTGAATTGGCTGCCAACGGCAGCGGCCCGCTGTCCATCGACTCGCCCTTGAGCGTTGAGCTGTACCGCGTGTCCATGCTCGCGCCGACCAAATCCAGCGGCATCAGCTTCACGGGAATCCTCGGCGAGCGCCAGGATGAAATTCTCGACCTGCTGGTGCGCCAGCAGAAAGCCGTGCTGATCGACCCTGTCGAACGCCAGACCGAATTGCGGGACTGAGGATGACCTTTATGAACCCACAAATGATCAAACTTCTGGGCCTGTCCGCCCTGACTGCCGGCATTCTCGCCGCTACCAGCGGCGCGCGCGCCGACGAAACCAAGGCACCGACCTTCACCGCCGAACCGTGCTGCAACCTGTGCCCAGCGGCCCACGATGCGAAGAACTACACCACGCGTTATCAGCAGAACTTCACCACGCTGGTGCAGGCCCAGGGTGACTGGCTGTTCCGGACCCAGGAAGACCTGCGTACCGAATTCAACACCACCCCGGCCGGCTACAAGCGCATGCAGCAGCTGCACGATGCGTTCAAGGAAAAAGGCATCGAGCTGGTACTCGTCTACCAGCCGACCCGTGGCCTGGTGAACCGCAACAAGCTCAATCCACAGGAAAAAGCCGCTTTCGACTACGAAAAGGCCCTGGGCAACTACAAGTCCATGCTCGGTCGTTTCGCCCAGATGGGTTATGTGGTGCCGGACCTGTCGCCACTGACCAATGAAAGCCTGCCCGACACCCTGCCGGCCCACGACTTCTACTTCCGTGGCGACCAGCACTGGACGCCGTACGGCGCCCAGCGCACCGCCAAGATCGTCGCCGAGAACGTCAAGCGCATCCCGGCCTTCGCCGACATTCCCAAGCGTGAGTTCGAGACCAAGAAGTCCGGCCGCATGGGCAAGACAGGCACCCTGCACAACATGGCCGGGCAGCTGTGCGGCACCAGCTATGCGATCCAGTACATGGACCAGTTCACCACCGAGCCTAAAGGCGAGGCTGGCGACGGCGACCTGTTCGGCGATTCCGGCAACCCGCAGATCACCCTCGTGGGCACCAGCCACAGCGGTAAGAACTACAACTTCGCCGGCTTCCTGGAAGAAGCCATCGGCGCCGACATCCTCAACGTTGCCTTCCCTGGCGGCGGTCTGGAGGGCGCGATGATCCAGTACCTGGGCAGCGAAGAATTCCAGAAGAATCCACCGAAGATCCTGATCTGGGAATTCTCGCCGCTCTATCGCCTGGACCAGGAAACCATCTACCGCCAGATGATGGCGCTGCTGGACAACAACGGTTGCGAAGGCAAGCCGGCACAGATGAGCAGCAAGACTGCGCTCAAGCCTGGCAAGAACGAATTGATGGTCAATAGCAAGAATATGGACCTGCGTAACGGCAGTCACCAGATCGACATCCGCTTCGCCGATACGTCGGTGAAAACCTTGCAAGCCACCCTCTGGTACATGAATGGGCGCCACGAGGATATCAAGATCGAAAAACCGGATACCTCGGAAACTGACGGACGTTTCGCCTTCCAATTGCGTACTGATGAGGACTGGGCTTCCCAGACCCTGCTGGCTGTAGAAGTCCAGGGGCCTGAAGCCGGTAAGGAGCCACTGCAAGTTGAGGCGAAAGTCTGCAAACGCAACGTATCTCCGCAAGCCGAACAAACGGCTCAAATCGGACAATGAGGTCTCGTCTCATGACTAGAACCATGCGCACCCGAACGTTGAAAACGCTGCTGGCGCCGTCCCTGCTGACCCTGGCGATATTCGCCGGGGCCACGCAGGCGGCAGCCCCGCTGCGCCCGCCACAGGGTTACTTCGCACCGATCGAAAAGGTCAAGACGGGCGACGCGGCCCAAGGCTGCGACGCGACACCAACACCCTATACCGGCTCCTTGCAGTTTCGCAGCAAGTACGAAGGCTCCGACAAGGCCCGTGCAACCTTGAACGTGCAATCGGAAAAAGCCTTCCGTGACAGCACCGCCGACATCACCAAGATCGAGCGCGGCGTCAGCAAGCAAGTGATGCAATTCATGCGTGACGGTCGCCCCGAGCAACTGGAATGCACCCTGAACTGGCTGACTGCCTGGGCCAAGGCCGACGCCTTGATGTCCAAGGACTTCAACCACACCGGCAAGTCCATGCGCAAATGGGCCTTGGGCAGCATGGCTTCGGCCTATGTGCGCCTGAAGTTCTCCGAGTCCCGCCCACTGGCCAATCACCAGGAACAGGCACAACTGATCGAAGGCTGGTTCAGCCGGATGGCCGATCAGGTGGTCAGCGACTGGGACAACCTGCCACTGGACAAGACCAACAACCATTCCTACTGGGCCGCCTGGTCGGTGATGGCCACCTCTGTGGCGACCAACCGTCGCGACCTGTTCGACTGGGCCGTCAAGGAATACAAGGTCGGTGTCAATCAAGTCGACGCCGAGGGCTTCCTGCCCAACGAGCTCAAGCGCAAGCAACGGGCCCTGTCCTACCACAACTATGCCCTGCCGCCGCTGGCGATGATCGCCAGTTTCGCCCAGGTCAACGGCGTGGACCTGCGCCAGGAAAACAACGGTGCCCTCAAGCGACTGGGTGACCGGGTGCTGGCCGGGGTGAAAGATCCGGACATCTTCGAAGAGAAGAACGGCGACGAACAGGAAATGAAGGATCTGAAGATCGATTCGAAATTCGCCTGGCTCGAACCGTTCTGCAGCCTCTACACCTGCCCCGCGGATGTGCTGGAGCGCAAGCATGAAATGCAACCGTTCAAGACTTTCCGCCTCGGTGGGGACTTGACCAAGGTGTATGACCCTTCGTGGGAAAAAGGTGAAAAAGGAAGCTGATGCCGTATCCCCTGCCTGGCAGGGAACCTTGTGGGAGCGGGCTTGCTCGCGAATTCGGTCTGTCATCCAGCAATGATGTCGACTGATACACCGCCTTCGCGAGCAAGCCCGCTCCCACAGGGCAGTGTCAGACATGAACTGTGTTACGCCCCCCGGTTTTCATGGGGGGGTTTGGGGGGGCTCTGGCCCTTGACTGTTGATTCAACATGGAGAGATCGGGATGGTATTTTCATCCAACGTGTTCCTGTTTCTGTTCTTGCCGATCTTTCTCGGCTTGTACTACTTGAGCGGGCAACGCTATCGCAACCTGCTGCTGCTGCTCGCCAGCTATGTGTTCTATGCCTGGTGGCGGGTGGATTTCCTGGCACTGTTCGCCGGCGTAACCCTGTGGAACTACTGGATCGGCCTGAAGGTCGGCGCCGCTGGCGTGCGCACCAAACCGGCCCAACGCTGGCTGTTGCTCGGCGTGGGCGTGGACCTGTGCATCCTGGGCTACTTCAAGTACGCCAACTTCGGCGTGGACAGCCTCAACGCGATCATCACCGGCTTCGGTTTGAATCCGTTCATCCTGACCCACGTGCTGTTGCCGATCGGGATCTCGTTCTACATCTTCGAGTCCATCAGCTACATCATCGACGTCTATCGCGGTGACACCCCGGCGACCCGCAACCTGATCGACTTCGCAGCGTTCGTGGCCATTTTCCCGCACCTGATCGCCGGCCCCGTGTTGCGTTTCCGCGACCTGGCCGATCAGTTCAACAACCGCACCCACACCCTGGACAAGTTCTCCGAAGGCTGCACGCGCTTCATGCAGGGCTTCATCAAGAAAGTGTTCATCGCCGATACCCTCGCCGTGGTGGCCGACCATTGCTTCGCCTTGCAGAACCCGACCACGGGCGACGCCTGGCTCGGCGCCCTGGCCTACACCGCACAGCTGTATTTCGACTTCTCCGGCTACAGCGACATGGCCATCGGCCTGGGCCTGATGATGGGTTTCCGTTTCATGGAAAACTTCAAGCAGCCCTACATCAGCCAGTCGATCACCGAGTTCTGGCGGCGCTGGCACATCAGCCTGTCCACCTGGCTGCGTGACTACCTCTACATCACCTTGGGCGGTAACCGCAAAGGCACGCTGATGACCTACCGCAACCTGTTCCTGACCATGCTGCTCGGTGGTCTGTGGCACGGTGCGAACATCACCTACGTGATCTGGGGTGCCTGGCACGGTATGTGGCTGGCCATCGAAAAAGCCGTGGGCATCAACACCACGCCACGCAGCATCAACCCGATCCGCTGGGCGCTGACGTTCCTGCTGGTGGTCATGGGCTGGGTGATTTTCCGCGCAGAGAACCTGCACGTGGCCGGTCGCATGTACGGCGCCATGTTCAGCTTCGGCGACTGGTCGCTGTCGGAACTGACCCGCGCCAATCTCACTGGCCTGCAAATCGCTACGTTGGCGGTGGCCTACATCACCCTCGCCTTCTTCGGCCTGCGGGACTTCTACACCAATCGTCCGCCGGTCAAGACCAAGCCTGAAGTGAGCACCGAGGCTGATGGTCCGGCCACTGCACAACCGGGTCTGATCAAAGCCGTGCCGGGTGAAAATCCGACGAATATCCATGAACCTGGCTACACCGTTGGCGTCGAAGCCCAGGTGCAACCGGCCTACTGGACCGCGGACTGGTCACGCTACGCGATGCGCGCCCTGGTGCTGCTGTTGTTCATCGCCTCGATTCTCAAACTCTCGGCGCAAAGCTTCTCGCCGTTCCTTTACTTCCAGTTCTGAGGGATCTGAACATGACCCGCTCATTACGCATCTTTTACATCGCACTGTTCATGCTGATCCTGACAGCACTGGGCATGTGGTCGATGCGCAGCTTCTTCGGCTTCAGCACCAACCCCGACGCGACCGTGCTTAACGGTCGCTGGGCCAAGGCCGTGGAAACTCACTACGACGAAGAGTTCCCGATCAAGCGCCTGGGTACCAACATCTGGGCGGCGCTGGACTACAAGCTGTTCAACGAAGGCCGCAAAGGCGTGGTCCTGGGCCGCGACCAGTGGCTGTACAGCGACGAGGAGTTCAACCCGATCGTCAATGAAGATTTGAACCTGCAAGGCAACTACGCGCTGGTCGAAGGCGTACGCCAGAAGCTCAAGGAACAAGGCATCACCCTGGTGATGGCGATCCTGCCGGCCAAGGCGCGCCTGTATCCAGAACACATGGGTGAAGTGAAGCCGTCCAGCATTCACACCAACCTCTACCAGGACTTCCACGCTCGCGTGGCGGCAGACAAGATCATCGCCCCTGACCTGCTCGGCCCGCTGCAACAGGCCAAACAGAACGGCCAGCAAGTGTTCCTGCGCACCGACACCCACTGGACCCCGGAAGGCGCGCAAGTGGCCGCCGAGAACCTGGCCAAAGCCATTGCCGAGAAGACGCCGCTCAACGGTGAGCCGCAGCGCTTTATCACCACGCCTGCAGAAAAAATCACCCACAAGGGCGACCTGCGCCAGTTCCTGCCGCTGGACCCATTGTTCGAAAACCTGATGCCTGCCCAGGAGCCACTGGTCAAGCGCAACACCCGCGAAGCCGACGATCAGCCGGCCAGCGATGACGCGTTGTTTGCCGACGCCCAGGTGCCTGTGGCCCTGATCGGCACCAGCTACAGCGCCAACCCCAACTGGAACTTCGTCGGTGCACTCAAGCAAGCCCTGCACAGCGACGTCGTGAACTACGCCGAAGACGGCCATGGCCCGATTCTGCCGATGCTCAGCTACCTCAAGAGCGACGCCTTCAAGAACAGCCCGCCACAGGTGCTGATCTGGGAGTTTCCTGAACGTTATCTGCCCGTGAACAACGAAATCGGCGACGCCGACCCGCAGTGGGTCGCAGAGCTCAAACAAGCCGGCGCACGTCAACAAAACGTAGCCGCCAACACCCAATCCGAGACGCCCGACCGGGCGCAAAACTGAAAGAGAGGTCCACCATGACTTTCAACACTACTCCTCGCCGTCTCGCTGCTCGCTCCTTCAAGGCCATTGCCCTCGTCGCCAGCATGAGCGCCCTTTCCCTGTCGGCCTTTGCAGGTGATTCGGCCCTGTACGGCCCAGTCGCGCCAAAAGGCTCGAGCTTCGTACGTGTCTACAACGCCAGCAACGCCGAAGTCAGCGCCACCGTTGGCAGCACCAACTTGAGCGACGTGGCTCCGCTGGCCAGCAGTGACTTCAGCTTCATGCCTGGCGGTGACTACAGCGCCAAGGTCGGCAGCCAGACCGTTCCGGTTAAACTGGCCCCCGATCACTATTACACCCTGGTCAACAACGCCAGCGGCCAGCCTCAGTTGATCGAAGAACCACCGTTCAAGAACAAGCAGAAATCCCTGGTCCGTGTGCAGAACCTCACTGACAAGGCACTGACCCTCAAGACCGCCGATGGCAAGACCGAAGTGGTGCCGAACGTAGCGGCCAAAGGTCGTGGCGAGCGTGAAATCAACCCAGTGAAGGTGACCCTGGCGCTGTTCGAAGGCGACAAGAAAGTCGGCGACCTCAAGCCAGTGGCCCTGGAACGCGGCGAAGCGGCCGTGCTGTACGTCACAGGCAGTGGCAGCAGCCTGTCGCCAGTATGGGTGAAACGCCCGGCGTCGACCCGCTGATGAATTCGCCTGATTGACGTTGTCCCCCTGTGGGAGCGGGCCTGCTCGCGAATACGGTCGCACATTCAACATTGATGTTGGCTGAACCACCGCTTTCGCGAGCAAGCCCGCTCCCACCCTGAATCGGGGTGTCATTCGGGCACGGAACAATAACAAGAGAGTGAAACGACAGAACGCAGTAGCTCTAAAACCATTTCGATTTGTAGGAGTAACAAACATGATTCCGGTGATCTTGTCAGGTGGTAGCGGCTCACGTCTTTGGCCGCTTTCGCGCAAGCAATTCCCTAAACAGTTCCTGGCCCTGACCGGCGAACACACCCTGTTCCAGCAGACCCTCGAGCGCCTGGTGTTCGAAGGCATGGACACGCCGATCGTGGTCTGCAACAAAGACCACCGGTTCATCGTCAACGAGCAACTGAGCAATCGCAAACTGGAAGTCCAGCGCATCCTGATGGAACCGTTCGGGCGCAACACCGCGCCGGCCGTGGCGCTGACCGCGATGATGCTGGTCAATGAAGGTCGCGACGAGCTGATGCTGGTGCTGCCGGCCGACCACGTGATCGAAGACCAGAAAGCCCTGCAACGCGCCCTGGCCCTGGCCACCGTGGCCGCCGAGCGTGGCGAAATGGTGCTGTTCGGCGTACCGGCCACCAAACCGGAAACCGGCTACGGCTACATCAAGTCGACCAACGATGCGCTGCTGCCTGAAGGTGTGAGCCGCGTCTCGCACTTCGTTGAAAAACCCGACGTCAAGCGCGCCACCGAGTTCGTCAACGCCGGCGGTTACTTCTGGAACAGCGGCATGTTCCTGTTCCGCGCCAGCCGTTTCCTCGAAGAGCTGAAAAAGCACGACCCGGACATCTACGACACCTGCCTGCTGACCCTGGAGCGCAGTGAGCAGACCGCAGACACCATCACCTTCGACGAAGCCACCTTCGCCTGCTGCCCGGACAACTCCATCGACTACGCCGTGATGGAAAAAACCCAACGCGCCTGCGTAGTGCCGCTGTCGGCTGGCTGGAGCGATGTCGGCTGCTGGGCGTCGCTGTGGGAAGTCAATGAAAAAGACAGTAACGGCAACGTCACCAAAGGCGACGTGGTCATCCAGGACAGCCGCAACTGCATGATCCACGGCAACGGCAAACTGGTGTCGGTGATCGGCCTGGAAAACATCGTGGTGGTCGAAACCAAGGACGCCATGATGATCGCCCACAAGGACAAGGTCCAAGGCGTGAAGCAGATGGTCAACACCCTCAACGCACAGGGCCGTACCGAGACCCAGAACCACTGCGAAGTCTATCGTCCATGGGGTTCCTATGATTCGGTGGACATGGGCGGTCGCTTCCAGGTCAAGCACATCTCGGTCAAGCCGGGCGCGTGCCTGTCACTGCAGATGCACCACCACCGCGCCGAACACTGGATCGTGGTCAGCGGCACCGCCGAAGTGACCTGCGACGAGAACGTGTTCCTGCTCTGCGAAAACCAGTCGACCTACATCCCGATCGCATCGGTTCACCGTCTGCGCAACCCGGGCAAGATCCCGCTGGAAATCATCGAAGTGCAGTCCGGCAGCTACCTGGGCGAAGACGACATCGAGCGCTTCGAGGACATCTACGGTCGTTCCACCCCGGTTGAGCGCGGCGTGTCGGTGAAAACCATCGCGCAGTAACGATCAGCCACACGAGAAGCCCCCATCCAGCCCACTGCGTCCCCTATCTGCAGTGGGTTGGGTGGGGGCTTTTTTTTGAGACGCGCCATGGACGAACATCATCGCTTCAACATTGCCGGTTCCCTTAGGTAGGATGTGCCTACGGTATCGGAGACTTCAACCATGCTTATCGGCGTCTTGCTGGTCATCACCTGGCTCATCCTGTTGTTGCGCTATCCAGCCAAGGCGCTGCCGGTGTCCCTGGCGGCGTTCATCGGGCTTGGCCTGGTGGCCGCGTGGGTGCTCTGGCAGGAAAACCGTGAAACCCGACAGGTGGAGCGCCTGGAACTGCGCATCACGTACGCCCCCGAACACTGCCCCGCCGATCGTCCACTGCTGCTGAACATGAACAACGGCAACGACGTGCCGCTGACCGAACTGCATTGGCGGATCGCCGCTTACGCGCCCGGCGATACCATCAACCTGGCCGACACCCCCTACACAGCGCCCCGCTACCGGGGTCCGGGCGAACTGCAAGCCGGCGCCAGTTGGCAGGACTGCCTGCCCCTGCCGCCGCTGCGCCCTGGCTATCGCCCGCAAACCCTGGAGTTTCGCGCCGAGCGATTGCAAGGTAGCTTCTCCAACTGATTGCCCTCCTCCCTTTTTGCACAAGGAATGCGCCATGCCCGTCGCGTTGATTACCGGATGTTCCAGCGGCATCGGCCGCGCCCTCGCCGACGCCTTCAAGGCCGCTGGCTACCAGGTCTGGGCCAGTGCGCGCAAAGTTGAGGACGTGGCAGTGCTCAGCGCTGCCGGGTTCACGGCGGTGCAATTGGACGTGAATGACGGCCAGGCCCTGGAGCAGTTGAGCGAGCGAATCAACCAGCAACACGGTGGCCTCGATGTGCTGATCAACAATGCCGGCTACGGCGCCATGGGGCCGCTGCTGGACGGCGGCGTACCGGCCATGCAGCGCCAGTTCGAGACCAACGTATTCGCCCTCGTCGGCGTAACCCGTGCACTGTTTCCGGTGCTGCGCCGGACCAAAGGCCTGGTGGTGAACATCGGCAGCGTTTCCGGTGTGCTGGTCACCCCGTTTGCCGGCGCCTATTGCGCCTCGAAGGCAGCGGTGCACGCCCTGAGTGATGCGCTGCGCATGGAACTGGCGCCGTTCGGCATCCGCGTGATGGAAGTCCAACCCGGCGCCATTGCCTCCAGCTTCGCCAAGAATGCCGGCCATGAAGCCGAACAGCTGATCAGCGAACAATCACCCTGGTGGCCCCTGCGCGACGGCATCCGCGCCCGGGCCAAGGCCTCCCAGGACAAACCAACCCCCGCCAGCGAATTCGCCACTGGCCTGCTCAAGGCCGTACAACAACCCAAACCACCGCGCCTGCTGCGCCTGGGCAATGGCAGCCGGGCCTTGCCGTTGATGGCCGGATTGCTGCCCAAGGGCTTGCTGGAGAAAGGGTTGATGAAGCGGTTTGGCTTGGGTGGGTCACTTTGATAGCTATGCAGCGATGCGATTGTCGCGGCCACCTCGAAAACTGTGGGAGCGGGCTTGCTCGCGAAGGCGGTGGCACAGTCAACATCAATACTGAAATAACCAGCGATCTCAGCGCTCGCCCTGGGGCTCGACCACCACTGTGCAGGTCATCCCCGCCGCCAGCAGCACACCCTGCGGCACTTCATCAAGATGAATCCGCACCGGCACCCGCTGGGCCAGGCGCACCCAGTTGAAGGTCGGGTTGACGTCGGCGATCAGCTCGCGACTTTCGGGGTTGTCGCGGTCGTAGATGCCGCGGGAGATGCTCTCCACATGCCCCTTGAGCATTTCCCCGCTCATGAGCTGCAACTGCGCCGCATCGCCGATCCGCACCTTGGGCAACTTGGTCTCTTCGAAGAAGCCATAGACCCAGAACGAATTCATGTCCACCACGGCCATTTTCGCCTCGCCGATGCGCGCATAGTCGCCACGGTGCACGTTGAGGTTAGTGACGTAGCCGTCCACCGCCGCGCGGACTTCGGTGCGCGCAAGGTTCAGCTCGGCCGCCTCCAGTTGCGCCTGGGCGTTCTGGTAATCGGCCAGGGCCGAGTCGGCGATGTTGCTGGCGTCGTCGCGGTTTTCCCGGGAGATCACCAGGCTGTCCAGGTCGGCGCGGCGATGGGCGTTGATCTTGCGCATTTCCCAGGTGGCCTTGCGCGACGCCACCAGGGCGCGCGCCTGTTTGACCGCGATGCGGTAATGCTCGGGGTCGATGCGCAGCAGCAGGTCGCCCTTTCTTACGGTTTGGTTGTCGCGCACCGGCACCTCGACCACCTCGCCACTGACATCGGCAGCGACGTTGATGATGTCGGCCCGCACCCGGCCATCGCGGGTCCAGGGGGTGTTCATGTAATGCACCCACAGCGTACGGCCGATCCACAACGCCAAGGCCAGCACCAACAACGTCGCCAGCAGGCTGAAAAACTTTTTCATCGCATCGATCTCAACGGTAGACCGTCAGCGCCAACGCGCCGAACAGGCAGGTAAACAGACTCAGGCGCAGCAACGCCGGGTGCCAGAAGAAGCGGTACAGGTCCAGCCCCGACAGGAAGCGATCCAACGCCCAGGCCAGGGCCGCGGCGATGAAGAACATCAAGGTCATGGTGGGCATGTACACGCCATGGAAGGCGATCTCACGGGGCATGTTCAGGTTCCTGGGACAGCGCTGTGGCATGCGGTATGGCATAGCCGGCCAACGGCGATTGCGGGTCCAGCAGCGAAGTGCGGATGAAATGCAGGTAGCTTTTCACCCGGCGCAGGGCTGAGGTGTCGAAATGCGGGGCGAAGGGTTCGTCGGTGGCCTGAACGCGGCTGATGGCGTGATCCACCGCCACCAACGCGCGCTCCAGATTGCTCTGGCTCGGCAGGCGGAACAGCCGCACCAGCGCCCGCCCCATCACACGGATCGCCTGGCGCCACGGCTGGCTTTCGGCATAAGCCGGATGCACGGGCAAAATCGCCTGCTCCTTGCGCAACTCGATAATCGCGTGGCCGACCTCCAGCACCACGAACATCCAACGCAGCAATCCCCGTTGCACCTGGGGCTGCCCCGCCGCCAGCCCGTAGGCTTGGTGCAGCAAGTCGCGGGTGCCACTTTCAAAGCTCGACGCCAGGCCCTTGAGCTTGCCGCTGATGGCAAACACCACTTGTTCGCGCAAATCCTGTTCCAGCCGGCGCCACAACCAGCGGCTATTGGGCGGCAGGATGATCGCCCCGGCGGCGGCGCACACCAGCATGCCGAGGATCATCGCGAAGTAGTCGTTGATGAAGGCGTAGGGGTTGTAGACCGTCAGGTTGTCCGGTACCGAGCCGGTGCTGAAAAAGATCAGCAGCCCCAACCCGACCCCGGCGTATTGCGGTCGCGAACTGAGGAACGAGCCGAGCATGATGACTGGCGCGAGCATCACACAGAGCAGAGGAAAACCGTCGATCAGCGGGAAGATGAAAAACATCTCGACGAAGCCGATCAACGCCCCGAACAACGTGCCGCAGGCCATCTGGAATGCCATGCGCTTGGGGTTCGGCGTCGCGGCAGACAGGCCCACCGTGGCCGCGGCGATCATGGTCATGGTCGCGCCGCTTGGCCAGGCCGTGGCGACCCAATAACTGCCCAGTACCAACAGGATGAAGGCGGCGCGCAACCCCGAAGCCGCCGCAGCCAACCCATTGGTCTGCGGCACGAACGGTTCGTCCCAACGCTCGCGTTCGTGCCGATGGTCGGCCAGGGACGCGTGCGTCAAGGCATAGCCGTGCAAGTCGTCGACGAAGCGATAAAGCAATTCGTAGGCGGTGTGGAAGTCCAGTTGCGCCCCATCACTGGGCGCCGATTCCTGGAACAACGCCCGCAGTCGCCGCACCTGGGCCGGCAACTCAGCCTTGTAGTCGGCCAGCGCCGCCGCCAGACGCGCCCCATCGGCGTCGGTCAGGGCCCGTGCGCTGAAACCGTCGAGCAATTCAGCCAACGTTTGCAACCCGGGTTTGATGGCGTTCACCACATCATCGGCCGCACTGCTGCGCAAGCGCTCCAGCAACTGATGCAAGGCATTGAAACGGGTGGTGATGCCCATGAACTCGCTGTTCAAGCGACTGAGCCGACCATTGCGCCGACGCATATGCGGGTCTTCGAACACGGTGACGCTGCGCAGGCTTTCCAGGCCCACCGCTTCGGCAATGAAGCCCACGTTGCGCGCCTCGAAGGTCTCCCGTTTGCTGCGCCCGCGCAAGCCATCCGTGACGAACAGGGCAAACACCCCAAAGCGCTGGTACAAGGCGTTGCGCATGGCGGCGCTGGCGGTTTGCGGCAGGATCGCGGCGCTGACCAGAGTGGCGCAGACAATCCCCAAGGAAATTTCCAACACCCGCCAGACCGCCGCCATGAACGCCCCTTCCGGATGAGCCAGGGCCGGTAGGCCGATCATCGCCGCGGTGTAGCCGGCCAATACGAAACCATAGGCGCGGAAGTTGCGATAACGCGCGGCACCGGCCGAACAGATGCCGACCCAAATGGCCAGGCAGCCGAGAAACAGTTCGGTGTTCTGGGCGAACAGAGCGATCAACGCCACCATCACCGCCGAACCCGCCAGGGTGCCGAGGAAACGATAGAAACTCTTGGCGAACACCTGGCCGCTCTGGGGCTGCATGACGATGAACACGGTGATCATCGCCGTACGCGGTTGCGGCAGTTCCAGACGCATCGCCAGCCACAGCGTGAGGAACGCGGCGAACAGGACTTTGAAGATGTAGACCCAGGTCACCCCATCGCTGCGGGCCCAGTCGAAGAAACCACGGCGCCATTCGAGGCGGTACAGCCAGCGTACGGGGGCGAGTAAAGACGTCACAATAGACCTACTTAGCCTGGCTCAAGTCAGGGGTGTCGTTGCCGGCTTCCAGCCCACCGCCCAACGCCGTCACCAGGTCGCCATGGGCCATCAGGCGCGCTGCTTCTACCTGCTGCCGCACCTGTTGCTGCTTGAACAACAGGCTCTGGGCGTTGAGCACGTTGAGGTAGTCCGTCAACCCGCGCTGGAACGCCACCAGCGCAATGTCGTAAGTGCGCTGGGCGGCCGCCACCGACTCGGCGGCAAAGGCTTGTTGCTTGTCCATCGATTCACGACGGATCAACTGATCGGAAATGCTCTTGAGCGCGTTCACCAGGGTCCGGTTGTAGTGGGCAACGGCGATGTCATAACCGGCGGCCGCCTCGCCCAACTGTGAGCGCAGGCGCCCGCCGTCGAAGATCGGCAGCGAGATGGCCGGGCCGACGTTATAGGTGAGTTTTTTGCCGGTCAAAAACTCCAGCGCCCCACCGCCAGTGGCCATGTAGCCGACACTCGCCACCAGGTCGACGTTGGGATAAAAGCCGGCGCGGGCCACCTCGATGCCCCGCGCCTGGGCCGCCACTTGCCAACGCCCGACCACCACATCCGGGCGCTGGCCCAGCAGTTCGGCGGGTAATGCCGACGGCAGCTTCAAAGGCGCGCCGAGGGCCAGGGTTGGACGTTGCAACCGCGCGCCCTCTCCTGGCCCCTTGCCCGCCAATGCCGCCAATTGATTGCGGCTCAAGGCAATGGCTTCATCGAGGGCGTCGAGTTGGCGATGGGTCTCAGGCAACGGCGCCTGGGCCTGGCTGACTTCGAAATGGGTACCGATGCCACCGTCCAGGCGTTTTTGCGCCAGGTCGAGAATCTGCTCTTGCTGGTGGAGCGTGGCGACAGCGATATCGCGCTGGGCGTAATGCAACGAAAACTGGATATAGGCGCGCACGATGTTGCTCTGCAGTTCCAGTTGCGCCTGCCGCGCCTCAGCGACACTGGCATGGGCCAGGTCAACCGCCCGCTCACTGGCATTACGCTCGCGGCCCCATAGGTCCAGGGCGTAGCTCAAGCCCAGGCCAGCGTTGTTGTCCCAGGTGGTGGTGTCGGCGAGTTCGCCAGGGCCATAGAACTGATCGGTGGGCCAGTTGTGACGCTTGAAGGTCGCCTGGCCATTGATCTGCAGCGACTCGGCGGCCTCGGCCACACCGGCCATGGCCTTGGCCTGACGCACCCGTGCCACCGCCATGGCCAGGCTCGGGCTATCGTGCACGGCCAGGTCGATCCAGCGATTCAACTGCGGGTCGCCATAGGCGCTCCACCATTGGCGGGTAGGCCAGTGGGCGTCGCGGGCGGCCTCGCGGATGGTCGCATCGGTAGCCAATTGGTTGGCCGGTAATACCTGGCTTTGCGGCCCAATCCCTCCTGTCCCGATGCAACCACTGATGGTGAATGTCAGAACCCAAACACTGAGAGTCTTCAGCTCTCTGCTGATGCAACGCGGCACTTGCGCAAAATTCCTGAGAGGGGGGCATGACGACGAGGATGGCTGCCTGTTAACGCAAAACTTGTGGGAGCGAGCTCGCTCCCACAGGTGCCCGCCAAGGCCCGCTCCTGCTTTGGCGGCAATTCTAGGCATCGCCCTCCCCGGCGATAAGCCGACCTTTCTGTGAATCTTTGTTACCGTTAACGCGATAATCCATTAGTCGGGTCCCGTAGCGCTGTAACTTCATGTCACAATTTGCCACCGCCCAAGAGAGCCCTCCATGGACACCTTGCAAAACATGCGCGCATTCAGCTGCGTTGCCGAAGCCGGTAGTTTCACTGCCGCCGCCGCGCAACTGGACACCACGACAGCCAACGTCTCGCGCGCGGTTTCCAACCTGGAAGCCCATCTGCAAACGCGCCTGCTCAACCGCACCACCCGTCGTATTGCCCTGACCGAGGCGGGTAAACGCTACTTGCTGCGTTGCGAGCAGATCCTGGCGTATGTCGAGGAAGCCGAAGCCGAAGCCAGTGATGCCCATGCACGCCCCGCCGGGCAGTTGAAGGTCCACACCATGACCGGCATCGGCCAGCATTTCGTGATCGATGCCATCGCCCGTTACCGCAAGACCCATCCGGACGTGACCTTCGACCTGACCCTGGCCAACCGGGTGCCGGACATTCTTGACGAGGGCTACGACGTCTCCATCGTGCTCGCCAGCGAGTTGCCGGATTCGGGCTTCGTCTCCCAGCGCCTTGGCATCACCTACAGCATCGTCTGCGCATCGCCGGCCTACGTGAAAGCCAGCGGCTGCCCGCAAAAACCCGGCGACTTGCTCAACCACGCCTGCCTGCGCCTG
Organism: Pseudomonas viciae; assembly: GCF_004786035.1. NCBI lineage: Bacteria > Pseudomonadati > Pseudomonadota > Gammaproteobacteria > Pseudomonadales > Pseudomonadaceae > Pseudomonas > Pseudomonas viciae. The sequence continues at coordinate 5,518,950 of NZ_CP035088.1, forward strand.
GTCAGCCCGGTCATTCCGTTGGAGAAATGGGTGTTCGACGGCCCGGAAGGCCAGGAAATGGTCACCATCAACAGCTCACCGTTCCTGGTGAATTCCGCCGATGCGATGAAAACCGCGATCACCAGCGGCATGGGTGTGGGGGTATTGCCGGTGTACGCCGCCATCGAAGGCCTGCGCAACGGCACCCTGGTGCGGGTGATGCCCAACTACCGTTCCCAGGAACTGAACCTCTATGCCATCTACCCTTCGCGCCAATACCTGGATGCGAAAATCAAGACGTGGGTCGAATACCTGCGAGGCTCGTTGCCAGAAATCCTCGCGGCGCACCAGGCCGAGCTGACGGCTTATGAATTGAGTGGAAGCCTGGCGGGCGCACGGGCAGCGAACTGAAGTCGCCCCCGCACTCCGAGGATGATGCTCAGCGCTTGCCCATCGAGCGACGCGTGCCGGGAGGCGCGGCGCCCGGGGTCTTGGTATGGCCGTTCTTCGCACCGTTCTTGTACCACGGCTGTTGCCCGGCACCTTTGGCCGCAGCCAGTTCACCGGGCTTGAACGGGAATTTGAAGGCAGGGATCGCCGCTTGGGCGTTCTCGTCGCTGGAAACATCGCTGTCAGGCAGGTCGGCCTGTTCGCCGCTCGGGCGTTCGTCCGCGGGCGAAGGTGTTGGGGAAGTCATGTAAAGCTCCGGGTAATGCGTGCAAGTCGGGCCCGGAGAACGAGCCGCGAAAGGCGCCAGTATACCTGCCCGATACCGGGGCGCGCTGGGCAGATTCGACCAGCGTCATCACTCGTCTTACAGGAAGTCGGGACCAAACTGACAAGCCTGTCAGTTAGGCGTCACCTTCCTGACCGTCTCGCAACGCTATATAAGAAAGATAGATATCCTTCCGTCCTGAACCGGCTCTTCGCATCCATGCACATCCAGAAAAAAACTGTCCTGCTCGTTGCGCTGTTGGTCGCCCTGGGGGCGCTTGTCCTCTGGTATGTCATGAAGCCTGTCACCGCCAAACCCGGTGTGCCTACTGCCGTTCCGGTACGGGTCGTCAGCGTGGTGCAAAAGGACGTGCCCCGTTTTGCCAGCGGCATCGGCACGGTGCTGTCACTGCACAGCGTGGTGATCCGCCCGCAGATCGACGGCATCCTCACCAAGCTGCTGGTCAAGGAAGGGCAACGGGTCAAGAAGGGTGACCTGCTGGCAACCATCGATGATCGCTCCATCCGCGCCAGCCTCGACCAGGCCCGCGCCCAGCTCGGCGAGAGCCAGGCGCAACTGGCGGTGGCCCAGGTCAATCTCAAGCGCTACAAATTGCTCAGTGTCGACGACGGTGTCTCGAAACAGACCTACGACCAGCAACAGGCGCTGGTCAATCAGCTCAAGGCCACGGCCCAGGGCAATCAGGCGGCCATCGATTCAGCCCAGGTGCAACTGTCCTACACCCAGATCCGTTCCCCGGTGAGCGGTCGCGTCGGTATTCGCAACGTGGATGAAGGCAACTTCCTGCGCACCAGCGACACCGAAGGTCTGTTCACCGTGACCCAGATCGATCCGATCGCGGTGGAGTTCTCCCTGCCCCAGCAAATGCTGCCCACCTTGCAACGGTTGATCGCCGCGCCCGAGCAAGCCTTGGTCAAGGCCTACATCGGCGCCGATGGCACTGCCGGGGAACTGCTCGGCGAGGGACGGCTGAGCCTCATCGACAACCAGATCAACGCCAACACCGGCACCCTGCGGGCCAAGGCTGAATTCAACAACACCGCGCAACGGCTCTGGCCAGGACAGCTGGTAACACTGAAGATCCAGACCGCCCTCGAAAAAGACGCCCTGGTGGTTCCACCCACCGTGGTCCAACGGGGCCTTGAGCAGCACTTCGTCTACCGGATCAAGGGTGACAAGGTCGAGAGCGTGCCGGTGGTGATGGTTTACCAGGACAGCGACATGCACATCATCAAAGGCGTGAACGCCGGCGACCAACTGGTGAGCGACGGCCAGTCACGGCTCAAGCCGGGCGCCAGTATCCAGGTGCTCAGTGATCCGCCGGCCGTGGCCAAGTCTTCGGAGTTTCAGCCGTGAAGGGCCGTGGTTCGGTTTCGGCGTGGTGCATCGATCACCCCATCGCCACGGTGTTGCTGACGTTTGCCCTGGTACTCCTGGGTTTTATCGCTTTTCCCAAACTTCCGGTCGCGCCATTGCCGGAGGCGGAATTCCCGACGATCCAGGTCAACGCCCAGCTCCCCGGTGCCAGCCCCGAGACCATGGCTTCGTCGGTGGCAACCCCACTGGAGGTGCAGTTCAGCGCTATCCCCGGCATCACCCAGATGACCTCCAGCAGCGCCTTGGGCTCGACCAACCTGACCCTGCAGTTCAGCCTTGATAAAAGCATCGATACCGCAGCCCAGGAAGTCCAGGCAGCCATCAACACCGCCGCCGGCAAACTGCCCAACGACATGCCGAACCTGCCCACCTGGCGCAAGGTCAACCCGGCCGATAGCCCGGTGCTGATCCTCAGCATCAGCTCCACCCTGATGCCTGGCACCGAACTGAGCGACTACGTCGAAACCCTGCTGGCCCGTCAGATCAGTCAGATCGATGGTGTAGGACAAATCTACATCACCGGCCAACAACGTCCGGCGATCCGCGTCCAGGCCTCGGCTGACCGGCTCGCCGCCATCGGCCTGACCCTGGCGGACATCCGCGTGGCGCTCCAGCAAGCCAGCCTTAACCTGGCCAAGGGTGCCCTGTACGGCGAGTCGAGTGTTTCCACCCTGTCCACCAACGACCAGTTGTTCCAGCCCGAGGAATACGGTGAATTGATCGTGTCCTACAAGGACGGGGCACCGGTGCACCTCAAGGACATCGCCAAGGTGGTCAACGGTTCGGAAAACGCCTACGTCCAGGCCTGGTCCGACAACGAACCGGGGGTCAACCTGGTGATTTTCCGGCAACCGGGGGCGAACATCGTCGAGACCGTCGACCGCATCCAGGCCGCCTTGCCCACCCTGCAAGCCATGCTGCCCGCCACCGTGCAGGTCAAGGTGCTGATCGACCGCACCCAGACCATCCGCGCCTCGCTGCATGAAGTGGAAATCACCTTGCTGATCGCGGTGCTGCTGGTGGTGGCGGTGATGGCGCTGTTCCTGCGCCAGCTCTCGGCAACCCTGATCGTCTCGGCGGTGCTGGGAGTATCGCTGACCGCCAGTTTCGCCCTGATGTACGTGATGGGCTTCAGCCTGAACAACCTGACCCTGGTGGCCATCGTCATCTCGGTGGGGTTCGTGGTGGACGACGCGATTGTGGTGGTGGAAAACATCCATCGGCACCTGGAGACCGGCGAAGGCATGCGCGAAGCGGCGATCAAGGGCGCCAGCGAAATCGGCTTCACGGTGGTTTCCATCAGCTTCTCGCTGATCGCCGCGTTCATTCCACTGCTCTTCATGGGCGGCGTGGTCGGACGGCTGTTCAAGGAGTTTGCCCTGACCGCCACCTCGACCATCCTGATTTCGGTGGTGGTGTCCCTGACCCTGGCGCCGACCCTGGCGGCGTTGTTCATGCGCGCCCCGGTGCATCATGCCCACAGCAAGACCGGCTTCGGCGAGCGCCTGCTGGGCGGGTACGAGCGGGGCCTGCGTCGGGCCCTGGCCCATCAGAAGCTGATGCTCGGCGTGTTCGCCCTGACCCTGGCGCTGGCGGTGGTGGGCTACGTGTTCATCCCCAAGGGCTTCTTTCCGGTACAGGATACCGGCCTGGTGCTGGGCACCAGCGAAGCCGCCGCTGATGTGTCGTTCCCGGACATGGTGGCCAAGCACAAGGCCCTGGCCGAAATCGTTGCCGCCGACCCGGCGGTGCAGACCTTTTCCCATTCCGTCGGCGTCTCGGGCAACAACCAGACCATCGCCAACGGCCGCTTCTGGATCGCCCTCAAGCCTCGGGGCGAGCGGGACGTCTCGGCCAGCGGGTTCATCGACCGGATCCGCCCCAAACTGCTGAAAATCCCCGGTGTGGTGCTGTACCTCAGGGCCGGGCAGGACATCAACCTCAGCTCCGGCCCCAGCCGCGCCCAGTATCAATATGTACTCAAGAGCAACGACGGGCCGAGCCTCAACGCCTGGACACAAAAACTCACCGACAAGTTGCGCGGCAACCCGGCGTTCCGCGACATTTCCAACGACCTGCAACTGGGCGGCAGCATCACCCACATCAACATCGACCGCAGTGCGGCGGCGCGCTTCGGCCTCACCGCCAGCGACGTCGACCAGGCCCTGTACGACGCCTTCGGGCAGCGGCAGATCAACGAATTCCAGACCGAGACCAACCAGTACAACGTGATTCTGGAGCTCGACACCGCACAACGCGGCAAGGCCGAAAGCCTGGCTTATTTCTACCTGCGTTCGCCCCTGAGCGGGGAAATGGTACCGCTCTCGGCCTTGGCCCGCTTCGATGCGCCAAGCAATGGTCCGTTGTCCATCGCCCACGACGGCATGTTCCCGGCCGCCAACCTGTCGTTCAACCTGGCGCCCGGCGTGGCCCTGGGGGACGCGGTACTCATGCTTGAGCAGGCGAAGAACGAGATCGGCATGCCGGCCGCCATCACCGGCAACTTCCAAGGCGCCGCCCAGGCATTCCAGAGTTCCCTGGCCAGCCAGCCGTGGCTGATCCTCGCCGCACTGGTGGCGGTGTACATCATCCTCGGCGTGCTCTACGAGAGTTTCGTACACCCGCTGACAATCATCTCCACCTTGCCTTCGGCCGGCCTCGGCGCACTGATCATGCTTTGGCTGCTGGGCCAGGACTTTTCGATCATGGCGTTGATCGGGCTGGTCCTGCTGATCGGGATCGTCAAGAAGAATGGCATCCTGATGATCGACTTCGCCCTCGACGCCCAGCGCAACGGCGGAATGACGCCCCAGGAGGCGATTTTCCAGGCGTGCCTGACCCGCTTCCGGCCGATCATGATGACCACCCTGGCCGCCCTGCTCGGCGCCCTGCCGCTGATGCTCGGCCATGGCCCCGGCGCGGAGCTGCGCCAGCCCCTGGGCATCGCGGTGGTGGGCGGCCTGCTGGTGAGCCAGGCGCTGACGCTGTTCACCACACCGGTCATATACTTGTGGCTCGAACGACTGTTCCATCGGCCTGGACCCGCTCCGACGGCGGCTCTGGCGAGCACAGACTGAGGCGGGACCATGCGCGTTCTGATTATCGAAGACGAAGAAAAAACCGCGGACTATCTGCACCGCGGCCTGACCGAACAGGGCTACACCGTGGACGTGGCGCCGGACGGTATCGAGGGGCTGCACCTGGCCCTGGAAACCGACTACGCCGTGATCGTGCTCGACGTGATGCTGCCGGGCCTGGACGGCTTCGGCGTGCTGCGGGCCTTGCGCGCCCGCAAGCAGACACCAGTCATCATGCTCACCGCCCGAGAACGGGTGGAAGACCGCATCAAGGGCTTGCGCGACGGTGCCGACGATTACCTGGGCAAACCCTTCTCTTTCCTTGAACTGGTGGCCCGCCTGCAAGCCCTGACCCGTCGCAGCGGCGGCCATGAACCGGTGCAGGTGAGCATCGCCGACCTGTGGATCGACCTGATCAGCCGCAAGGCCACGCGCGCGGGCCAACGCCTGGACCTGACGGCCAAGGAGTTCTCCCTGCTCAGCGTCCTCGCTCGCCGCCAGGGCGAAATCCTCTCGAAAACCGCCATCGCCGAAATGGTCTGGGACATCAACTTCGACAGCGACGCCAACGTAGTGGAAGTGGCGATCAAACGCCTGCGGGCCAAGCTTGATGGGCCGTTTGAACAGAAGTTGCTGCACACGATTCGCGGGATGGGCTACGTGCTGGAGAGCAGAAGTGAGTAACAGCCTCGCGCTACGCCTGAGCGGCATGTTCACGCTGGTGGCGGCGCTGGTGTTCCTGTTGATCGGCGGGGCCTTGTACCAGCAGGTCGCCAAGGGCCTGGGCCTGTTGCCCGAGGCCGAACTCGACGCGCGCTACAGCGTGCTCGAGTCGACGGTGGGCCGTTACGGTACGTCCGAGCACTGGGTGAAGATCAACAACAAACTGCGATTGCTGGGCGAGGAAGACAAGCGCATCCACTTCTGGATCGTCAGCGGCGATCCGCACTTTGAATATGGCGACCCCGACCCGCAGATTCGTGCCTTTGCCGAAGGACCGCTGGGCAAACACGACCTCAAGTTACCCCATCGGCCATACCCGATGAAGGTGCTGGTGAGCCAGTTCCCGGCCAAGGACCAGCGCCCACCGCTACGTTTCATGATCGGCATCGACACCGAGACGTTCTACCAGACCCAGCATCGTCTGTTGGTGGCGCTGGTGAGCCTGGCGATTGTCGGTGTACTGCTGGCCTCTTTGCTGGGCTACTGGGTCGCACGCATCGGCCTCAAACCCTTGATCAAACTCTCCGATGAGGCCCGGCGCCTGACCCCGCCCCGCCTGTCCGGGCGCCTGCGATTGTCGCCCTTGCCGCCGGAGCTTAGTCAGTTCGTCAGCTCCTTCAACGCCACCCTCGACCGGGTCGAACAGGCGTATTCACGGCTGGAGTCGTTCAATGCCGATGTCGCCCATGAACTGCGCTCGCCCCTGACCAACCTGATCGGCCAGACCCAGGTGGCATTGACCCGCGGGCGCTCGGCCGAACATTACTTCGAAGTGCTGCAATCAAACCTCGAGGAGTTGGAGCGGCTGCGCTCGATCATCAACGACATGCTGTTCCTGGCCAGCGCAGACCAGGGCAGCAAGGCCACCAAGCTGACCAGCGCCTCCCTGGCCGGCGAAGTGGCGACCACTCTCGAATACCTGGACTTCATTCTGGAAGACGCCCAGGTCCAGGTGCGGGTCAGCGGTGACGCCCAGGCCAACATCGAGATCGCCCACCTGCGTCGGGCACTGATCAACCTGCTAAGCAACGCGGTGCAGCACACCGCGCCCGGGCAAGTCATCGACGTGCGCATCGAAACCCTTGGCGAGCAGATCAGCCTCGGTGTCACCAACCCTGGCGAGCCGATTGCCGGTGAACACCTGCCGCGCCTGTTCGAACGCTTCTATCGAGTCGATGCCTCCCGCAGCAACAGCGGCGCCAACCACGGGTTGGGGCTGGCCATCGTCAAGGCGATTGCGCTGATGCACGGCGGGGATGTGTTCGTGCGCAGTGACCGAGGCGTGAATACCTTCGGGATCCGCTTGCCAGCCTGACGCTCCCCGATGCTTAACGCCAGGCGATTGAATGCTGGGCGAAAGCCAAATGAAGCAAAATAAAAAGATCGCCGCCCTCAACAGCTCATACGCGTTATTGCGCGAACACTGATTGCCCGCTCTCACCGATCCAAGCACAATCAGCAAAAGGCCAGCATCTGGTGCATTGCCGGTTATGCAACCCTTTGGGACGGATCCCCGCCACATGACAAATGCAGAAATCGGAACCATGAGCGCGAGCAGTGCGACCCCCGGCAACACCCCATTTTCGATACGTTCGGAACGGGTACTCGTACTGGCCAGTTCGTTGGTGGTCATTGCCATCCTGAGCATCGTGACCTTTCTGCTGATCCGCGAACACGCCGCCGCCCAACAGGCCGCGACACGCGCAGCGACCAATATCGTGCAACTGATTGATGCCGACGTGCTGCGCAACGTGGAGCTCTACGATCTGTCGCTACAAGGCCTGGTCGCCGCCGCCCAACGCGACGACCTGAAGGACGTTTCGCCGACAATTCGCCACCTCGCCCTCTTCGACCGCGCCACCGCCGCCCCCTATAAAGGCGACATCCTGCTGCTCGACAAGCACGGTGATGTGGTCGCCGATTCCGCCTCGATTGAGCCTCGAAAGGGTAACTACGCCGACCGGGAGTATTTCAAGTCCCATGTCCAGGACCCGAGCCCGGGCATGATGATCAGCCGCCCGTTTCGGTCAAGGAGTCACGCGCAGGACTGGCGCATCAGTTTCAGCTATCGCTTGAGCGATGAACGGGGTGAGTTCATGGGTGTGGCCGAGGCGGCGATGCGTCTGAACTACTTCAATCAGTTGTTCAAGAGTCTGAACATCGGTCATGGCGGTACAGTCAATCTGGTCAGCCGAGACGGTATTCTATTGGCGCAAGAACCGCCCTTGGCCGAAGACCTGACAGGCAAGGATTTCAGTAACCGGCCGAATTTCGTGCGCATCCTGCGCGAAGGCAACGGTAGCTTCACCAGCGTGTCCGGTCAGGACCAGAAGCCGCGCCTGTACACCTTTTCCCAGGTGGGCGACTTGCCGTTGATTGTCGTGGTCGCGCTCTCGGCCCAGGACGTTTTTGCTTCATGGCAACGTACGGCGCTACTGGTCAGCGGCGCTACCGGCGCGCTGTGCATCGGCTTGCTCTGGCTCACTTGGCTGCTGCGCCGCGAACTGAGGCGCCGCCACGCCGCTGAGCGGGAACTGGCCCAAAGGGCGGCCGTCGACTCGTTGACAGGCCTGGCCAACCGCCGGACTTTGGACGAAAAGCTGCAACAGGAATGGCTACGGGCCCAGCGCTCAGGCCAGCCGCTGTCGGTCATGATGATTGATGCCGACCACTTCAAGGCGTTCAACGATCGTCATGGCCACCAAGGCGGTGACGAGGCCTTGCGAACCCTGGCGCAGTTGATCAGCAGGCACGTTCGCCGACCAGCCGACCTGGCAGCGCGCTACGGCGGTGAGGAGTTCTCGGTGGTACTGCCGGAAACCACCACCGCCGGAGCCTTTACCATGGCCCAGAACATTCGCGAAGCAGTGGAGCAATTGCCACCCGCTCTCGACGGTGATGATCCCATGACGGTCAGCATCGGCATCGCCACTTGGGCCCAAGGGCCGTATGGCGAACTCGAACAACTCATGTTTGCCGCTGACAAGGCGCTGTACCAGGCTAAGGCCAGTGGGCGTAATCGCGTGGTTTGTGCGATGTAATGCCCCCTCCCTGTGGCTATTCGACCGATTTGGGTAGGTGTGTACACCCATTGCTGCAGTAACGGCCACTGGCGGTCCAACATCACCGCAAACTGACCCGCCGCTTTCGCAAGCAAGCCCGCTCCCACAGGTCCTGCTCAAACAGCTCTGATTGGTGTACACCGCCCGCAAGAGCCAGGCCGGCTGTCAGGCCGCCTCGCGGCGGACGTTGATCTCGGCGCCCCGTTAACCACGATGGCCGAACGCAGGTATTGCGCAGTGGGCATCCCGGCATGGATGCCGGGATAGCCGCGCTGGGCCATGGATGGCCCTTCGCGGCGGGCCCACGGAGCAATGCCTGCGTTCGGGCATGCCGAGCCTAGGCGAGGCACCGAGTGGTGGGGCATAAAGCGTTTTGCTTACTTTTGCGCTTCTCAAAAGTGAGCCGCCGTAAGGGCGGAACCATAAGCAGCCGTTACCGCAGCAACGGATATGTACCCCAACCAACCCAAAAAACAGCATTACCCCTATCGCCACAGACGCCCCAGAAAACAGCCATAAAAAAAGGCCACCCAAAGGCAGCCTTTAAAAACTAGAGAGGTTTTTTGCTTACACAGCCGCAACAGGGCGCATGTAAGAGATTGGTGCGGTGCTGGCGTCTTCGAACGTCACGACTTCCCAAGCATCTTTCTGCTCAATCAACTTGCGCAGCAGCTGGTTGTTCAATGCGTGGCCGGACTTGAAGCCCCTGAACTCACCAATCAGGCTATTGCCCAGCAGGTAGAGGTCGCCGATTGCATCGAGGATCTTGTGCTTGACGAATTCGTCTTCATAACGAAGGCCGTCTTCGTTCAACACACCATCGGAATCGACCACGATCGCATTTTCAACACTGCCGCCGAGTGCGAGGTTGTGCTTGCGCAGGTACTCGATATCACTCATGAAACCAAAGGTGCGGGCGCGGCTGACTTCTTTTACGAACGAAGTGCTGGAAAAATCCACGCTTGCACTCTGGGTGCGGTCACGGAAAACCGGGTGATCGAAATCGATCTCGAAGCTCACCTTGAAACCTTCGAAAGGGACGAAAGTGGCGCGCTTGTCGCCATCTTCCACTGTCACTTCCCGCAGGATGCGGATGAACTTCTTGGCGGCGTCCTGCTCTTCCAGGCCAGCCGACTGAATCAGGAATACGAAGGGTCCGGCACTGCCATCCATGATCGGTACTTCGGACGCGGAGAGCTCGACGTAGGCGTTATCGATGCCCAGGCCAGCCATGGCCGAGAGCAAATGCTCCACCGTGTCCACTTTGGTGTCACCGTTGACCAATGTGGTCGACATAGTGGTTTCACCAACGTTTTCCGCGCGAGCAGGAATCTGCACCACAGGGTCGAGGTCGGCACGACAAAACACGATGCCGGTATCGACAGGTGCTGGCTTGAGGGTCAGGTAGACCTTCTCGCCGGAGTGCAGGCCGACACCTGTGGCACGGATAATATTCTTCAGGGTGCGTTGTTTAATCATGGCATGGGCCGCTTCAGCGCAAATTGCGAACTGGTATCAACAAAGGCTGGCGATGATAGCAGACCAGACCTTTGCTGAACACCAATCACCCGTATCCCCCTGATACATTTCATCAATCGGCCTGACGACGCAGGAATGCCGGGATGTCCAGGTAATCCAGATCGTCTTGCGGATTCATCTTCGCGGCAGTCGCAGTACCGGCCTGGGCCTGGTTGCGCATGACGGTCGGACGGTCCAGATCACGGTAGTTCACCGCAGGCGCTTCCTGACGGGAGGACACTTGTTGTTGCGGTTGCGAAGCCATGGAGGTGTGAACGGTATTGTCGATGACCTTCACAGGCTTCTCGATTTTCGCGCCCAGACCGGTGGCAACCACGGTGACGTGCAACTCGTCGCGCATGTCCGGATCGATAACGGTACCGACCTTGACCATCGCGTGCTCGGAAGCGAAGGCTTCGATGATGCTACCCACGTCGGAGTACTCACCCAGGGACAGGTCAGGACCGGCGGTGATGTTCACCAGGATGCCGCGTGCACCTTGCAGGTTCACGTCTTCGAGCAACGGGTTGCGAATGGCCGCTTCGGTGGCCTCGCGTGCACGGTTCGGACCGCTGGCGCAGCCAGTGCCCATCATCGCCATGCCCATTTCGCTCATGACAGTCCGTACGTCGGCAAAGTCGACGTTGATCATGCCCGGACGCTTGATGATGTCGGAGATACCGCGAACGGCACCGGCCAGTACGTCATCGGCCTTGGCGAAAGCCGACAAGAGGCTTGCGTCTTTACCGAGGATAGTCAGCAGCTTCTCGTTAGGAATGGTGATCAACGAGTCGACGCTTTCAGACAGCAGACGGATACCTTCGTCGGCGATCTGCATACGCTTGCGGCCTTCGAAAGGGAACGGACGAGTCACCACCGCAACGGTGAGGATCCCCATTTCCTTGGCCACTTCGGCAATGATTGGCGCCGCACCGGTACCGGTACCGCCGCCCATGCCCGTGGTGATGAACACCATGTTGGTGCCTTGCAGGACTTCAGCAATGCGCTCACGGTCTTCGAGAGCGGCCTGACGACCGACTTCAGGGTTGGCGCCGGCGCCCAGGCCTTTGGTTACGCCAGTGCCCAATTGCAGGATGGTCCGCGCGCCGATGGATTTCAGCGCCTGGGCATCAGTGTTGGCGCAGATGAATTCAACGCCTTCAATGTTGCTCTTGACCATGTGGTTGACAGCGTTGCCGCCGCCACCGCCGACACCGATTACTTTAATAACCGGGCTAGCGGGGATGTTGTCTACGAGTTCGAACATTTTCCCTCTCCTTTCATTCTCTAGTTTTTTCGCCTACTGCGTTTGTTGCGTCTTCCGGCGCCAAGCTGGGCTTGGCGCTTGAAGCTTTAAACCGGTGTTAGAAGTTGCCTTTGACCCAGGCCTGGAGCCGCTCGAACAGCGGAGCCTTCGGCTCGTCGCTGCTGTAGCTGTCGCGGCTGCCTATCCCTGAGAACGAAATTCCGTCGGACTGCTTCTGCAGGCCGTACATCAACAGGCCCACGCCGGTGGAATAAATCGGGTTGCGGACCACGTCATCCAGGCCCTTGACGCCATGGGGCACGCCCAGGCGTACCGGCATGTGGAAAATCTCTTCGGCCAGTTCCACCGCACCTTCCATCTTCGACGTACCGCCGGTCAGCACGATGCCGGCCGGGATCAGGTCTTCGTAGCCGCTGCGGCGCAGTTCGGCCTGGATCAGCGTGAACAGCTCGTCGTAACGCGGCTCGACCACTTCGGCCAGGGCCTGGCGGGACAGCTCGCGCGGTGGACGGTCGCCAACGCTTGGCACCTTGATGGTTTCACCGGCACCGGCCAGTTTCGCCAGGGCGCAGGCGTAGCGGATCTTGATTTCCTCGGCGTACTGGGTCGGCGTGCGCAGGGCCATGGCGATGTCGTTGGTCACCTGGTCACCGGCAATCGGGATCACCGCCGTATGACGAATGGCGCCCTCGGTGAAGATCGCGATGTCGGTGGTACCGCCGCCGATGTCCACCAGGCACACGCCCAGCTCCTTCTCGTCGTCGGTCAGCACCGAGTAGGCCGAGGCCAGTTGCTCGAGGATGATGTCGTCGATTTCCAGGCCGCAGCGGCGCACGCATTTCTCGATGTTCTGCGCGGCATTCACTGCACAGGTGACCACGTGGACCTTGGCTTCCAGGCGGACGCCGGACATGCCCAGGGGTTCACGCACGCCTTCCTGGTTATCGATCACATAATCCTGCGGCAGGGTGTGCAGCACCCGCTGGTCGGCCGGGATCGCCACGGCCTGGGCCGCGTCGAGTACGCGCTCGAGGTCGGCGGAGCTGACTTCGCGATCACGGATCGCCACGATGCCGTGGGAGTTCAGGCTGCGGATGTGATTGCCCGCCACGCCAACGAACGCCGAGTGGATCCGGCAACCGGCCATCAGCTGCGCCTCTTCGATGGCGCGCTGGATCGATTGCACGGTGGACTCGATGTTCACCACCACGCCTTTTTTCAAGCCACGGGACGGATGAGTACCGATCCCGACGATGACCAGCGTGCCGTCGTCCGCGACCTCGCCTACCAGCGCTACCACCTTGGAAGTGCCGATATCCAGACCGACGATCATTTTTCCGCTTTGCACGTTTGCCATGGTCCTGCCTCTTCTTAATTCTTCGCGACGGCGGGTGCGGCCGTCGTCGGCGCTACAGGTTCCCGCCAGCCAACAGCGAGGCCGTTGGCGTAGCGCAGATCGATGCGCGCAATGTTCGTAATCTGTTCTTTAAGCGTCTTGTCATAGATGGCGATGAAGCGGCGCATCTTTTCCACCAGGTTGCCGCGACCGAGCAGCAGCTCGATGCCCGGGCCCGAGCTGCCCGCGCCAGTGGTCAGAAACCAGCTGCCGCGCTCACGCAATTCCAGGCGCGCGATGGAGAAGCCCAGTGGCCGCAACATCTGACTCAACACCTGGTACTGCTGCATCACTTGCTGCTGGGCCCGCTGTGGGCCGAACAGTTGTGGCAAATGTTCATAGTTGGCCAGTTCTCGCGGCGTAAACGCCTGGCCCTGGTTGTTCAACAGCGATTCGTCGCCCCAGCGGGCCACCGGCAGTTGTTCTTCCAGGCGAATGGAAATCTGGTCAGGCCATACCCGACGGACTTCTGCGTGAGCGATCCAGGGCATCTGCTCCAGCTCCGTGCGCATGCCCGCCAGGTCGATGGTGAAAAAGCTCGAGGCCACGAACGGGGCGATCCGCTGCTGCACCGCCTGCTGGCTGATGTAGCTCAGGTCACCCTGGACGTTGATCCGGGCAATCGGCCGGTCGGCGTAAGGCAGCAACCGCTGGGCACCTTCATACGTACCGAACCCCAACACCACCAGCAGCACCGGCCAGAACAGGCTCTTGAGAAAGCCAAAATTGGCTTTCGGCAGACGCGCCGACATCGGCTCCTTGGCCACCATTCGGCTGGCACCCCGCGGCACCGGCTTGCGACCGGGTGCGGATGGCTGATGACGAAGCGATGCGCCTTGCATGGCTTAACCTCTTGACTCTTGATTGCCGACACTGGCAGCCAGGATCGACAGCACCAGTTGCTGGAAATCCAGGCCGGCGGCACGGGCCGCCATCGGTACCAGGCTGTGATCGGTCATGCCGGGCGCGGTGTTGACTTCCAGGAACCAGAACTGCCCATCGGCGTCCTGCATCACGTCCGCCCTCCCCCAACCGGCAATACCCAGCGCCTCACAGGCCTTGGCCGTGAGGTCCATCAGTTGTTTTTCCTTGGCGGCGTCCAGCCCGCAGGGAATGCGGTACTGGGTATCGTTGGCGACGTACTTGGCGTCGTAGTCGTAGAACGTATGCGGGGTGCCCAGCGCAATCGGTGGCAACACCTGGTCACGCAGGGTGGCGATGGTGAACTCGGGACCTGTGATCCACTGCTCGACCAACACTTGCGAATCGTAGGAACTGGCGTCTTTCCATGCCGCGGTCAACTCAGGCAGCGAAGTCACTTTCGCCATGCCAATACTTGAACCTTCATGGGCCGGTTTGACGATCAAAGGGAAGCCCAGTTCCGTGGCCGCCGAAATACAATCGGCCTCGCTTGCGAGCACGGCGTGACGCGGCGTCGGAATGCCGAGGCTGTGCCAGACCTGCTTGGTGCGCAGCTTGTCCATCGCCAGGGCGGAAGCCAGGATGCCGCTGCCGGTGTAGGGAATGCCCAGGCACTCGAGCAAGCCTTGCATGCTGCCGTCTTCACCGCCACGGCCATGAAGGATGATGAACGCGCGGTCGATCTTCTCGTTCAGCAGACGCTGAAGGAAGTCGTCGCCCACGTCGATGCCGAAAGCGTCGACACCGGCGCTTTGCAGGGCTTGCAGCACAGCATTGCCGGACTTGAGGGATACCTCGCGCTCGGCGCTCTTGCCGCCGAACAATACGGCAACGCGGCCGAAGGCTTTCGGCTCAAGGGTCGAGACCAGGTTGGCGTAGGCAGCAGTCATTTCAGTTTCCCCTCGCTGGAAGCCACGATTGCCCCGGCGAATAACGGACTTTTCAACAGTTTCGGGGCCAGGCCACCGATGTCACCGGCACCCTGGCACAGCAGGATGTCGCCAGCGCGCAGCAGCGGCTTGACCAGCGGCGCGAGGTCCACGCCGCGCTCGATGTAGATCGGGTCCAGCTGGCCGCGCTGGCGAATGCTGTGGCACAGCTGACGGCTGTCGGCGCCGGGAATCGGCTCTTCACCGGCCGGATAGACTTCCATCAACAGCAACACGTTGGCATCGGCCAACACTTGGACGAAATCGTCATACAGGTCGCGGGTGCGGCTGTAGCGGTGTGGTTGGTAGACCATCACCAGGCGACGCTCCGGCCAGCCACCGCGCACGGCCTTGATCACCGCCGCGACTTCGGTCGGGTGGTGGCCGTAATCGTCCACCAGCATCACGTTGCCGCCGTCCACCGGCAGTTCGCCGTAGACCTGGAAACGTCGGCCCACGCCCTGGAACCCGGACAGGCCCTGAACGATAGCTTCATCGCTGACGCCTTCGTCAGTGGCGATGCAAATGGTGGCCAGGGAGTTGAGCACGTTGTGGTTACCCGGCATGTTCACCGACACATCCAGTGGCTCACGGTCCGGGCGCAACACGGTGAAGAACGTCTGCATACCCTGCTGGCGCACGTTGATGGCGCGCACGTCGGCTTCTTCGCCAAAACCGTAGGTCACGGTCGGACGTTTGATCAGCGGCAGGATTTCACGTACCACCGGGTCGTCCAGGCACACCACCGCCAAACCATAGAACGGCAGGTTGTGCAGGAACTCGACGAAGGTTTTCTTCAACTTGTTGAAGTCGCCGTCATAGGTCGCCATGTGATCGGCATCGATGTTGGTGACCACGGCCACCAGCGGTTGCAGGTGCAGGAAACTGGCGTCGCTCTCGTCGGCTTCGGCGATCAGGTAGCGGCTGGTACCCAGCTGGGCATTGGTGCCCGCGGCGTTCAGGCGCCCACCGATCACGAAGGTCGGATCCAGGCCGCCGGCAGCGAACACCGAAGCGATCAGGCTGGTAGTGGTGGTCTTGCCGTGAGTACCGGCGACGGCGATGCCGTGGCGATAGCGCATCAGCTCGGCCAGCATCTCAGCCCGAGGCACCACGGGAATGCGGCGTTCCAGGGCGGTGGCGACTTCCGGGTTGGAGGTGTTCACGGCACTGGAGACCACCAGCACGTCGGCATTGGCGGCGTTCTCGGCGCGGTGCCCGATAAAGATCTGGGCGCCAAAGGACTCCAGGCGCTCGGTGACCGGAGAGGCCTTCAGGTCGGAACCGGAAACCTGGTAACCCAGGTTCAGCAGCACTTCGGCAATCCCGCACATGCCCACGCCGCCGATACCGACGAAGTGGATGCGGCGGATACGGCGCATTTCCGGTTGCGGCATGGCTTTGCGATTCTCAACCATGGGCCACCTCCAGGCAGGTATCGACCACTTGGGCCGTAGCATCGGGTTTGGCCAGGCGGCGGGCGGCACGGGCCATGTCTTCAAGTCGTTGCGGCTGCATCAAAACCTCTGTCAGGCGGGCGGCAAGATCCGCGGCGCCAGTCGTTCTTTGCGGCATCAGGAAGGCAGCGCCTTCACGGGCCAAATAATCGGCATTGCGGGTCTGGTGATCGTCGATGGCGTGGGGCAAAGGCACCAGCATCGAGGGCAGACCGGCGGCAGCCAGTTCGCTGATGGTCAGCGCGCCTGCGCGGCAAACCACCAGGTCGGCCCAGCCATAGGCTTGGGCCATGTCTTTGATGAAAGGCTGCACCTGCGCCTCGACGCCTGCGGCGCGATAGCGCTCGGCGGTCACTTCATCGTGATTTTTGCCGGCCTGATGGAACACTTCCGGTCGCAGTTCGGGGGCGACCTGCGACAAGGCTTCAGGCAGCAATTTGTTCAACGGCTCTGCCCCCAGGCTTCCGCCCAGGATCAGTAAGCGCGCCTTGCGTCCGGCCAGGGCCGGGCGCGGTGTATCGAGGAACAGCTCGGTACGCACCGGATTACCGGTGGTGCGACGGCTGCCCGACAGGGTAAAGGTGTCGGGAAAGGCTTCACAGACCCGGGCGGCCAACGGCACCAGTAACCGATTGGCGGTACCGGCCACGGCGTTTTGTTCGTGAACGATCACCGGCACACCGGCCAATTTCGCCGCAACACCGCCAGGACCTGTCACATAACCGCCAAACCCCACCACGCATACCGGCTGCAAGCGGCGGATGATCGCCCGCGCCTGCCAGACCGACTTGAGCAGCATCAGCGGCGCCTTGAGCAACGACAATTTGCCCTTGCCCCGCAGGCCACTGGCGTCGATCCGGTGCAGCTCAAGGCCCGCACCCGGCACCAATTCGTTCTCGATACCCCGTGGCGTACCCAGCCAGTGCACGGTGTAACCGCGCGCCTGGAACTCCCGGGCACAGGCCAGCGCCGGGAACACATGCCCACCGGTACCGCCCGCCATGATCAGCACGTTAGCGCCCATGAGTCGGCTCCTCGGCGAAGTCGCTCTCTTGGAACTCCATCTCTTCGCTGCCCAGATGGGTTCGACTCTCCCACTCGATGCGCAACAACAAGCCGAGACAGGCACAGCAGATCACCAGAGAGCTGCCGCCATAACTGAGGAATGGCAGCGTCAGGCCTTTGGTCGGCAACAGGCCGACGTTCACACCGATGTTGATCAGGAACTGACCGATCCACAGGAACGACAGGCCATACGCCACGTAGGCGGCAAAAAACTGCTTGGCCTTCTCGGCCCACAAACCGATGTACATCCCGCGCACGCAGACAAATACGAACAGGGCAACGGTGCACAACGAGCCCACGACACCCAGTTCTTCGGCCAGGACCGAGAACACGAAGTCGGTGTGGGCCTCGGGCAGGTAGAACTGCTTCTGCACGCTGTTGCCCAGGCCTACGCCCAGCCATTCGCCACGACCGAAGGCGATCAGTGCCTGGGTCAATTGATAGCCAGAGCCGAACTGGTCGGCCCACGGGTCGGTAAAGGTGATCAGACGCGCCATCCGATAAGGTTGCGCCTGCACCAGCACCGTCACCGCGCCAACCGCCAGCGCCACCATCAGGGTGAAACGGAACAGGCCGACGCCACCGAGGAACAGCATCGCCGCCGCCGCGCCCATCATCACCACCGTGGCCCCGAAGTCCGGCTCCATCAGCAGCAGGCCTGCCATCGGCAGCAACACGATGAACGGCTTGAAGAAGCCCATCCAGCTTTCGCGCACTTCTTTCTGCCGGCGCACCAGGTAACCGGCAAGGTAGATCACCACAAAAACCTTGGCGATCTCCGAAGGCTGTACGTTGAAGAAACTGAAACCGATCCAACGCATCGAACCGTTGACCTCGCGGCCAATGCCTGGCACCAGCACCATCACCAACAGGCCAAAGGCGCCGAGCAGCATCAGCCAGCCCAGGCGCTGCCAGGTGGCGATCGGCACCATCATGGTGACGATGCACGCGCCCAAGCCGATCACCAGGTAAATCAGGTGGCGGATCATGTGATAAAGCGTGTTACCCGACTGCACGGCCGCCACTTCCGACGAGGCGGACGTGATCATCACCAGGCCCAGGCCAAGCAATGCCAGGCAACCGGCAAGCATCGGGAAATCCAGGTCGATGCCACGCCCGGTGATCAGCGGCGACGGGTACGGCTTGATGATGTTCATCAGGCTCATGCCAAGTCCTCCGCGGCCCGGGCGAACAGCTGCCCGCGCTCTTCATAGTTCTTGAACATGTCGAAACTGGCGCAGGCCGGCGACAACAGGACCGCATCGCCCGGTTGAGCGAGGGCGCGGCATTGCTGCACCGCCTCATCCAGCGAACCGACGCGAACCAGCGGCACGGCGTCGCCAAGCGCCTGGGCGATCAATTCGCGGTCGCGGCCCATCAGCACCACGGCACGGCAGTTGGCCGCCACCGGATCACGCAGGTCCTTGAAGTCGGCACCCTTGCCGTCGCCACCGGCGATCAGCACCAGTTTGCCTTCGATGTCCGCCCCCAAGCCTTCGATGGCCGCCAGGGCGGCACCGACGTTGGTGGCTTTGGAATCGTTGTACCAGGCCACGCCATCGAGGTCGCGAACCCACTGGCAGCGGTGTTCGAGACCGGCAAACGTGCGCAGGGCCGAGAGCATGGCGTCGAACGGCAGGCCGACCGCATGCCCCAGGGCCAAAGCGGCCAGGGCATTGGCCTGGTTGTGGGCACCACGGATCTTCAGCTCGCGTACCGGCATCAGGTTCTGGAATTCGAAGGCCAGGTATTTCTCGCCATTCTCTTCGCGCAGCCCGAAGCCTTTGAAATCCGGAACGCCCAGGCCGAAGGACCAGCATGGCAGGCCCTCGCCCAGCAGCGGACGGGTCAACGCGTCCTGACGGTTGAACACCACTTGCCGCGCGCCACGGAAGATCCGGTGCTTGGCCAGGTGATAAGCCGGCAGGCCGCTGTAGCGGTCCATGTGGTCTTCGCTGACGTTGAGCACGGTCGCCACTTCGGCGCCCAATTGATCGGTGGTTTCGAGCTGGAAGCTCGACAGTTCCATCACGTACAGCTCGACGTCGTCACTGAGCAGGTCCAGCGCCGGAGTACCGAGGTTGCCACCCACCGCGACCCGCTTGCCGGCGGCCGCCGCCATCTCGCCTACCAGGGTGGTGACGGTGCTTTTCGCATTGGAGCCGCTGATGGCGATGATCGGTGCCTTGGCGTTACGGGCGAACAGCTCGATGTCACCGGACAGTTTTACACCACGGGCCGCCGCCGCTTGCAGGGCCGGAGTCGCCAAGGCCAGGCCAGGGCTCACGTAGAGCTCATCGGCGCGGCACAGGAATTCGACGTCCAGCTCGCCACAACGCACGTCCACCTGGGGATAGTCACGCCGCAGCGTGGCCAGCTCAGGCGGATTCTCCCGCGTATCAGCCACGGCAAAGGACACGCCCCGGTTCGCCAGGAAGCGAACCAGGGACATGCCGCTCTTGCCGAGGCCGACAACGATGCGGAAGTGGTCAGAAGCGATCAGGGACACTCGTTCTACCTCAGTTTCAGGGTGGCAAGGCCGACCAGTACCAGAATCACCGTGATGATCCAGAAACGGACGATCACACGCGGCTCGGGCCAGCCCTTGAGTTCAAAGTGGTGGTGAATCGGCGCCATGCGGAATACGCGGCGGCCGGTCAATTTAAAGGAGGCAACCTGAATGACCACTGACAGGGTCTCCATCACGAACACACCGCCCATGATGAACAGGACGATTTCCTGGCGAACGATGACCGCGATGGTGCCCAGGGCCGCGCCCAGCGCCAGTGCGCCGACATCGCCCATGAAGACTTGTGCCGGGTAAGTGTTGAACCAGAGGAAACCCAGGCCGGCACCGATCAACGCACCGCAGAACACAATCAGCTCGCCCGCTCCTGGCACATAAGGAATCAGCAGGTATTCGGCGAATTTCACGTTACCCGACAGGTAGCAGAAGATCCCCAGCGCGCCGCCCACCATCACCGTCGGCATGATCGCCAGGCCGTCGAGGCCATCGGTGAGGTTGACCGCGTTGCTCGAACCGACGATCACCAGGTAGGTCAGCACGATGAAGCCGGCGCCCAACGGAATGCTGTAGTCCTTGAGCATCGGCAGGATCAGGGTGGTTTCCACCGGCGAGGCAGCCGTCATATAAAGGAAGATCGCCGCACCGAGGCCGAACACCGATTGCCAGAAATACTTCCAGCGACTTGGCAGCCCACGGGAGTTTTTCTCGATCACCTTGCGGTAGTCGTCGACCCAACCGATGGCACCGAACAGCAAGGTCACCAGCAGCACGACCCAGACGTAACGGTTCGCCAGGTCGGCCCAGAGCAAAGTACTGATGCCGATGGACGACAGGATCAGTGCACCGCCCATGGTCGGAGTGCCGGATTTGGACAGGTGCGACTGCGGGCCGTCGTTACGCACCGACTGACCGATTTGCAGGTTCTGCAAAGTGCGAATCATCCACGGCCCCAGGAACAGCGACAACGACAGCGCGGTCAGCACACCCAGGATCCCGCGCAGGGTCAGGTACTGAAAGACCGCGAAGCCTTTGTGGAACTGTTGCAGGTACTCCGCTAGCAGCAGCAGCATTAATGTTTCTCCATACGGGTGCCGCACAAAGCCGCGACGATGTTTTCCATCGCTGCGCTGCGTGAGCCCTTGATCAATAAGGTGGTGTTCGGGTCCTGCTCAGCGCCGAGAGCCTGGATCAACTCGGCCTGAGTGGTGAAATGCCGTGCGTGTTCGCCAAACGCGGCGACTGCATGGGCCATCATCGGGCCAACGGCATACAGCGCATCGACCTTGCCGCGCGCATAGGCACCGACGTCGTGATGGCCCTGTTGCGCCCACTCGCCCAGCTCGCCGATATCCCCCAGCACCAGCACGGTACGACCGGAGAAACCGGCAAGGATATCCACCGCCGCACACATGGACGACGGATTGGCGTTATAGGTGTCGTCGATCACGCGCATACCGTTGCTGGCCAGTTGCGCTACGGAGCGCCCCTTGACCGGCTGCACGGCGTTCAGGCCGGCGACGATGCCCGGTAGCGACACGCCCAGCGCATGGCCGGCAGCCGCGGCGGCCAGGGCGTTGGCGACGTTATGGATGCCGAGCAGATTCAACTGGACCCGCTCCGCGCCATCCGGGCTGTGGAGGTTGAAGGCCGGGCACCCTCGGG
This sequence comes from Pseudomonas viciae, assembly GCF_004786035.1. Taxonomy (NCBI): domain Bacteria; kingdom Pseudomonadati; phylum Pseudomonadota; class Gammaproteobacteria; order Pseudomonadales; family Pseudomonadaceae; genus Pseudomonas; species Pseudomonas viciae. The sequence continues at coordinate 5,540,646 of NZ_CP035088.1, forward strand.
CATCCCGGTCCAGGTCGCTGGCATAAAAATTCGCGGCGAGGTTGCTCAGGGCGAAGGTCAACACCTTGCGCTCGCCCGCCCGGGCTTTCCAGATTTCAAAAGCCTTGTCGTCGAGATTCAGCACGGCGACGCCATCGGCATCGAGCCCTTCGAGAATCTCGCCCTTGGCCTCGACGATTTTTTCCGGGCCGCCGAACTCACCGACGTGGGCGGTCCCGGCATTGTTGAGGATCGCCACGTGGGGCTTGGTCATGCCCACGGTGTAGGCAATCTCGCCGAGCCGCGAAGCACCCAGTTCGATGACGGCGGCGCTGTGTTCTGGCGCCAGCTCCAGCAGCGTCAGCGGCACGCCGAGGTCGTTGTTCAGGTTGCCCCGGGTCGCCAGCACCGGGCCGCGGGTACGCAGGATGCTGGCAAGCATTTCCTTGACGGTGGTCTTGCCGCTGGAACCGGTAATGGCCGCGACCGGGTTGCCATACGCCGCGCGGTTCAGCGCCCCCAGTTGGCCCAGGGCTTGGCGAGTGTCGCTGACCAGCAACTGCGGCAGCGTACTGTTGGTCACTTCCCGCTCGACCAATGCAGCAACGGCACCTTTGGCGGCGACTTCATTCAGGTAATCGTGGCCGTCGAAACGCGGCCCGGCCAGGGCGACGAACAACTGCCCAGGGGCAATGGCCCGGCTGTCGATGCTGACGCCATCAAAGGTGGCATCCGCAGCAAGCAGGCGCGCATTCAGGGCGTTGGTCAGTTCGCTGAGTTTCAGGGCCTTAAGCATGGGCCACCTCCCACGCGGTCAAGGCATGATCGGCTTCCACCAGATCGGAGAACGCATGGCGCTCGCCGTTGATCTCCTGATAATCCTCATGCCCCTTGCCGGCCAGGACGATGACGTCGTCCGCCGAAGCGCTGGCGATCAACTGAGCGATGGCCTGGCCGCGACCGGCCACGAACGTGACGTTATCCACCGCCGAGAAACCGGCACGGATGTCGTCGAAAATCTGCAATGGGTCTTCGCTGCGCGGATTGTCGTCGGTAACCAGCACGCCATCGGCCAGCCGCTCTACCACCTCGGCCATCAGCGGACGCTTGCCGCGATCGCGATCACCGCCACAGCCGAACAGGCACAACAATTTGCCTTTGGCGTGAGGCCGCAGGGCCATCAAGACTTTTTCCAGGGCATCGGGGGTATGGGCATAGTCGACCACCACCAGCGGTTGCGTACCGCCACCCAAGCGCTGCATGCGACCGGCCGGGCCTTCGAGCTTCGGCAGGACCTTGAGAATTTCATCCAGCGCGTAGTCCAGGCCGAGCAAGGCGCCGATGGCGGCCAATACGTTGCTCAGGTTGAAGCGCCCCAGCAAGGTGCTGCGCAAGTGGTGTTCGCCCTGGGGCGTGACCAGCGTGGCGCGCACGCCTTCGTCATCGAACTGCGCCTGGCGTACATAAAGGTAGGCGCTGGCGTCTTCCAGGCTGTAGGTGATCAACCGCGACTCACGCTTGTCGGCGGCCAACTGCCGGCCAAACTCGTCATCGAGGTTGATGACCCGGCACTTCAAGTCATTCCAGGCAAACAGCTTGGCCTTGGCCTCACCATAGGCCTGCATGGTGCCGTGATAATCCAAGTGATCCCGGGACAGGTTGGTCAGCACCGCGACGTCAAAGGCCAGCGCGGTCACACGACCCTGATCCAGGCCATGGGAAGAAACTTCCATCGCAACGGCCTTGGCACCGGCCTTCTTCAGGTCCGCCAGGGTCGCTTGCACGGCAATCGGGTTCGGCGTGGTGTGCAGGCCACTTTCCAGCGCCCCATGAAAGCCGTTGCCCAAGGTCCCGACGATGCCGCAATGCTGGCCGAGCAGGTCCAGCGCCTGGGCCACCAGTTGGGTCACGCTGGTCTTGCCGTTGGTGCCGGTCACGCCAATCAGGTTCAGGTGACGACTCGGGTCGCCATAGAAGCGTCCGGCGATGTCCGACAATTGTGCCGTCAGCCCCTTGACCGGAATCAGTGGGACATCAGTGATCGGCAGCACGGTTGCGCCTTGCACTTCATAAGCCACGGCAGCCGCGCCGCGCTTCAAGGCGTCGGCAATATGGGAACGGCCATCGAACCGGGCGCCCGGCACCGCCAGGAACAGGTCCCCGGCACGTACATTGCGGCTATCCAGGGCCAGCTCGCGAATCAGTAGATCGTGGCCGGCGTGGGCGAAAATCTTGTTCAGGCTCAGGGACATCAGCCACGCCCTCCTTCGGCTTTCAAGGGTACGACCGGCGCGGTATTCGCCTGCTGGGTCGGCGGCAGGTTATCCGGGGTAATGTTCATCAGGCGCAGGGTGCCGGACATCACTTTGCTGAACACCGGCGCCGAGACCAGACCACCGAAGTAGCCCGCCTTGCTCGGCTCGTCGATGACCACGACGATGGCATAGCGCGGGTCGCTCATCGGGCCGAAACCGGCAAACAGCGAACGGTAGGAATTCTCGGCATAGCCTTTGGTACCCACGGAGGTTTTACGCGCCGTACCCGATTTGCCGGCAACGTGATAGGCCGGCACCTGGGCGCGATAGACGCCACGCGGCGCCTCGATCACCTGTTGCAGCATGCCCTGCATGGTCTTGGCGACGTTCTCCGGGATCACCTGGGTGGTCTGCGGCGCCTTGTCGGTTTTGATCAGCGTCAGCGGCGCGATACGGCCGTTGTTGGCCAGCGCGGAAAACGCGTGGACCAACTGGATCGCCGTCACGGAAACACCGTAGCCGTAAGACAGGGTGGCCGTTTCAGCCTTGCGCCAGTCGCGGTAGTTCGGCAGGTTGCCGACACGCTCGCCCGGGAAGCCCAGGCCGGTGTCCTGGCCGAGACCGATCTTCTGGGCCAGGCGATAAATCGTCTCACCGCCAATATCGAAGGCAATCTTGCTCATGCCCACGTTACTGGAATTGATCAGAATGCCGGTCAGGTCGAGTACCGGGCCTTCGGTCTTGGACACGTCGCGAATGGTGTATTTGCCAATCTGCAGAGTGCCCGGATACACCTCGACGGTGTCGCTCGGTTTCCAACGCCCGGTTTCCAGGGCCGCGGCCATGGACACGGCTTTCATGGTCGAACCCGGTTCGAACACGTCGATCATCGCGCGGTTACGCATCATCGCCGGTTGCAGGTTGCGACGGTTGTTCGGGTTGTAGGTCGGCTGGTTGACCATGGCCAGGATCTCGCCGGTCTTCACGTCCATGATCACCAGGCTGCCGGCCTTCGCGCCGTTCTCGACGATGGCATTGCGCAACTCGCGGTTGGCCAGATATTGCAGGCGCAGATCAATGGACAACGCCAAGGGCTTGCCGGCCTTGGCGTTTTTGGTGACTTGGACATCCTTGATCAGCCTGCCGCGCCGATCCTTGATAACCTGCCGCTTGCCGGCGACCCCGGCGAGCCATTCGTCATAGGCCAGTTCGACACCTTCTCGCCCCCGGTCATCAATGTCGGTGAATCCGACCATGTGGGCCGTGACTTCACCGGCCGGGTAAAACCGCCGGAACTCTTCGATGCCATAGACGCCTGGGACTTTCAGGTCGAGCACGCTCTGGCCTTGCTCGGGCGTCAACCCGCGCACCAGATAGATGAATTCTTTGTTGGCCTGGGCCTCGAGACGCTCGGCCAGGGCCTTGGGATCTTGTCCAAGGGCAGCAGCCAGTGCCGGCCACTTCTCCTTGGCTTGCTGCATTTCCTTGGCGTTCGCCCACAAGGTGGTCACCGGGGTACTCACGGCCAATGGTTCGCCATTGCGATCGGTGATCAGACCACGGTGAGCCGGGATCGGAATATGCCGCACGCTACGGGCATCGCCCTGCCCCTTGAGGAAATCACGATCGACGACCTGCAGGTCGATGATGCGCCAGGAAATGGCCGCCACCATGATCCCGAGCAAACCCAGGACCAAGCGGAACCGCCATGGGAACAGTGCCCCTTCGAGCTTCATCATGGCGTCACCATCTGCACTTCGGCAGCGCCGGGAATACGCATTTTCAGCTGTTCGGTGGCCAAGACCTCAATGCGGCTGTGGGCGGTCCAGGTGCTCTGCTCCAGGATCAACCGGCCCCACTCGGCCTGCGCCTTGTCACGCACGCTCAGCTCGCTGTAAAGATTATTGAGCAACTGCCGGTTCCAGTGCGCGCTATAAGACACGGCAATGGCCGACACGAGCACGCCGATAAACAGCAGCAGCATGAAAAAGCTGCCGCCTGGCAGTGGCTTGGCGAAGAGCTTGCTCACCGCAACTTCTCCGCGACACGCATGACGGCGCTACGGGCGCGCGGGTTGGCCTTGAGTTCAGCTTCGGAGGCGAACTGTGCCTTGCCATGGATCTTGATTTTCGGCACGAAGGCTTCGAAACGCACCGGCAGGTTGCGCGGCAGGTTATCGGCTTCGCCCTTGGTGAGTTTGCGCATGAACAGTTTGACGATACGGTCTTCCAGGGAATGGAAGCTGATCACCACCAGTCGCCCGCCGATCTCAAGCGCTTCAAGGGCGGCTTCAAGACCGGCCTCAAGATCGCCCAACTCGTTATTGACATGGATGCGCAACCCCTGGAAAGCGCGGGTCGCCGGGTTCTTGCCCTTCTCCCAGGCCGGGTTGGCGACTTTCAGCACTTCGGCCAGATCGCCGGTGCGCTCGAACGGCTTGATATCGCGACGCTCGACCACGGCGCGCGCCATGCGACCGGAGAAGCGCTCTTCGCCGTATTCTTTAAAGACGCGGGCGATTTCTTCCACCGCAGCGGTGTTGACGAACTCAGCGGCGCTGATGCCCCGGGACGGGTCCATGCGCATGTCCAGCGGGCCGTCATTGAGAAAACTGAAGCCGCGCTCCGGATCGTCCAACTGAGGAGAAGACACACCCAGGTCGAGCAGCACGCCACTGACCTTGCCGGCCAGGCCACGCCCGGCGACTTCCGAACCCAACTCGGCAAAGCTGCGCTGCACAACGACAAAGCGGCCGTCTTCGGCCGCCAGCGCTTGCCCGGTGGCAATCGCTTGAGGATCCTTGTCGAATCCCAGCAGCCGTCCATCCGGACCGAGCTGGCTAAGAATCAGCCGGCTGTGCCCGCCACGCCCGAACGTGCCGTCCAGATAGCAGCCATCAGGACGTACGGCGAGCGCCTCGACGGCCTCGTCCAGCAGTACGGTGATGTGGTTAAAGCCGCTATCAATAGTCACAGGATCAAGTCACGCAGTTCATCAGGCATGGCGCCCGGTTGTTGAATAGCAGCGAGGTCAGCGGCAGAAACCGCATTCCAGGCATCTTCGTCCCACAGTTGGAACTTGTTCAGTTGGCCCACCAGCATCGCGCGCTTGTCCAGCTTGGCGTACTCGCGCAGACGCGGTGGAACCAGAAAACGACCGCTGCCATCGAGTTCGAGGTCGACGGCATTACCGATCAGCAAGCGTTGCAGGCGGCGGTTTTCTTCTCGCAGCGAAGGCAGTGCGCGCAGTTTGGTTTCGATGATTTCCCATTCATCAAGGGGGTAAACACACAAACATGGATCAACGGCGTCGATCGTGACGATTAACTGCCCGGAACTTCGCGAAACGAGCTCGTCACGATACCGGCTTGGCATGGCGAGCCGGCCTTTTGCATCGAGACTGATAGCGTTAGCTCCGCGAAACACGTCTGCGTTTCTCCACTTTTTGGCGTTATACGTTCAAAAAAACCCACTTCATGCCACTTTCCGCCACTTGCGCACACTATAGGAATGCGCCCACCGCACCGTCAAGGCGCGGATTGAAGGAAAAGCCTTATAGATCGGAGATTTAGGAGCGTTTCAGGAGGGGTAACAAGAATCTGACGTAGGAATTTTCACCTCAACCCGAATAGGCACAGGAGGCTGCGCGCATAAGTTAAAGTGATTTATTAAGAGTAAGATTTTTTTGGTCTTAGGAACTGCGTCTGCCAGTGATTCCGGCAGGGAGGGAAAAGGTGGAGAGTCGATCTGTAAGCCGGGTTCTGTCTTGAACAGTCATTCGTCTACGATGGCCATCACTGGACATCTTTAGCAACCTACCCGGTCCCAGCGCGGGCCACGCCTTGGGACCCTATTTGGTCTTGCTCCAAGTGGGGTTTACCTAGCCACGAACTGTTGCCAGACGTGCGGTGCGCTCTTACCGCACCTTTTCACCCTTACCGGCGCCGAAACGCTTAGGCGGTTATTTTCTGTGGCACTTTCCGTAGGCTCACGCCTCCCAGGCATTACCTGGCACTTCGCCCTATGGAGCCCGGACTTTCCTCCCCCCCCTAATTTTCATAGAGGGCAGCGACTGTCCGATCGACTCTCCGCCGCGAAGGTTAACGGTAGAGCGCCTGAAGAACAAGCGCTAAAAGCCTTTGGCCAGCCCCATCCCCCGGTTTCACTGGTCCTTCTGTTTTTCCAGCGCGACCTGATACAGCACGTTCTTGCGCTCGCCAGTGATCTGCGCGGCGAGGGCGGCGGCACGCTTGAGGGGCATTTCCTCAAGCAGCAGGTTCAGGATGCGCAGCGCTTCGCTGCTAACGGCCTCTTCACTTTCCGGCGCGGTCCAACCAGCCACCAGCACCACGCATTCGCCGCGCTGCTGATTGCTATCGTTTTCGACAAACGCCCGCAGCTCGGCCAACGGCAGCCCCTTGAGGGTTTCGAAGGTTTTGGTCAGCTCACGAGCCAGCAGCGCCGGACGCTCGGCACCGAACACCAGCTCCATGTCTTGCAGGCATTCAAGGATGCGGTGCGGCGCTTCATAAAAGATCAGCGTGCGCGGCTCTTCCTTTATGGCCTCAAGACGCGCTCGCCGCCCCACCGCCTTGGCCGGCAGGAATCCCTCGAAGATGAAACGGTCCGACGGCAAGCCGGCCGCCGACAGCGCTGCGATCAATGCACAGGCCCCCGGCACTGGCACCACGCTGATACCGGCCGCCCGGGCCTGGCGCACCAGGTGATAGCCGGGATCGGAAATCAACGGTGTACCCGCGTCGGAAATCAGCGCCACGTTATCGCCCGCCAGCAGACGGGTGATGAAGCGACTGCCTTCGTCCCGCTCGTTGTGTTCGTGACAGGCCGCCAAAGGCGTGGAGATACCAAAATGCTGCAACAGCCGCTGGGAGTGGCGCGTGTCTTCGGCCGCAATGAGGGCGACCTCCTGCAGAATCTTCAGCGCCCGGGCACTGATATCGTCCAGGTTGCCGATGGGCGTCGCCACCACATAAAGCGAGCCGGCAGCGGAATTCAAAGCACCTGGAGCAGTCAAGACACACACCTCATGATCGGTAAAAACCGCCATTGTAGCGCGTAGCGGCGGTCTCGGCTGCGCAGGTAGGAGCTGACGAGCGAAGCGAGGCTGCGATCTTTCCCCCGACACTTGAATCTCAAGCGAAAGATCAAAAGATCGCAGGCTGCGCCAGCGCCTACAGAGCCCAGCGGGAGCAAGCGCCCTCGCCACAAAGGGTCAATACCTCGTCTTTTTTGCTGCGCCGCACTCTTTGAAATACCTAAATTGATCGATTCACGCCACTAACATCGCGCCCCGGCCAGTGCTTGGGTACAATTCGAGGCTAATTTGATCTCGTATCAGGAACACTTACATGATCGCTTGCCTGCGGCTGCTTTCCGCCCTCTGCCTCGCTGCCCTCCTGGCGGCTTGCGCCAGCTCGCCCTCGTCCAGCCTTGGCGAACTTCCCCGGACCCCAGATGCCAGTATCGAGCAGTTGCTCGAACAGGCCGCCCAAAGTAAAACACCGGAAAAAGCCGCCCTTTTGCGCCTGAGCGCAGCAGACCTGGCCTACCGTCAAGGGAATGCCGGCCAGTCCGCGCAGATCCTGCAACAAGTGCCTATGGAGCAACTCAAGCCCGGCCAGCAGATTTTCGCCAGCACGCTGTCGGCGGAACTGGCGATGACCCGCAATCAACCCAAGGCCGCGCTGACCGCCCTTAGCCACCCGAGCCTGCAACACCTGAGCGAAATGCCGGTAGAGCAACAGGTGCGAACTGGCACCATCCGCGCCCGCGCCCTGGAGGCCGATGGCCAGACCCTGGCGGCTGCCAAGGAGCGCATCTTTATCGCGCCCCTGCTGGAGAACGAAGCGGCAGCGAAAAACCACGAAGCGATCTGGACATTGATCGCCTCGCTGCCCACCGACCAACTGCAGCCGACCACCACCGACGACCTCGGCGGCTGGTTGAGCCTGGCCAAGGCAGTGAAAACCGCCGGCACCCTGGAGCAGCAACAGGCCGCTATCGACAGCTGGCGCGAACAGAACCCGAAGCACCCGGCGGCCCTTCAACTGCCGACACCTCTGGTCAAGCTCAAGGCGCTGGCAAGCCAGCCGCTGAGCAAGATCGCCCTGCTGCTGCCACAAAGTGGTCCGCTGACCACTGTCGCCAAAGCCCTGCGCGAAGGCTTCATGGCTGCGCACTACCAGGCTCAACAGGCTGGGCAGAAACCGCCGAGCATTCAGTTCTACGACAGTGCCAGCCTGACCTCCATGGACGAGTTCTATCGCAAGGCCCAGGCTGACGGCGTGCAACTGGTCGTCGGCCCGCTGGAAAAACCACTGGTCAAACAGATCAGCGCCCGCCCTCAGCTGCCGATCACCACCCTGGCGCTGAACTACAGCGAAGGCGAACAAGGCCCACCCCAACTGTTCCAGTTCGGCCTGGCTCCCGAGGATGAAGCTCGCGAAGTCTCCCGCCGTGCCCGTGCCGATGGCCTGCATCGCGCCGCTGTCATGGTACCGAAGGGTGAATGGGGCGATCGCGTACTGAAAGCCTTCAGCCAGGACTGGCAGGCCAACGGCGGTACCATCATCGCCATTGAACGGGTTGACCAACCGGTGCAACTGGCCCAGCAGATCGCCGACATGTTCCAACTGCGCCAGAGCGAAGGTCGCGCCAAGAACCTGCAAAGCACCGTCGGTGCCACGGTCGCGGCCCAGCCGTCCCGCCGCCAGGACATCGAGTTCATCTTCCTGGCGTCGACTCCGCAACAGGCGCAGCAGATCAAGCCGACCCTGAACTTCCAGTACGCCGGCGACGTGCCGGTCTATGCGACTTCCCAGGTGTTCAGCGCCAGCGGCGACCAGAACCAGTACAACGACATGAACGGCATTCGCTTCTGCGAAACCCCCTGGTTGCTCGATGCCAACGACCCGCTGCGCCAGCAGGTCACCGCTCAGTGGCCCCAGGCGGGCGGCAGCATAGGCCGGTTGTACGCAATGGGGGCGGACGCCTATCGCCTGGCACCGCGCCTGGGCCAGCTCAAGACCTTGCCGGACAGCCGCATCGAAGGCCTGTCAGGCAGCCTGGCAGTGTCTCCCTCCCAACGCGTGCAACGTCAATTACCCTGGGCTGAATTCGTCAACGGCCAGGTACAACGCCTGCCGGACACCCAGCGCTGATGCCTGACCGGTCACGCCAGCAAAGCGGACGAGATGCCGAGGGCCAGGCCCTCGCGCATCTTCAACAACAAGGTCTGCGCCTGCTGGCGCAGAACTGGTTATGCAAACGCGGCGAGCTTGATCTGGTCATGCTTGACGGCGATACAGTAGTATTCGTCGAAGTCCGCTACAGAAAAAACACCCAATGGGGCGGTGCGCTCGACAGCATCGACGGGCGCAAGCGCCAGAAGCTGATTTTCGCCGCGCAGTATTTTCTGCAAAGGGAGTCTCGCTGGGCCGATCATCCTTGCCGTTTCGACGTCGTTGCCATCGACAGCAACGCCGATCAGTTGAACTGGCTACAGAACGCCTTCGACAGCTGAATATCCATGCCGAGCCGGACACCTTCACTTAACTTTTTTGCTCTTTGCTTTGCGGGCCGCACATGTTTGTGCCGATGAGCCGCGCTACTTAAGGTCACACAGATGGACATGCAATCGCGAATTCGCCAGCTTTTTCAGGCCAGTATCGACACCAAGCAACAGGCGATGGACGTACTTGCACCGCACATCGAGCAAGCCAGCCAAGTGATGGTCAACGCCCTGCTCAACGAAGGCAAAATGCTTTCGTGTGGCAACGGCGGCTCTGCCGGCGACGCCCAGCACTTCTCGTCGGAGCTGCTCAACCGCTTCGAACGCGAGCGTCCGAGCCTGCCGGCCATCGCGCTGACCACCGACAGCTCGACGATCACCTCGATCGCCAACGACTACAGCTACAACGAAATATTCTCCAAACAGATCCGCGCCCTGGGCCAACCCGGCGACGTGCTGCTGGCGATTTCCACCAGCGGTAACTCAGCCAATATTATTCAAGCGATCCAGGCCGCACATGATCGCGAAATGATTGTCGTAGCATTGACCGGTCGTGACGGCGGCGGCATGGCGTCACTGTTGTTGCCTGAAGACGTCGAGATCCGCGTACCGGCCAATGTCACTGCACGTATTCAGGAAGTCCACCTGCTGGCGATCCACTGCCTTTGCGACTTGATCGACAGCCAACTGTTCGGGAGTGAAGAATGACCCCTAATCGCCTAGGCCTTCTGGCCCTGACCCTATGCCTCGGCATCAGCGGCTGCACATCGGTGGTTAACGCCAGCCGGGAAAAGCCGATTGAAGATGACCGCGGCACCCGCACCTTCGGCAGCAAGATCGATGATTCCCTGATCGAAACCAAAGTGGGAGTGAACATCGCCAAGGCCGACCCGGACCTGGACAACAATTCGCACATCGTCGTTACCAGCTTCAACGGTGTTGTATTGCTGGCCGGCCAGACCCCACGCGCCGACCTCAAGGCCAAGGCCGAACAGGAAGCCAGCGCGGTGCAACGGGTCAAGACCGTGCATAACGAACTGCAAGTGCTGTCACCCTCCTCGCTGCTGGCACGCCAGAACGACGCGTGGCTGACGACCAAGATCAAAACTCAGATGCTCACCGACGCCAGTATTCCTGGTTCGCGCATCAAGGTTGTGACTGAGAATGGCATTGTCTATCTGCTGGGCTTGTTGACCAAGAAAGAGGCCGCGCAGGCGACCAATCTGGTGCAGGGTGTGTCCGGGGTGCAGAAAATCGTCAAGTTGTTTGAGTACATTGACTGATACTTCAGTTGTCCAAGAAAAACGGCGCTTCTTCAGAGATGGAAAGCGCCGTTTTTTTTGGCTTCGTTTTTTTTTGGGGGGGGAGTTTGATCGGTGTGTATATCCGTTGCTGCGGTAACGGCGGCGTAGGGTTCCGCCCTTACGGCGGGTCACTTTCGAAGAGCGCGAAAGTAACCAAAGCGCTTTTGCCCCACCACTCGGTGTGTCCGGTCCGTACACGCTTCTCAAAAGTGAGCCGCTGTAAGAGCGGAACCATAAGCCGCCGCTACCGCAGCAACGGACATACACACCGACTAAACAGCAAAAAAATGCCCGCATCTCACGACACAGGCATTTTCCTAACCAGGCTGCCAGGCCTTCACCCAGTCCATGACTGAATAGCCTTTAGCACAGCCCGCTATTTCACCACTTTCAGACTAGGCCGCCCGCTAGGACGTGGCGGCTCGTCATCCGGTGGCGGCAGATCATCATCCGGCTCGAGCTCCTCTTCGCCATCCAGCGGCGCCTCCAGCTCAAACACCATGCCCTGACCGTTCTCCCGGGCATAAATCCCCAGGATCGAAGCGATAGGCACGTACAAGGTGTGTGGCACACCACCGAAGCGCCCTTCGAAGCTGACAGCGTCGTTATCCATGTGCAGGTGACGCACGGCGGCCGGCGATACGTTCAGGACAATCTGCCCGTCGTTGGCAAAGCCCTGCGGCACCTGCACCGACGGATACTCGGCATTGACCAGCATGTGCGGGGTGCAATCGTTGTCCACAATCCACTCATAGAGCGCGCGGACCAGATAAGGTCGACTGGAGTTCATAGCGGCTCCCTAAGCCTTAGCGCATGTCGCGTTCGACGCCAGACAGACTCGCCTGGAAAGCCTCACGCGCAAATTGGCGCTCCATATAATCAAGCAGCGGCTTGGCAGGCCGCGGCAGTTCGATACCCAGAATCGGCAAACGCCAGAGTATTGGCAATAGGCAGCAATCCACCAGACTTTGTTCCTCACTGAGGAAGAACGGTTTGTCGACGAACAGCGGCGATACGCCAGTCAGGCTTTCACGCAACTCTTTACGCGCAACCACCCGCGCCGGTTCCTTGGTTCGTGAATCCAGGATCAGATCCACCAGCCCGCACCAGTCACGCTGGATGCGATGGATCAGCAGACGGCTGTTGGCGCGCGCGACAGGGTACACCGGCAGCAAAGGCGGATGCGGATAACGCTCATCCAGGTATTCCATCACCACGGTCGACTCCCACAATGCCAGGTCACGATCGACCAGTGTGGGCAGACTGCCGTAAGGGTTCACTTCGATCAGCTTCGGCGGCTGACGGCCCGCTTCCACGTAAATGATCTCGGCGCTGACACCCTTCTCTGCCAGTACGATGCGTACCCGGTGGGAATAGTGGTCGGCGGGGTCGGAGTAACAGGCCAACCGATTGGTCACGCCCATGGCGATCCTCCTCGCTTGTTGAAATTATCGAAAAACGGAAAAACGAGCGCGCCCAAAGGGCGCCTCCCGTAACACCTGGCTGACCAGGCTCGTTACACTTTCAGAGACGCCCTTGGGCGCGCACGATTAACAGCAACGGATTACAGCTTTATCAATGCACGTCTTTCCAGTATTCGCGCTTAAGCAGGTAAGCGAATACGAAGAAGAACGCCAGGTACAGCAATACATACGTACCGATGCGCTGATGCTCCAGCTTCACCGGGTTGGCCGAGTAGGCCAGGAAGGTCACCAGATTCTTGACCTTCTCATCGAACTGCTCTGGGGTCAGGCTACCAGTGTTCGGCAACACGGTCAGTTGGTCGCAGGCTTCATGGGTCAAAGCGGTGCCAGTCAACGGGTCATATTGCTTCTTGCCGTCCTCGACGATTTGCACCTGCTTGCAGCCTACCACCTGGCGCCCCTGCAGGCCGACCAGAACGTTCGGCATGCCGACGTTCGGGAAGACCTTGTTGTTCACGCCCCATGGACGCGCAGGATCTTCATAGAACGAACGCAGGTAGCCGTAGAGCCAGTCGGTACCGCGCACGCGCGCCACCAGGGTCAGGTCCGGCGGTGCAGCGCCAAACCAGGTCTTGGCGTCTGCCGGTTGCATGCCGATGCTCATGTGGTCGCCCAGCTTGGCACCGGTGAACACCAGCTTCTCGAGCATCAGCTCATGAGGAATGCCCAAGTCATCGGCTACGCGCTCGTAACGCTGGAACTTGGCACTGTGGCAACCCATGCAGTAGTTGGCGAACGTACGCGCGCCGTCCTGCATGGCCGCTTTGTCAGAAACGTCGATATCGACTTTTTCCAACTCCGGACCACCGGATGCGGACGCAAAGGACAAAACAGGCATAGCAGCAAGAATCAGTGCAGAAAATAGCTTTTTCATCAGCCAGTCACCCTTTCCGGAACCGGTTTGGTCTTCTCGAGCCTGGTGTAGAACGGCATCAGAATGAAGTAGGCGAAGTACAAGAAGGTGCAGACCTGCGACAGCAGTGTCCGGCCCGGGGTCGGAGCGAGTACGCCCAGCACGCCGAGGATCACGAACGAGATGCAGAACACCACCAGCCAGATCTTGCTCAGCCAGCCTTTGTAGCGCATCGACTTGACGGGGCTGCGGTCCAGCCACGGCAGGACGAACAGCACGGCGATGGCCGCGCCCATGGCGATGACGCCCAGCAGCTTGTCCGGAATCGCCCGCAGAATCGCGTAGAACGGCGTGAAGTACCAGACCGGGGCAATGTGCTCAGGGGTCTTGAAGGCGTTCGCCTGCTCGAAGTTCGGTTTCTCGAGGAAATAACCACCCATTTCCGGGAAGAAGAACACGATGGAGCAGAAGATGAACAGGAAGACCACCACGCCGACGATATCTTTCACGGTGTAGTACGGGTGGAAGGCGATGCCATCCAGCGGTACGCCGTTCTCATCCTTGTGCTTCTTGATGTCCACGCCATCCGGGTTGTTCGAGCCGACTTCGTGCAGCGCCAGGATGTGCAGCACCACCAGACCGAGGATCACGATCGGCAGGGCCACGACATGCAGGGCGAAGAAGCGGTTCAGGGTAATGCCGGAGATCAGGTAGTCACCACGGATCCATTGGGTCAGGTCATCACCGATGACCGGGATCGCACCGAACAGCGAGATGATCACCTGGGCACCCCAGTAGGACATCTGGCCCCATGGCAGCAGGTAGCCCATGAAGGCCTCAGCCATCAGCGCCAGGTAGATCAGCATGCCAAAGACCCACACCAACTCACGCGGTTTCTGGTACGAACCGTAGAGCAGGCCACGGAACATGTGCAGGTAGACCACGATGAAGAACGCCGAAGCGCCGGTGGAGTGCAGCAGACGCAGGATCGAGCCGTACTCGACGTCGCGCATGATGTATTCGACGGAAGCAAACGCCTCTTCCGCCGAAGGGGTGTAGCTCATGGTCAGCCAGACACCGGTAACGATCTGGTTGACCAGAACGAGCAAGGCCAGGGAGCCAAAGAAGTAGAAGAAGTTGAAGTTTTTTGGAGCGTAGTACTTGCTGAGATGGTCTTCCCACATTTTGGTCGCGGGAAAGCGCGCATCAACCCAATCCATGAATTTGCTCATCACGCTTTCTCCGTATCGACGCCGATGACAATGATGTCGTCGGTCTCATAGGAATGCGGGGGAACTGGCAGGTTCAGAGGTGCAGGCTGTGATTTGTAGACGCGACCCGCCAGGTCGTAGTGGGAGCCGTGGCAAGGGCAGAAATAACCACCGACCCAGTCCTTGCCCAGATCGGCAGGGGCCACTTCAGGACGGAACGTTGGTGAGCAACCCAGGTGCGTGCAGATCCCGATCAGCAGCAGGACTTCCGGCTTGATCGAACGCGTCTCCGGATCGACATAGGTCGGTTGCGTGGAGTTCTTGGAGGTAGGGTCAGACAGCTGGCCCTCGATCTTTTTCAGATTCCCCAGGATTTCCTCGGTACGGCGGACGATGAACACCGGCTGACCGCGCCATTCAGCAATCATCTGCTGGCCTGGCTCGATCTTGCTGACATTCACTTTCACCGGTGCACCTGCAGCTTTCGCCTTGGCACTGGGAAACCATGACCCCACGAACGGGACCGCAGCCCCCACCGCTCCTGCAGCACCCACCACGGATGTGGCTGCTACCAGGAAGCGACGCCGGCCTGCATTCACGCCGTCATTGCTCATTCAGTCCTCTCCCATCAGCTTTGTGGCCTGTTAAATCAGGCGTCTACTAAGTAAAAATCTGAACTTATAAAAATTTTGCCGAATGGTAATGAAAAGCCCCAATATTGACAAGGTAATTACCAAGCGGCCAAACCGCCAAGCCTTGTAGTATAGGGCCTCTACGGATGTGGCAAGTTGTCACAGGATAAATATTTCGCCCATAAAAAAACGCCCAGCTCCGTAAGGAACTGGGCGCTTTTTGAACGCAAAAGCGAATTAACGCTTCGAGTACTGCGGACGCTTACGCGCTTTACGCAGACCGACTTTCTTACGTTCAACTTCGCGAGCATCGCGAGTTACGAAGCCGGCTTTGCGCAGAGCACCGCGCAGAGTTTCGTCGTAATCCATCAGGGCGCGAGTGATGCCGTGGCGGATTGCGCCAGCTTGACCACTTACACCACCACCGATAACAGTGACGTAGATGTCGAATTTTTCGACGGTCTCGGTCAGTTCCAGCGGCTGACGAACTACCATGCGGGCAGTTTCGCGGCCGAAGAAGTTATCCAGGGAGCGGTTGTTGATGGAGATGTTACCAGTACCCGGACGCAGGAAAACGCGTGCGGTTGCAGTCTTGCGACGGCCAGTGCCGTAATTTTGAGTCGCCGACATAATGAACTATTCCGTTAAAACTTCAGTTCTTGGGGCTGCTGAGCAGTATGAGGGTGAGCAGCGCCCGCATAAACCTTCAGCTTACGATACATGTCGCGACCCAGTGGGTTTTTAGGCAGCATGCCTTTAACCGCGGTCTCGATCACGCGCTCAGGGGCTTTGGCGATCAGCTTTTCGAAGTTGATCGACTTGATGCCGCCAGGAAAACCGGAGTGGGAGTAGTACATTTTGTCAGTGGTTTTAGCGCCAGTAACACGTACTTGCTCAGCATTGATCACGACGATGTAGTCACCGGTGTCAACGTGAGGGGTGTACTCAGGCTTGTGCTTGCCACGCAGACGGCTCGCGATTTCGGTGGCCAGACGACCCAGGGTCTGACCAGCAGCGTCGACGACAAACCAGTCGCGCTTTACTGTTTCCGGTTTAGCAGTAAAAGTTTTCATTCTTTATAGCCTCAGGGGCCGCCCTGTAAATTAGACGGCGGATCTTACTGAATAGTGCGTACTTTGACAAGTCAAAGGCAGCCGGATACAGACGCTTTCGGGGGCTCGGGTCGGCGCGTCCGTTCAACGGCAAGATTCTTCGGCGGCGGCGCATCACTTCCACTGCAGAAAGAGGTGCGCAATTATGCAGATTGCGAAAAATATTTCAACCTGCTTTTATGATTGTTTTGCCCAAGGAGTCACCGATGGACTATCGCCAGCTAGGCCGTACCGATCTGAACGTGAGCGCCCTGTGCCTCGGAACCATGACCTGGGGTGAGCAGAACAGCGAGGCCGAGGCCTTTGCCCAGATCGAGCGCGCCAAGGGTGCCGGCATCAATTTCATCGACACTGCCGAGATGTACCCGGTACCACCGAAAGCCGAGACCTACGCCACCACCGAGCGCTACATCGGCAATTATTTCAAGAACCGCGGCGACCGCGCCGACTGGATCCTGGCGAGCAAGATCGCCGGCCCTGGCAACACCATCGACTACATCCGCGACAAAAACCTCAAGCACAACCGCCAGCACATCGTCGAAGCCGTGGATGCCAGCCTCAAGCGCCTGCAAACCGACTGGATCGATCTTTACCAGTTGCACTGGCCGGAACGCAGCACCAACTTCTTTGGCCAGCTGGGCTACCAGCACAAGGCCGACGAGGACTTCACCCCGTTGGAGGAAACCCTCGAAGCTCTGGACGAACAGGTCCGGGCCGGCAAGATCCGCCACATCGGCCTGTCCAACGAAACGCCGTGGGGCACCATGAAATTCCTCGCCCTGGCCGAGGCCCGTGGCTGGCCGCGAGCGGTGTCGATCCAGAATCCGTACAACCTGCTCAACCGCAGCTTCGAAGTCGGCCTCGCGGAAATCGCCATCCGCGAACAGTGCGGCCTGCTGGCCTACTCGCCCCTGGCATTCGGCTTCCTGTCGGGCAAATACGAAAACGGTGCACGGCCAGCCAAGGGTCGCCTGACGCTCTATAGCCGCTTCATGCGCTACTTCAATCCGCAATCGGAAGCGGCGTGCAGCCGTTATGTGGCGTTGGCCCGCGAACATGGCCTGGACCCGGCCCAGATGGCCCTGGCGTTCGTCACGCAGCAACCGTTCGTGACCAGCAACATCATTGGCGCCACCACGCTGGAGCAACTGGACAGCAACATTGCCAGCTTCGACCTGAAGCTGTCGGATGAAGTGCTGGCGGGGATCGAGGCGATCCACAAGGATCAGCCGAACCCGGCGCCTTGATTGCCCGGTAAAAAGCCTTCGCGAGCAAGCCCGCTCCCACAGAGGGGCTGTGTCGATCACGAAATAGTGCTCAGACACAAATCCCCTGTGGGAGCGGGCTTGCTCGCGAAGGCAATCTTGAATTCACCCCATAATCAAAGCGACCGCGCAATAATCTCCTTCATGATTTCATTGGTCCCGGCATAGATCCGCTGCACCCGCGCATCCGCCCACGCCCGGGCAATCGGGTATTCCCACATGAAGCCGTAGCCGCCGTGCAACTGCACGCATTCGTCGAGCACCCTGCATTGCAGGTCGGTGCCCCAGTACTTGGCCATTGCCGCCGTCGGCACGTCGAGCTTGCCTTGCAGGTGCAGTTCCAGGCAGCGGTCGACGAAAACCCGGCCGATCTGGATCTCGGTGGCCATTTCCGCCAGCTTGAAGCGAGTGTTCTGGAAGTCCGCGATGGATTTGC
This sequence comes from Pseudomonas viciae, assembly GCF_004786035.1. Taxonomy (NCBI): domain Bacteria; kingdom Pseudomonadati; phylum Pseudomonadota; class Gammaproteobacteria; order Pseudomonadales; family Pseudomonadaceae; genus Pseudomonas; species Pseudomonas viciae. Next base: position 5,558,707 of record NZ_CP035088.1, read on the forward strand.
CAAACGCCTTGCGCTCGCGGGTGTAGTCCAACGTCCATTGCAACGCCGCTTCGGCCGAGGCCAGGCCTGCGATGGCAACGGTCAAGCGCTCCTGAGGGAGTTCCTGCATCAAGTAGGCGAAGCCCATTCCAGCCTGCCCGAGCAGGTTTTCCCTCGGCACGCGAACGTCCTGGAAGAACAATTCCGAGGTGTCCTGAGCCTTCATTCCGACTTTTTCCAGGCGCTTGCCCTTTTCGAAGCCAGGCGTGCCCGCCTCCACCAGGAACAGACTGGTGCCCTTGGCGCCAGCCTTGGGGTCAGTCTTGGCGACCACGATCACCAGATCGGCCAGGAAGCCATTGGTAATGAAGGTTTTCGAGCCGTTGATCACGTATTCATCACCGTCCAGCACTGCCGTGGTCTTCACGCCCTGCAGGTCGGAACCGGCGCCCGGCTCGGTCATGGCGATGGCCGTGACCATCTCCCCAGACACCAGTTTGGGCAGGTACTTGAGCTTCAGCGCTTCACTGCCGTAATGCAGGATGTAGGGCGCGACGATGTCGGAGTGCAGCGAGAAACCGATCCCTGTCAGCCCCAGGCGGCCGATCTCCTCGATCACTACCGTGCTGTAGAGGAAGTCTGCGTCCAGCCCGCCATAGGCCTCTGGAAGGTGCGAGCACAACATGCCCGCCTCCCCCGCCTTGTTCCAGAGTTGGCGATCGACATGCCCCTGTTTCTCCCACTGACTGTGGTACGGCACCGCTTCTTTTTCGAGGAAGGTTCGTACGCTGTCGCGAAACAATTCGTGCTCGGGAGCGAACAGGGTTCTTGGGATCATGGCGCACCTTTGATTATTGTTGGGTGTGGTTATCCAACAGAGCCTAAGCCTGCGATGTACGACAGGACACTGGACACATCCGACAAAAAATAAGACGATCCAGCCGTCTGATGACCACTTTCCCCTATAAAAATAAAGATGAATTATGTCTATGCACGTCTCCACGCCTTTGCGGCGCGTCAGCATCCTGGCGATCGACCGGGTTTTCGCCTCCACCCTCATGCAAGCCAAGGATTTTTTCCACCTGGCCAGCCTGCGCTACGGCAAACAACTGGGCCAGGGCCTGACCCCGGCGTTTGAAACCCGGCTGGTCAGCCCCGACGGCAAACCGGTGAACAGCTTCAGCGATGTGATCATGCCGGTGGACGGTGGCCTGGAAAATACCGACGTCATCATCCTCCCGGCGTTCTGGGATGATTTCGCCACCCTCTGCCAACGTTATCCCCAAGTCCTGCCCTGGCTGCGCGAACAACATGCTCGCGGCGCTGTACTCTGCGGCGAAGCCACCGGAGTGTTCTGGCTGGCTGAGTCCGGGCTGCTCGACGGCAAGGAAGCCACCACGTACTGGCGTTTCTTCAATGCCTTCAAGGAGCGTTTTCCCCAAGTACACCTGAACCAGGACAAGCACCTGACCGACGCCGACAACCTGTTCTGCGCCGGCGGCACGACCTCGGCCTGCGACCTCTACATTTACCTCATCGAGCGTTTCTGCGGCGCCAACGTGGCCCAGGCCGTGGCACGGGATATCCTGTACGAAGTGCAACGCAATTATTCACCCGGAAGAATCGGCTTTGGCGGTCAAAAACTGCACCAGGACGTGATCATCCTGCAGATCCAGCACTGGCTCGAAGAGCACTTCGCCGACAAGTTCCGCTTCGAGGACGTCGCCCGGGAACACGGCATGAGCATCCGCAATTTCATGCGCCGCTTCCAGACCGCCACCGGCGACAAACCGCTGCATTACCTGCAACGGCTGCGGATAGAAACCGCCAAGGGTCTGCTGTCCGGCAGCCGCAAAAGCATCAAGACCATCAGCTATGAAGTCGGCTACGACGACGCCAGCTTTTTCGCCCGACTGTTCCGGCAACATACCGACCTGTCGCCGAACCAGTATCGGCAGCAGTTTCAGCAGGCGGCATAACTGTGGGAGCTAGCTCGCTCCCACAGGGTCAGGTGGGGAATCACCACATACAAAAACGGCCTGCAATCGCAGGCCGTTTTTTTATCCGAATCACCCTACGGCTTATGCGCCCGAGCCAGGAACTCGTGGGATTGCATTTCCAGCAGACGACTCAAGGTCCGCTGAAATTCGAAAGTCAGGCGACCGCCGGTGTAGAGGTCCTTGAGTTCGACTTCGGCCGAGATAATCAGCTTCACGTTACGGTCGTAGAACTCGTCGACCATGTTGATGAAGCGCCGGGCGATGTCGTCGGTGGTGACGCTCATCTGCTCGACGTTGCTGAGCAGCACCGCGTGGAAAATCTTGCCCAACTCGATGTAGTCGTTCTGGCTGCGAGGGCCGTCGCACAGTTCGCGGAAGTCGAACCAGGCCACGTCATCGCACGTACGTACGGCGCGGATTTCGCGATTTTCGACGACCAATACATCGTTTTCCACGGCCTGGGTGCACTCCGGCGTCAGGGCTCGGAAGCTCTTGCGCAGGCTTTCTTCGGCAGCGGCGTCCAGGGGAAAGTGGAACAGCTCGGCTTGTTCGAGGTGACGCAGACGGTAATCGACACCGCTGTCGACGTTGACGATTTCGGTGTGCTGCTTGATCAGCGCGATGGCCGGCAGGAAGCGCGCCCGCTGCAGACCGTCCTTGTAGAGGCCGTCCGGCACGATGTTCGAGGTGGCGACCAGGGTCACACCATTCTTGAACAGTTCCTCCATCAAGGTGCCAAGGATCATAGCGTCGGTGATGTCGGAGACAAAAAACTCATCGAAGCAGATCACCCGTGTCTCGTCGGAGAAACGCTTGGCGATGATGGTCAGCGGGTTCTTCTCGCCGCCCAGGGTTTTCATTTCTTCATGCACACGCTTCATGAAGCGGTGAAAGTGCGTCCGGGTTTTTTCCTTGAACGGCAACGCCTCGAAAAACGTGTCCACCAGGTAAGTCTTGCCACGGCCCACGCCGCCCCAGAAATACAGGCCCCTGACGGGTGCCTGGTCTTTTTTGCCGAACAGTTTGCCCAACAAGCCCGGCTTGTTGTTCGAGGCGGCGACCAGATCGTCGTACAGGCGTTGCAAATGCCGCACGGCCGTTTCCTGGGCTGCGTCGTGGAAGAACTCCGGGCGTTTCAGATCAGCTTGATATCGTTCTAGGGGCGTCATATTCGTTAGCAAGGCAACAAAAACGGGCCGTCACTGTAGCGACGGCCCGCAGGAATGGCAATCGGCCCTTACTCGGGCCGATGATCGGGAGACGCCTGGGATCAGTCCTGGGCGGGCGTCAGGGCGATGCGCAACGCATCGACGGCTGCATCCCGGGCGGCGCTGTCCGCGAAGGCCGGGCTGTCTGCCACGCACTCGCCGTTGAGCCAGACACTGAAACTCAGGTCGTCGCTGCGTACGTCCAGTGGTTGGCCGGCTTGCAGTTGCTTGGTGACCTGGCCGGCCGTCTTGCCATCGGCAAAGTTGCGAGAGAGCACCAGTTGCTCGCCGTCAGCCGCCAGCAGACGGAAGCGGAAACTGCCGTCGTCTTCGCGAAAGCTCACGAAGCGTGCAGCCTTGGCGGTTTTCTTTTTGGTGCTGGTCGCCACTTGCACCTGGCTGACAAACGAGCGCAGGCCAACGGCTTCGCGCAGTTCGTTGAGGAACGGCGTCGCCACGGCCCGGGCTTTTTTCGCGCCCAGTTGCAGGATGTCTTCAAGGTCCGACGGACGCTCGATCAACTGGTGATAACGCTCGCGCGATTCACCCAGCTCACTGTCGAGCAACTGGAACAGGCGGTTCTTGGCTTCGCCCCAACCCAGGCCCTGCAGCAGTTCGCTACGGAACTCAGCCGATTGCGCTGGAGTGGCGAAAGCCTGGAACAGGGTGAACAGGTGCGAGTTGTCCGGATCCTTCGCTTCACCTGGAGCGCGGGAATCGGTGACGATCCGCGAGATCGCGTCTTTCATGTCCTTGGCGCTGCTGAACAACGGGATGGTGTTGTCGTAGCTCTTGGACATCTTGCGGCCATCGAGGCCCGGCAGCGTGGCGACGCTTTCCTCGATCAGCGCCTCGGGCATGGTGAAAAACTCCTTGCCCTGGCCGAACAGGTGGTTGAAGCGCTGACCGATGTCGCGGGCCATTTCCACGTGCTGGATCTGGTCGCGACCGACCGGCACCTTGTGAGCGTTGAACATCAGGATGTCGGCGGCCATCAGCACCGGGTAGCTGTACAGGCCCATGGTGATGCCGGCATCCGGGTCTTCACCGGTTTCGACATTCTTGTCCACCGAGGCCTTGTAGGCGTGGGCACGATTGAGCAGGCCCTTGGCGGCGACGCAGGTCAGCAGCCAGGTCAGCTCGGGGATCTCGGGAATATCGGACTGGCGATAAAAGGTCACGCGGTCCACGTCCAGGCCACCGGCCAGCCAGGTCGCGGCGATCTCCAGGCGCGAGCGTTGAATGCGCAGCGGGTCATCACACTTGATCAGGGCGTGGTAGTCGGCCAGGAAGTAGAACGAATCGGCGTTGCTGTCGCGACTGGCGAGGATCGCCGGGCGGATGGCGCCGGCGTAGTTGCCCAGGTGCGGGGTGCCGGTGGTGGTGATGCCGGTCAGGATACGGGTACGAGTCATCATGGGTTATCGCTTGTCAGACAGCAGTCAATTCGAGAGGCGCGGCAGGAGCAGATCCTTGAGATCAGTCAGCTTGCCATGAAAAAAGTGTCCGCATTCTGCCACTTTCAGCAGCTCATGGGGGCGTTGGAGCGTGTCGGACCATTGGTAAACCAACTGCGGATCGATGACTTCGTCGGTTTCCGGTTGGATCACGGTCAACTCGCCCCTCATCGGCAAGGGTGATTGCGCGTCCAGGCGCATCACCGCCGGGGCCACCATGAACAGGTGCTTGAGCGGTTGGCCCTGGGCTTCCAGGCGGCCGCCCAGGCTTGCAGCGACGAATCCGCCAAACGAAAAACCAAACACCGTCAGGGGCAGTTGCGGGTATTTCTCCAGCAACCACGCGGCTGCAGCCTGGGCATCGTCCACTTCACCGGACCCCATGTCATGACTGCCAGCGCTGGCGCCGACGCCACGATAATTGAAACGCAACGTAACCAGGCCAGCATCACGGGCAGTGCGTTGCAGGGTCGAGACCACTTTGTTGAGCATGGTCCCGCCCTGCACCGGGTTCGGGTGGCAGATCAGCGCCAGGCCACGGGGGGCCTCGCTGTCCAGGTACAAGGCTTCCAGTTGGCCCACCGGGCCATCGATCACTACAGGGGTTTCGCGCATAAGCAAGGGAAAGAACTCCGTGACCCCGAATAGGGTCGACTCGTCTAGCTAAAAGTCTGTGCCTGGCATGATTGCGATGTTCTTCGCGGTATACAGCGCAGGTCTGAGCCGTTAACGTAAAGCAAAGCCGTTTATAGAGGAAGGACTCGTGGAACACTCGCTCTTAGTTTGGTTGTTGCCGACTCTTGCCCTGGTTGCCGGTGTCGCCATTGGATTCCTGCTTGCCCGACTGCTGCCCAATGCGGTGCCCAACAGCACGCAACGTCAGCTGGACGACATTCAGGAACGTTTCGACAGTTATCAGAATGAAGTGGTCACCCACTTCAACAGCACCGCGTCTCTGGTGAAAAAACTCACCCAGAGCTACCAGGATGTCCAGGATCATTTGTCCGAGGGTGCCAATCGCCTGGCCCTCGACGAGCAGACTCGCCAACGCCTGCTGGCGGCCCTGCAGGCCGACTCTGCACAGGCTCCACGGGAACGCCTGACCCCGCCAAAGGATCAGGAACCGCCCCGGGACTACGCCCCCAAGGCCCCTAATTCGCCCGGCATGCTCGATGAGCATTACGGTTTGAAGAAGTAATTTTCAGCGACACCAAAAGCCCGCCCGGTCCCATGATCGGGCGGGCTTTTTTATTGGCTCGGGTCAGCACAGATCCTGCGCCCACCGCTGATTCCCTGTGGGAGCGAGCTTGCTCGCGATGACGACAGCACATTCGACATTACTGCTTCAGGCGACTCAGAACGCCAGTTGCAGACTCTGCTGCCCTTCCAGGCTTAGCAGGAACTGCTTGGCCGCAAGGCCACCGGCGAAACCGGTGAGGCTGCCAGAGGTGCCGATGACGCGGTGGCAGGGAGCGATGATCGAGATGGGGTTGCGGCCGTTGGCCGCGCCCACGGCCCGCACCGCAGTCGGTTGGCCGATCTGAAGGGCGATATCGCGGTAGCTGCGGGTTTCGCCGAAGGGAATGGTCAACAGGGCCTGCCAGACGCGGGTCTGGAAGTCAGTACCGACGAAGTCCAGTTCCAGGTCGAAACACCTGCGCTGGCCGGCAAAATACTCCATGAGTTGGCGTTCGGTTTCCTTGAGGATCGGGTGGCGGCTGTCCTCCTCCAGGGGGCCCAGGCGCACCCGGTTGAGCCGCTCGTTTTCCCAGAGGATGGCCGCCAGTTTTGTATCCCGGGCGACAAGCATCAGTTGGCCCACGGGGGAAGGGATGGTTTTGTACATGGGCAACATCGAACATTCCTTAACGCAAGCCGAGCGCTTTTGTGGCGAGGGAGCTTGCTCCCGCTGGGGTGCGAAGTGCCCCTTACACCTGACGACGCGACGTGTCAGGCAAACATGTTCGCTGCCTGGGGGGTTGCTACGCAACCCAGCGGGAGCAAGCTCCCTCACCACAGGTTTCCCAGCGGACCAAACATCCCGCTTACCCCAACAACCCCAACGCCTTCGCCCGCGCCACCGCCTGGGTACGGCGCTCCACGCCGAGTTTGCTGTTGATGTGGCTGGCGTGAGTCTTGACGGTGTGCAGCGAGATGAACAACTGCTCACTGATTTCCTGATTCGAACAGCCTTGGGCAATCAGCTGCAATACCGCTCGCTCGCGGCTGCTGAGGTTTTCCACAGGAGCCAACGGGTCGGCAGGTTGCGCTGCGGTCGACGGCAGGCGCTCGAGCAGATGCTCGCGCAAGGTGCTGGACGGTGCATGCAACAGTTGTTCACGCAGCCATTCACGATGTGCTTCGCCCAGCAACCATTCGAAGGGTTGCAGAACACCGCCGGCAGCGGCTTCGAACGCCTGGGCCAGGGTGCGTCGAGCTTCGGGTTCGCGCCCGACACTCAGCAGCAAGGCGACTTTCTGGTTGAGCGCCATCACACTGAGCATCTGCCGGCCAGTTTGCTGTCCGTGCTCAAGCAAGGCATTGAGCCGCCCTTCGGCCAACATCGGTTGGCCCCGGATGGACTCCAGCACCGCCTGCTGCAATTCGACGTGCAGCGGCAACTGCGGGTGGAATTCCGGCGGCGCGGCGGCCCGTTCACCAGTGTAGGTCTGCCCCAACCGCGTCAACCAGGCTTCGGCCAGGTCAGTGCGCCCCTGGGCCAGCCAGAGTTCGCATTTGACCAGGGTGATCATCGCCAGGTAATAGATCGGCGGGACGTCCCAGATGTGCATCAGGCGCTCGGCTTCGGCCAACTCGGCAAAGGCCCGGGCAAACTCGCCGTTGTAGCCTTCGATACGGGCGATCACGCAATGCCCGATCAATACGCTGATGTCGCGGCAAGCGCGGGCCTCGGTGAGGCCCGCCTGCAACCGCGCCACCCCGGCCTGCGGCTGCATGCGCAAGGTCAGCAGGAAGCCCTCGTAGAGGATCAAGCGCGCCCGCACCGCATAAAGCCGTTGGGGCGACAGTTTGTGCAAACGTTGCAAACCCTGATGCACTTCATCCAGCGCCCGCAGAATTTCCCCCCGCGCCTGCAATACCCGGGCGCGATCGTAATGGGCCAGGGCCTCGAACAACGGGTTGCCGACGCGCTGAGCCAACTCAAGGGAATCACGGTTCAAGGCCCGCGCGCGCCATAGATCACCGTCGGCAATCGCCAGGTTAGACAGCGTGGACAGGCACATCAGGCGCTGGCCATAGCGTTTATGCGGCAGGCTCTCCAGGGCTTCGGTGCAGTAACGCACGGTGGCCTCACGATCGCCGCGGCCACGGGCAACGATCCCACTCAGGGCCAGCCATTGGGCAAGCATGGATTTTTGCGCGGTGGCCGAAGGGGCCGGCAGGAAGCGACTCAGATGGGCGGCCAGTTCTTCGGCGGCGTCCAGTTGGCAAGCCAGCCCCAGCGCCCAGCTGTAGAGCACGATCAACCGTGGCGTGCTGATGAGCAGGCTGTCGGGCAGATCCATTTTCCAGCGCAGCAGCATACCGACGTTCTGCTCGGCCAGCAGTTGCTCCTCCGATAGGTTCTGCACCAGGTTCGCCGCCACGTCCAGATGGCCGGCCCGCAGGGCCTGTTCCACGGCCTCATCGATCAGGCCCTGGGCGTTGAACCAGCGACAGGCCCGCAGATGCAACGTCGCGGCCGGCACCATGGCCGGCGCGCTGGGACGACTGCGCAGCAAGTCGGAAAACAGGTGGTGATAACGGTACCAGTGGCCATGCTCGTCCAGCGGTACCAGGAACACTTGATGAGCCGCCAGGAAACCCAGGATCTCGGCGCTGTCATGGGCTTCGCGCACGGCATCACACAGTTCGCTGCAAAAGCGGTCCTGAGGGGCTGTGTCGTAGAGGAACGCCTGCACCTCGGTGGGCAGGCAGTCGATGACTTCTTCGAGCAGGTAATCGCGAATCAGCCCTTCCCCGCCGTGCAGGGCCTGGGGCAGCAGGCCTTCGGTACCGGCTTCGGAGGCCGCCAACAGCCAGAAACGCAGCCCGGCCACCCAACCTTCGCTGCGCTGGATCAGGTTTTCCAGCGCTTCCCCACGCAGCGAACTGCTGTGATGCTGGAGCAGGGTCAGGGCCTCGTTGTGGGTCAGGCGCAGATCCTGTTCATTCAGTTCGAGCAATTGCCGCGACAGACGCAGGCGCGCCAGATGCCAGTCCGGGCGCTGACGGCTGGTGACCAAAACCAGCAGGCCATCGGGCAGGTGATTGAGGAAAAACTGCAGGCAGCGATCCAGCACCGGGCTTTGGGCCAGGTGATAATCATCGAGCACCAGCAGCAAGGGTTTGTGGGGCGACAGGTGCGCGGACAGTTCATCCAGCAGACCGTCGAGCCACTCCTCGAACGCAAAAGGTTGGTGGCGCTGACGCATTTTCAGCAACCCCAGCGCCCGGCCTCCCAATTGCGGAAAAAATGCCTGGAGCCCGTCGAGCAGCCGCTCCAGAAAACGCCCCGGGTCGTTGTCCCGGGCGCTGAGCCCAAGCCAGAGGCTTTGCCAGTGGCTCGGCAGCCCCTGGCAGAACTCCACCGCCAAGGAGCTTTTGCCAAAACCCGCCGGGGCACTCACCAATAGCAACCGGCCTCCAAGCCCCGCACTCAGACGCTCGCACAACCGCGGCCGCACAACATGACCGTCGGGCAAGGGCGGGCGGTAGAAGCGCCCGTCCTGTACCGCAATGGCTGCGCGGGCAGAATCCGGAAGTGAAGACAGATCAGTCATGGCCGGCTCTTGTTGAAAGGCGGGTGGCGGCGTTGCAGATGTCCGCAGACTAGCGGTAAACGCGGAGGTATTGAAGGGAGTGCTACAAATGGCTACAAAAAGACTACAAAACGGTTTACTGGAAAGACCAATGCCAGGCACCGCCCCTGTGGCGAGGGCGCTTGCTCGCGCTGGGCTCTGTAGGCGCTGGCAAAGCCTGCGATCTTTTGATCTTTCGCTTGAGGCCCAAGTGCTTGGGGAAAGATCGCAGCCTCGTTGCACTCGACAGCTCCTACGGGCGCAACCCAGCGGGAGCAGGCGCCCTCGCCACGGGGGGGGGTGCTGGTCAAAAAAACGCCCCGAACCAGTCGGGGCGTTTTTTCGAGGATGCGGCCTCGGGTAAAGCGGTTTAGCGGATGCCGTCCTGGCGCAGTGCGTTCGGGGTGAAATCCGCGGTGGTGGCGGTGAAGCCGAAGTCGTAGGCCGATTTCTCTTCGTTCTTCATGCCCAGGGCCAGGTAGCGGCCCGACTGCAGGTCGTAGAGGGTTTCCAGGGCGTACCACGGCACTTGCTTGTCGTAGTAGTTCTCGGCATGGGCCTCAGCAACGCGCCACAGTTGGCCACGACCGTCGTAATGGTCGATCACCGCCGCTTGCCAGGTGTCTTCGTCGATGTAGAAGTCACGCTTGGCGTAGATGTGACGCTGGCCTTCCTTCAGGGTGGCGGTCACGTGCCAGACACGACGCAGCTCGTAACGGGTCAGGTCCTGGTTGATGTGGCCAGCCTTGATGATGTCGTCGTATTTGAGCTGCGGCGAATCGATCTTGTGGCTGTTGGCGGCGATGTACAGTTCTTTCTTGCCTTCCAACTTCCAGTCGTAGCGGTCCGGCGCGCCGTTGTACATGTCCAGGTTGTCGGAAGTACGCAGACCGTCGGCGGCGGTACCCGGGCCGTCATAGGACACTTGCGGGGCACGACGCACGCGACGCTGGCCGGCGTTGTAGACCCAGGCCGAACGTGGCTCCTTCACCTGGTCGAGGGTTTCGTGCACCAGCAGCACGCCACCGGCCAAACGCGCCGGCGCGGTCACTTGCTGCTTGAAGTAGAACAGGATGTTGCCAGGGTTGGCCGGATCGAAATCCTTCATCTTGTCGCGGAACACGAACTGGTCACGGAAGTACACCAGGCTGTACGAGCCATTGGGTTGCGGCGTGGCCTGGGTCACCAGGCGCGTCACGCTGCCGCCGCGGTAGCGGGTGATGTGGTTCCAGATCACTTCCACACCGCTCTGGGGAATCGGGAACGGCACGGCCGTCTCGAAGTTCTCCAGGCCGTTGCCGCCGGACACCAGCTTGGTGTTGACCGCGTTTTTCTTGATGGAGGCGAACACCTCGTCCGGCACGGTGGCGCCGCGATGGGTCGGGTAGACCGGCATCTTGAAGGTTTCCGGGTAGCGCTTGAACATCGCGTACTGGCCCGGCGCGAGTTTGGCTTTGTACTGGTCGACGTTCTGCGCAGTGATGGTGAACACTGGTTTTTCACTGGCGTATGGGTCGGAAAGGAAACCCTTGCTGTCCACCGAGCCGGCGTTCTTGGCCATGGGTTTCCAGGCCGAGATCGAGCCATCGGCATTGCCGGCCATCTCAGCGCCCATCGGCGTCAGGCTCTTGCCCAGTTTGTCGGCCTCGGCGGCAGGCACCGCCGCCATGACACTGGCCGCCAGCAGGGATAGCCCCAAAGCACCGACCTGCAACAGATTCTTGGTTATTTTCATAGTGTGTCGTCCTGAAATACGGTGCTTAGAAGGTCACGCCGACGCTGAGCGCCAGGAAGTCGCGATCGTCCACAGTGCTGAAGTCGCCACCAAAGAAGTTGGTGTAGGCCAGGCTCGCGTTGTAAGTGTTCTGGTACTCCGCATCCAGCCCGAGGCTAACGGCCTTGCGGCCTTCTTCGAAGTTGCCGCCAGGGCCTGGCGAGTAGCCTTTGACGTCATGGGACCAGGCCACGTTGGGCTTGAGGTTCACGCCAGCGAAGACGTCCGGGTATTCCCAGATGGCGCGAGCGCGGTAGCCCCATGAGGTGGCGGTGGTGAAGCCGTCGTTGTTGCAGTTGCTGTTCACACCGCTGCTGGTCTGGCCGCCACCTGCGGCGGTCGAAGCGTTGAGCGTGTTACAGAAACCATTGGGCAGTTCACCTGGACCGAACACTGGGTCACGGCCGTAGCGAGCCTCGGACCTGCTTTCCAGGCCTCCGACGTGAGTGACCCCAACCTCACCCACCAAGGTCAGACGGCTCGCGCCCATAACTTGATCGAGGAAGTGGGTAAAGGTGGTCTGGAACTGGGTGATTTCCTTGCGGCGATAGCCGTGCAGATCCTGACCTGGGGTGCCATCGAGCACCGAGGCATTACCAAAACCCGGGATCGGAGTAACACCTGCAAAGAGAATATCGGTGGTGCTCAACTGTACCGGCGCATTCGGCCGATAACTCAGCTCGCCGCTCCAGGCCGTGCCGGTGGGCAAGGTGGTGGAGAAACTCAAGCCATAGAGCCGAATGTCTTCAGGGTATTCAACGAAGTAATTGGAGTTACCCGCCACGATCAGAGGACGCAATGCCGCCAATGGCCCCAACGGCATCGTATAAAACCCTGATGCCGCTCCCGTGGCGCTGAAAATCGGCGCCCGGCTATGGTAATTCATGAAGTAGGCACCGAATTCGGTGTCCAGCGGCTCGAACATATATTTCAGGGATGCGCCCCATTGGCCGCTATCCCGGGCATCGCGGTCCGCGCCACGACGCACCAGTACGCCTTCATCGTTGACGTCGACCCCCCTTGCAGCCAATGCACCTAATGCAGGGGCCGAGAGCGCGGAGCGTTTATTCAGTACACGCAGATTGTCATCGCACCCATCGGCAATAACATCCGGTTGGGAGAAGAACGTCCCGCAGTTATCGACAACAGTCTGGTCCCACTCCAACTGGTAGAAAGCTTCAGCCGACAAATTGTCGGTCAGGCTCTGGGACACATAGAACATGTTGACCGGGATCAAGCCCTCCTTGACCTCGGCACCAGGGCGACGGAATGCGGACACATCGACCGGGTTGATGGAGTTGATGCCGCCCTGGATGAAAGTACTTTCCCCCCAACTGACAACCTGTTTGCCCAGGCGGACCGAACCCGGCTGATCGGCAATGGCGTAGTTGTGATAGACGAACGCATCGAGGATCTGCCCGCCGGAAGACTGGGCGCCTTCCTTGCGATTGTTGTCGCTGATGTCCTTGTACAGGCGGTGTTCGTCCTTGAGCTCAAAGTCATACCAGTACTTGCCGCGCACAAACACGCCGGTATCGCCGTACTTCAGTTCCAGGTCGTGGATGCCCTTGAAGATCTTCGAGAAGGTTTCCCCGCGCTTGAAGTTCAAGTGGCCGTCATCGGAGGTCTGCGACAGCCCACGGCCGCCGTTGTTGACGCCGATCAGGTCTTTATTGGCGTTGGCCGTGGACCAGCTCGCCCCCACCGACAGGGACGAGTCGAACTGGCCTTCGATTTCACCAATGTTGAAACTGACGCCGAATGCTGGGCCGGCGAGCGAAGAGGCAAGACTGACCGCCAAAGGCAGTTTTGCCCGGCGCCAGAACGTATTTGCTGAGGTCATCGACGCTACTCCATGTGCTTTATTGTTATGGCAGACAGTATTTTCAAAGACCCTTTTCAACGGCTGGAAGCGGCATGCCCCACCCTCCGTTCAAAGTCGCAGCGCCCGTTTAGTACGTGCGTTCCGTTTTTGAAAATTCTTACGCGGACTATAGCCAGCAGGTAGTACGGCTTGATCCCTCTAAAGTGTGATTTATCGCCTCGACCACTCTGGAACAGTCCATTGCCAGGCCGACAAGTGTCGGCACGGCAAGGATGGCTGAAATTTTCGGTTTGACAAGGCAAGCGCTTGCTTGGTGCGGCTGCCGCGCCCTTTCGGGCGCGGAAAAGGTGTTTAAAGCGTCGAGAGAAAGGTGCTGTTGTTGCTCTGCCATTCGGTGATGTCGACGCGGATGCGCTTCTTGTCGAGCTTGCCGACGCTGGTCTTGGGAATTTCCGTAACAAGGGCGATCTGACTCGGGATCGCCCACTTGCTCAGGTGCCCCAGCTCGACGAACGGCTTGAGGTGTTCCTTGAGCTCGCGAGCCCCGATCTGATGCCCTTCGCGAATCACCAGCAAGGCAAACGGTCGCTCGCCCCACTGCGGATCGGGAATGCCGACCACTGCTACTTCGCGTACCGCCGCGTGACGGCTGATGAGGTCTTCGAGGTCCAGGGAGGAGATCCATTCGCCACCGGTCTTGATCACGTCCTTGATGCGGTCGCGGATGTCGATGAAACCCATGTTGTCCAGCGTGGCGACGTCGCCGGTGTGCAGCCAGCCGCCGGCCCAGAGCTCGGCGCCCTTCTGCGGCTCGTTGAAATAGCCCTCGGTGAGCCACGGCGCACGCAGCACCAGTTCGCCCTGGGTCTCGCCATCGGCCGGCAGGAACCGTCCCTCGGCGTCGACAATCGCCGCCTCCACCAGCGGCCCCGGCACGCCGGCCTTGATCCGGTAGGTGGTGCGCTCGTCTTCGCTGCCGGCCATCAGTTCAGCGTTGAGGTGGGCGCAGGACACCAGCGGGCCGGTTTCCGACATGCCGTAGGCGGCGGTGAGCTGGATGCCCCGGGCCTTGGCTGCTTCGTACAGGCTGCGGTTCAGGGCGCTGCCACCGATGACGATTTTCCAGCCGCCGAAATCGGTGTCCTGGGCGCCCTTGGCGTTGAGGACCATTTGCAGGATGGTTGGCACGCAATGGGAGAAGGTGACCTTTTCCTTGCGCCACAGTTGCACCAGGAATTCCGGATCGTAGCGACCGGGGTAGACCTGCTTGAGCCCGAGCATGGTCGCCACGTAAGGCAAACCCCAGGCGTGGACGTGGAACATCGGCGTGATCGGCATGTACACGTCGTTGGTGCCCAGCAGCCGCACGCTGTCGATGGAGCCCATGATGGTCGCCACGCCCATGGTGTGCAGCACCAGTTGCCTATGGGTAAAGTACACGCCCTTGGGGTTGCCCGTGGTACCGGTGGTGTAGAACGTGGTGGCGACGGAGTTTTCGTCGAAATCCTGGAAGTCGTAGGTTGGGCTGGCGGCGGCCAGCAACTGCTCGTATTCACCCACCAGGTTCGGCAGGTCGGCGGTTTTTTCCGGCAGGTCGGTCAGCAGCAGGGTTTTCTGCACCGTGGTCAGGTGCCCGGCGATCGCCTGGTACAAACCGACAAACTCGCTGTTGACCAGCACGAAGCGGTCCTCGGCGTGGTTCATGGTGTAGACGATCTGCTCCGGTGACAGACGCACATTGATGGTATGGATCACCGCGCCGATCATCGGGATCGCGAACATGCATTCCAGGTAACGATGGCTGTCCCAGTCCATCACCGCCACGGTATCACCGGCCTTGACCCCGGCCTCGGTCAGCACATTGGCCAGCCGGGCGACCCGTTCGATCAGCGTCGGATAGCTGTAGCGCAACTGGTCACGGTAGATGATCTCGCGGGTTTTCTCGTAACGCGCCCCGGACATCAGCAGCCGCTTGATCAGCAGCGGGTATTGATAGGCACCTTCGGCTGGAGGAATAACGCGAGTCTGCAACATAAGAGTCCCTTTTCTGACTGCACGGTCTTGGCTGGAAGTAAGCACTCTAGAGTGCTTATACACGGATCAAATCAGCCAAAGGAATGATTTGATCCGCGTGCAAATACTAGCCTTGAGCCATCCACGGGCAGGGACCAGGGCCCGTCAATGCGTCTCGGTAAACGCCAGTTTCACGCCGATAGCGACCAGTACCGCGCCCATGGTCCGGTCGAACCAGTGGCCCATGCGGGCAAAGCCGGCGCGCACCCGCTGCTGGCTGAACAGCATGGCCACCAGGCAGAACCAGGCGGCCGTCGCGACCGCCAGGTACACGCCATAACCGGCCTGGATCGCCAGAGGCGTGTGCGGATTGATCACCACGGTGAACAACGACAGGAAAAACAGCGTCGCCTTGGGGTTCAGGCCATTGGTGACGAAGCCCGAGGTGAACGCGCCGCGAGCAGTACGTTCGCCCGCCTCCTGGTGCAAGTTGTCTGCCGTTGGCTTGGCCGGTTGTGCGCGCAACGCCTTGAAGCCGATGTACAGCAGGTACGCGGCGGCGGCCCATTTCAAGGCGTTGAACAGCACGATCGACTGCGACACGATCAGGCCGATGCCCAGCAACGAATAGCCCACGTGCAGGAAAATCGCCGTACCGACGCCCAGCGCCGTCCAGGTCCCGGCGCGCCGGCCATGGGTCACGCTTTCACGCACCACCACGGCGAAATCCGGCCCGGGGCTGGCAACGGCCAGCAGGTGAATCAGGGCGACGGTGAGGAATTCGGTGAGGTACATGGGGGCTCCAGGGAGGTACGCGTTGTTAAGTGAAAACGGTGGCGAGGGAGCTCGCTCCCGCTCGACTGCGCAGCAGTCGCTTGCCGTTTGTTGGGGCCTGCTTCGCAGGCCAGCGGGAGCAAGCTCCCTCGCCACGGGGTTCGCCGCCATGGCAGCCAATGCATCTGATAGGCTCGCCACATTACGCCTTCGATTCTTCAGATAAAAGGTACAGCTGATGACGAATACCGCCCGCGCAGTTTTCCTCGACCATCCCTCCCTGGACCTTGGCGACCTGGACCTGGCCCCGCTGCGCAACTGCTTCGGCGAACTGCAATTGTTTGATCGGACCACACCGGATCAGGTGGCCGAACGGCTCAAGGGCGCCACGGTGGCGATTACCAACAAGGCAGTGATCGATGCAGCGGCCATGGCCGCCAACCCCGAGCTGAAACTGATCCTGATCAGCGCCACCGGCACCAACAATGTCGACCTGGCCGCCGCCCGCCAACACGGCATCACGGTGTGCAATTGCCAGGGCTACGGCACGCCATCGGTGGCCCAGCACACGATCATGTTGCTGCTGAACCTGGCAACGCGCCTGGCCGACTATCAGAAAGCCGTGGGCGAAGGTCGTTGGCAACAGGCCTCTCAGTTCTGCCTGCTGGACTATCCGATTGTCGAGCTGGAAGGCAAAACCCTTGGCTTGCTGGGGCATGGCGAGCTGGGCAGCGCCGTCGCGCGATTGGCCGAAGCCTTTGGCATGCGCGTGCTGCTGGGGCAGGTTCCCGGGCGCCCTGCCCGCCCTGACCGCGTGCCACTGGATCAACTGTTGCCGCAAGTCGATGCCCTGACCCTGCATTGCCCGCTCAACGAACACACCCGCCACTTCATCGGTGCCCGGGAACTGGCGCTGCTCAAACCCGGCGCCTTTGTGGTCAACACCGCCCGTGGCGGCCTGATCGACGAACAGGCCCTGGCCGAGGCGCTGCGCAATGGCCACCTGGGCGGCGCAGCCACCGACGTGCTGAGTGTGGAGCCGCCGAGCCAGGGCAATCCGTTGCTGGCCGCCGACATTCCCCGGCTGATCGTCACGCCCCACAACGCCTGGGGCAGCCGCGAGGCGCGGCAACGGATCGTCGGGCAAATGAGCGAAAACGCCCAGGGCTTTTTCAGCGCTGCAGCGCGGCGGGTCGTCAGTTGATAAACTGCCGCACTTTTTTTCAAGGAGCAGACCATGGATCCGCGCAGTGAAGTACTGCTTCGTCAGGCCGAGTTATTCCAAGGCTCGGTGTTACTGGCCGGCCTGCCCGCCGACGATCTGCTCGGCCGCCTGCCCGAAGCCCACGGTTGGTGCTGGCACGCGGGCGATCAGGCGGCGCTGGACGCCCGCTTCCCCGAGCGCAGCCACTTTGGCGTGAACGTACCAGAGCGCGGGTTTGACACTGCCGTGGTGTTCCTGCCCAAGGCCAAGGACCTGACCGATTACATCCTCAATGCCGTGGCCGCGCGCCTGGCCGGGCGCGAGGTGTACCTGGTGGGAGAAAAGCGCAGCGGCATCGAAGGTGCGTCCAAGCAACTCAATCCATTGGGCAAGCCGCGCAAGCTCGACAGCGCACGGCATTGCCAGCTATGGCAGGTCACCGTTGCCCAAGCCCCCGAGGCCAAGCCGCTGGAAAGCCTGGCCCAGACCTACGAGTTGCCCCTGGCCGAAGGCCCGCTGAAGGTCATCAGCTTGCCGGGGGTGTTCAGCCACGGTCGCCTGGATCGCGGCAGTGCGCTGCTGCTCGAACACCTGGATAAACTGCCCAGCGGTCATTTGCTGGACTTCGGCTGCGGTGCCGGTGTGCTCGGGGCGGCGGTCAAGCGTCGCTATCCACACAACACCGTCACGCTGCTGGACGTGGATGCGTTCGCCGCCGCCAGCAGTCGCCTGACCCTGGCTGCCAACGGCCTGGAAGCCGAGGTACTGACCGGTGACGGGATCGACGCGGCACCGATGGGTTTGAGCGCGATCCTGAGTAACCCGCCGTTCCATGTCGGCGTGCACACCGATTACCACGCCACGGAAAACCTGCTGCGAAAAGCAGCCAAACATCTGAAAAATGGTGGCGAACTGCGGCTGGTCGCGAACAGCTTCCTCAAGTACCAACCCTTGATCGAAGAGCATTTGGGTGTGTGCGCCATCAAGGCCGAAGGCCAGGGGTTTCGCATCTACCGGGCCAAGCGCGGCTGAAGCAATTTTAAGAAACAGCACTTGCCCAATCGGATTTGCCTAGGCAGAATCCGCTCCGTCCTAGGGGAGTAGTCTCCCGCGAGCGCCATGCTCGCCCGGCATACGTCAACATACTTGGTCAGCAGACCATGGCGTATGCGGCCCAAGCGTCCACGCAGATGGTCGCTGGGTTTGACAAGACCTATGACACGCACACCTTACCCGGGGCGGGAAGGCTGTACGTGTCATAGCCGTGTCGACCCGCCCCTCTAGGAATCACCTGATGCTGGACTCTTTCCTCGTACCTACCGCTATCGTTGCGCTGGCCGAAATCGGCGACAAGACGCAATTGCTCGCCCTCATCCTGGCGGCACGCTTTCGCAAACCCTGGCCGATCATCGCCGGCATCATTGCCGCAACGCTCGCCAACCATGCCGCCGCCGGGGCGGTGGGGGCCTGGGTCGGCAGTTTTTTCTCGGATGCGGTCCTGCACTGGATCCTGGCAGCGAGCTTCGCGGCCACGGCACTGTGGACCCTGGTCCCGGACAAGCTGGACGATGAAGAAGCCAACACGGCGCGCAAGTTCGGCCCGTTTGTCACCACGCTGATTGCGTTTTTCCTGGCCGAAATCGGCGACAAGACGCAGATCGCCACGGTGATGCTTGCCGCGCAATACCCGGAGTTGTGGCTGGTGATCATCGGCACCACCGTGGGCATGCTGATTGCCAACGTGCCGGTGGTACTGGCCGGCAATTTCGCCGCCGAAAAACTGCCCCTGACCCTTATCCGCCGCCTGGCCGCCTCGGCATTTTTCGTCCTGGCGATCGTGGCGGTGTACAAGGCGATGCAGAGTAGTGGGTGGGTTTGATCCAGGCTCAGGAGGGCAATTGTGGCGAGGGAGCAAGCTCCCTCGCCACAAAAAACAGCTTTTACTGCATAACGCTGGTTACTTCTTGGCCTGCTGATAAAGCGGCATCACCTTCGGAATCGCCGCCTGCAACGAGGCGATCCGGCTGCTCGACGAAGGGTGGGTGCTCATGAACTCTGGTGGCGCCCCCTCCGAGGCCTTGGCCATCTTGTTCCACAAGGTGATCGCCGCGTTCGGGTCGTAGCCGGCGCGGGCAGCCAGTTCAAGGCCGATCAGGTCGGCTTCGTTCTCGTTGCCGCGGCTGTTAGGCAGGGTCATGCCGTAGTTGGCGACAGTGTCGGCCAACGCCAGGCTGTCCTGGCCCAGGCCGAACAAGGCACCAGCGCCCTGCTTGGCCATCTCGATGCCGTAGGCCTTGGACATCGCTTCACGCCCGTGCTCGCGCAGGGCGTGGGCGATTTCATGGCCCATGATCGCGGCGATTTCAGCGTCGGTCAGTTTCAGTTGGTCGATCAAGCCGGTGTAGAACATGATCTTACCGCCGGGGCCGCAGTTGGCGTTGAGCTCGTCGCTCTTGATCAGGTTCACTTCCCAATTCCATTGCGCCGAATCCGGGCGGAATATCGGGGCCTGGGCAATCAGTCGGTCAGCAATGACCTGGATACGCTTGGCATCGCTACTGGTCTTGTCCAGCACGCCCTTGTCGCTCGCCTCGCCCATGGTCTTCTGATAGGACTGCGCATACATCTGGTTGACCTCAGCAGTCGACAACATGCTGAACATGTACTGCTTGCGCTCCACGCCCACGGCTCCGCCACTGGTGGTGTTGACCGATTGGCAACCGGCGAGCAGCAACCCTGCGCTCAGTGCACTCACCATCAAAATCTTGTTCATTTTAGAAGCTCCCTGGAAACGTGGGCGTATCCTAGGCGGTGATTTGTATCCGCGCCAGATACACAGCAGCAACGAATTACATTTTTTTCATACAAACCCATCCAGTCCATTTACGACACTCACCCAGTCAAAACAGTCACCCGACGAATAGCGCCTCATGCCAGGCCACACAAACGCCGATACATGCACCAGACGTCATCCTGCGTCCGGAGCCTTTATGAAATTCAAATCGATCCAGTTTTCCGTGGCCGCCCTGGCGGGTGCCATCGTGCTCAGCGTGGTCGGCGCCCTGGTGCTGTACGCGTTGTTTGCCGGCGCCCGCACCCAGGACATGGTGCAACAACGGACCAAAGCACAGTTCGAGCAGCTCATCGAACAACGCCTCAGCGCCCTGGCCCGCACCCAGGCGAGCCTGATCCAACGGGAACTGGAAGCACCGCTGCAGCTCGCCCGCGGCCTGGCCACCAGCAACGCCTTGATGGGCATGAACGGCCCGGATGGCAACCCGCAACTGAAGGTGCCTCGCGAGCAAATGATCAGCCTGCTGCGCGAAACCGTGGTGCGCAACCCGAAGGTCCTTGGCGCCTACATCGCCTGGGAACCGAACGCCATCGACCACGACGACGCCAATTACGTGAACAGCCCCGTGGTTGGCATGGAAACCAACGGGCGCTTCCTGCCGTGGTGGTTTCGCAATCAGGATGGCAGCCTGGGCCTGGAAAAACTCGCCGACGTAACCGACCAGAAACTGCTGTCCACCGGCATCCGCGCCAGTGAGTACTACCTGTGCTCCCAGGACAGCAGGAAAGCCTGCGTGATCGACCCGGCGCCCTACCGCGTCGGCGCCACCATGACCATGCTCGCCTCGTTCATCGAGCCGATCATGATCGATGGCAAGTTCCAGGGCATCGCCGGGGCCGACCTGTCGGTGAACTTCATCCAGGACATGCTCGTTGCCGCCGACAGCAAGCTGTACAACGGCGCCGGGGAAATGGCCCTGCTCTCGAGCAACAACCGGCTGGTGGCCTTCACCAAGGACCCGAGCAAACTCGGGGAAAAGGCCAGCGACCTGCTCGACACCAGTGAGCTGGATAACCTGGCCAAGCTCGGTGTTGGCGAAGTGCGTTACGACATCGATGAAGAGCATGGGCATATCGAGGTGTACATGCCGTTCGGCATCGGCGAGACCGATGCCCGCTGGACGCTGATGCTGCAACTGCCGCTGAATGCGGTGATGGCCGATCTGTTGGCGTTGCAGAAAGACCTCAACCAACAACGCGAGACCGACATCTTCGGCATGGCCATGGTCGGCTTGGTGATTGCCGGTATTGGCCTGTTGGTTATCTGGCTAGTGGGCCACGGCATCGCCCGGCCGCTCAAGCAAATGGTGGCGATGCTCGAGGATATCGCCCAAGGCGAAGGCGATCTGACCCGGCGCCTGGTGAGCGACCGCGCCGACGAACTGGGCGCGATTGCCAGGGGCTTCAATACTTTCCTGAGCAAGTTGCAGGGGATGATTACCCAAGTGGTGACCTCGGTGCAGAGTGTCAGCGACTCATCGGAGCACACCGCCGACATCGCGATCCGTACCAATCAGGGGGTGCATAAGCAGATGTCGGAGATCGATCTGGTCGCCACCGCCGTGCACGAAATGACCGCCACCGCCCAGGACGTGGCCCGCAACGCGACCCAGGCCGCCCAAGCCGCCAGTCACGCCGACCAGGCCGCCAGCCAGGGCATGCAGATCGTGCGGGACACCTCCACCTCCATCGGCGCCCTGGCCGTGGAAATCGGCAAGGCCGTGAGCGTGGTACAAACCCTGGCCAAGGACAGCGAGAACATCAACGCAATCCTCACCGCCATTCGCGGGATCGCCGAACAGACCAACCTGCTGGCCCTCAACGCGGCCATCGAAGCGGCCCGGGCCGGTGAACAAGGGCGTGGTTTTGCGGTGGTGGCCGATGAAGTGCGCAATCTGGCGCAGAAGACCCAGCAGGCCACGGGAGAAATCCAGTCGATGATCCAACAGTTGCAGCAAGGCACCCGGGATGTGGTGCGGGTGATGGAAGACAGCCAGCACCGCACCGATGAAAGCGTGCAGCACGCGGCGAAAGCGGCCCAGGCCCTGGAAACCATCACTCAGGCGGTGTCGGTGATCAACGACATGAACACCCAGATCGCCAGCGCCGCCGAGGAACAAAGCGCCGTGGCCGACGACATCAACCGTAACGTGATCAACATCGGGCAAGTGGCGAACGAAGTGGCCAGCGGCGCCGACGAATCCAGCGCGGCCAGTGCCGGCTTGACCAAGCTGGCAGAGCAGCAGCGGCGGTTGATCAATCAGTTCAGGGTTTGATCCACGGGCCTCATCGCGAGCAAGCTCGCTCCCACAAGGGATTGGCGGTGAACACACTTTTTGTGAACACCCGCAGCCAATGTGGGAGCGGGCTTGCTCGCGATGAGGCCAGCACAGACGCCTCAACACTCAAGCCGGGGTCAGGCACTCCGGGCCGTTGAGCTTCGGGTCATTGACCATGTTGGCCAGCACCCGCTCGCGCAGTTGTGCCGGTTCGCTGGCCAGAAGCCCTTGCAAGGCGTGCAGTGGTGTCTCGGGATCGAGCCACAGGCGCTGACCCTCTTCGTCCAGGATCAACGGCCGGCGCTGACCCGCCGCCGGCTGAGTGATAACCGCCGTGCTCAGCCACACCTGTTCCTGCACCGGATACGCCTCCCAGATCGCGGCAAAAAACAACGACGAGCCCTCCCCTGGCGTCAGCCAGTACGGACGCTTGCGCGTGCCGCCACGCCATTCATAGAAGCCGTTGGCCGGCAGCAGGCAGCGACGCTGGCGCAAGGCTTCACGGAACATCGGCTGCTCGGCCACGGTTTCGGCCCGGGCATGGGCCGGGGTGCGGGACAGGTCGGTCAGCCACGGCGGCGTCAGCCCCCAGCGCGCCCGGGCCAACTCACGCTGGCCCTCGGCGCCGGCGCGCAGCATCAGCACCGAATCGTTGGGCGAAATATTCCATTGGGCCTTCTGATCGGCAGGAAAGCCGGGCAAGGCCGCGAAGGCGGGGTTCCAGCGAAACAGGGCATAACGTCCACACATGGGGCAACACAACTCTTGATCAAACGGCCGCCAGCCTAACAGACCAGCGTGCCGGGGTAGCTCTCCGGCTCATCGCCGGGCAGCGGCAATGCCGCATTGTACGCGGCGATCAAGTCCCGGGCGTATTGCGCCTGATCGTCCTCCACCGCCAGCCCCAACAGCCCGTGCATCGGCAACTCCCCGGCGCCGCCCATCAAATCACGACCCACCAGGTGCGCCCTGATGCCTTCGCTGGCGAGCATGCCCTGGAGCAACTCGCCTTCCATCAGATTTTCCAGCTCATAGATTCGTCGCATGGACGCCCCCATCACTCGTTTTCGCTAAAAACCTCGAGATGCCACTCCTCACCATGGACCTGCAGTACGAAGGTTATCGGCCGGCAACAAACCTGACAGTCCTCGATATAGGTCTGGTCGCCACCGGACAGGTCCACCGAAGTCTCCACTTCCTCACCACAATACGGACATTCATACAGAGCGGTTTCCAGCATCGCGGTCTCCCAGGTGACTTGTGCGTATAATCGCCGGTCTATTTGCAGGGCTATTTTTGCCTGGCTTATCTTCCAGGCCGTGCCCCGTCGTTTTTTGATCGAACCTTTACTTACCCTAGCCGTTTCCAACAAGAGAGCATGATGGGCGAATTCGATGCCATCCGACCTTACGACGACAGCGAAGTCCCAGCGGTGCTGGCACGGCTGCTCGGCGACAAGGCGTTTCTAGATATCCTCACCCACTTCCGCTTCCCGCGCCTGGCCGGCGCCTTCGGCTGGATGCTCAAACCCCTTATAGCGCAAAGATTGCGTCGCGAGTTCGCCGGTGTGACGTCAGTCGCCACTTTGCAGGACAAGGTGGAGTTCTACGTCGATCACACCATCGAGCGCGCCACCGATGGCGTGACGTATACCGGGGTGGAGCAATTCAAGTCCGGCAGTGCGTACCTGTTCATCGCCAACCACCGCGACATCGTGATGGACCCGGCCTTCGTCAACTATGCCGTGTACCACGCCGGCTTGCCGACGCCGCGCATCGCCATTGGCGACAACCTGCTGCAAAAGCCCTTTGTCAGCGACCTGATGCGCCTGAACAAGAGCTTCATCGTGCACCGCTCCATCACCGGGCGGCGGGAAAAAATGGCGGCGTACCAGTTGTTGTCGGCGTACATCAACCATTCGATCCGCAACGATTGCGCCTCGATCTGGATCGCCCAGGCCGAAGGTCGGGCCAAGGACGGCGACGACCGGACTGAATCGGCAATCCTCAAGATGTTCCACATGAGCCGCAAGGACGAGCCGTTTGGCGAGGTGATCCAGTCACTGAACCTCACGCCGGTGTCCATCAGCTACGAATACGACCCGTGCGACCAGGCCAAGGCCCGCGAGTTGTACATCCGCGCCACCACCGGCACCTACACCAAGGCGCCGGGCGAGGACGATGTGAGCATCGCCACGGGCATCACCGGCTACAAGGGCCGCGTGCATGTGAATTTCGCCGCGCCGATCACCGAGCTGTTCGAGGACACCAAGCAATTGGCCCAGGAGATGGACCGGCAGATTCTCGGCGGCTATCGCCTGTTCCCGGTGCACTACCTGGCCTACGCCCAATGGGCCGATGCCGACCCACAGTTGCAGGTGCCCAAGGCGGCCGAGGTGTTTGATGCCGAGGAATTGGCCAAGGCCCAGGAAGAATGGCAACGCCGGCTGGACGCTTGCCCACAGGAACACCGGCCGTTCCTGGTGCTGCAATATGCAACGCCGGTGCGCAATCAGTATCGGGTCAAGGCGGGGTTGGCGCTGTAAAACCACGCTTGCGAGAACCTGATGCGGCTTTTTGTGGCGAGGGAGCTTGCTCCCTCGCCACAAAAGCGCCTTTACCCCAGCGACCTATCAGAACTGCGTACTGATCCACGAAACCAGCAACGCCAGCGCCAGACAGCCAAAACCGAACCGGTAGAAAAACCGGTTCATGCGCTGAGTGGCCAGGTCCAGCAGCGCTTCGAATCGTTCATTGCCATCACGATTGCGTGCTTCAAGGCAGGCCCGCGCCCGCAGTTCACGGCGGCGCGTGGCGTGCAACACCCAGCCGCCCGGGCAGGCAAACAGCAATGCGAGCAGGTTGATCAGTTTGGCGGGGTGGGCGGCGAACAACGAAAGCACATGCAACGACATCACAAACCTCAAGCGAAAATCGGACAGGACACGCCCGGGACCTACGAACAGGGCGCGGATTCTACCGAAAGCCCACCGCTCTGCGCCGTTTTTTCCGACCAGTAACGATCCCACCGCAGCGCTGGGTTCTTTTGTGGCGAGGGGACTGTGCAACACCCTAATTCTTCATGTCACGGTTTCGTCATCTGAGCAGGCCACTCTGTCGCCCTTCAAACCTGCACGGACCCCATCATGCTTCACGCCGAAAACCAGGATCGTCTCTACCTCATCAGCCCGAGCGAAGAACAACAGAACCTCGTCGGCAGCCTGTCCTTCAACGTGCAAGATCGACACTGGCTGGTGTATTGCGCCCTCGGCGGCCATCAACACGCCGACCTGCCCGAGACCGACCTGCTGACCGGGATCAGTGTGCTGGAGTTTTATTCCCAGGCAGCGTGAAGATCTCGCCCATAAAAAACCCTGTGGGAGCGAGCTTGCTCGCCCCCACAGGGTTTATGGGACGTAATACTTACTCAGCCAGCACCTGACCAATGGTCGGGTCCTTGAACAGCCGGGTCAGGGCATCGCTCAATACGTCGCTGACCAGCTTGGTGTTGGTTTCCTGGTTGGGCGCCATGCCGAAACGCTGGTCCAGGGAGGCGCCGTAACGGCCGCTGTAGCGGCGGTTGGCGTTCTGCACGTCGGAGCGGAAGGTCGCGCCGATGGTCGCTTCGGTCACGTACATGCCTTCCTTGGGCGACTGGTACTTGAGCTCAGCCAGGGTGACGGTCAATTGCGGCGCATTCATGGCATTGGCGGTGGGGGTGAAACCCAGCAAACGCACCGCTGCTTCAGCCTGGGCCTGCAGCTTGGGCAGGATCTGCGCGCCCTGCACGGTGATCACGCTGGTTTCCGGGTACAGCCCGCCACGGGTGCCGAGCGTCGGCGACGGACGACCATCCACGACCCGCACCACCACCGGCTGGCCGCGACCCACAGGCGCCAGTTGGGCATTGAGCGTGGGCTGCGGGTTAAGTTGTTGCGGGCTGTGGGCGCAGCCGACGAGGGTCAGACTGGTCACAGCGATCAAACCGAACAACAGGCGTTGCAACATGCTCTTCTCTCCAGAATCGGGCACAAACAGGCCGGCAGTATAGCGGTGCGCCATCGCGGTGAACTAGCGCCTTACGATGAATACTGAAATGTCTGACACGGGCCGGCATTACCGGTTCCTGTCACCCCATTGTCACGATCCTTACACCGGCATGTCATGGCCAGCTGTCAGGCTTGCCCCAAGCTCACCGACCCGGTATCCGATCATGCGCTACCTTATTTCCCTGTTCACCCCGCGCCCACATCACCGCAGCTTCGCCCTGCTCGATCGCAACGGCCGTTGCCAGGCCTTCAAGCAGTGCAGCCTGCAGCCCATGGGCGAAGGTTGGGTGGAAATCGAGGAGATCCGCCTCAACTGGTTGCACCAGCCATTGCCCGCCAGCGCACGCGTGCAAGCACTTGCGGCTCGCGCACGTAACCGGCAGTTGTTGACCATCTGACCGGACGCCTAATAAAAGTCATTAAACACGACCATTTCCCTGCGTTTCTTCGATACAATCTCCCCCCGATTATAAGGACGTCTCCTGATCGGGCCTCGCAACACCGCCGATGCGCTGGTATTGGCACCCCGCAACGCCCACAGAGAGCCGCCCACACAGATCGAGTGAAGCTGGCGCGCCTGCTGTTCCCGGGCAAAACACCACTTTTCGCGAATCTGCAGAGCTGTCATTACGCTCGGTCACTGAGCTGTCTGCCCGTTTTGCCTGTCATGTACTACATGGGGGCAACCAAACCGGGCGCGGTGCCAGGCTGGGACAGCCCTTTTTTGAGGTTCACGTCTTCAAAAGAGCGTGAAAAAACGGGTTTTCACAACTTCACGAGAGTGTGGCGAGCAAATGAATAGTTTTGCGTCTGAACAAGCACCATTAGCGTCTGAAACAGCCCAACGACACAGGACCGGATATCGCTCAAGAACTGGCGCCTGAAGCCTGTCCGCTACGGATTTGGTTGCACGAACGGATGTCTCGGCCATAAGTCGAATTGCCTGCCCGGCGCTTAAATGAGTTCATGTGACTCTTGAGGCCAGGCTGCATGCATCCGCAGTAGGTGCGAAAAATTGCGAAGATTCGGACATGGCGATCCTGGCCATGGATACCTGGGGCGCAACTGACCTGCCCCGCCAATCCTGGCCGCTATGCCGACAATTTGGTGCTGCAGATTTTGGAGACGCGTTAAATGGCGCATAACGAAGCAGTCGATGTAGTTCTGGTAGGGGCCGGCATCATGAGTGCCACCCTGGCCGTACTGCTCAAGGAGCTCGACCCCGCGATCTCGCTGGAAGTCGTCGAGCTGATGGATTCCGGGGCCGCGGAGAGTTCCAACCCATGGAACAACGCCGGTACCGGCCACGCCGGGCTGTGTGAGCTCAATTACACGCCCCAGGCAGCCGATGGCAGTGTCGACATCAAGAAAGCCGTGCACATCAACACCCAGTTCGAGGTGTCGAAGCAGTTCTGGACGTACCTGACAAAAAAAGGCACGTTCGGCTCATCCAAATCGTTCATCGCCCCGGTGCCGCACCTGAGTTTCGTGCAGGGTGAGAAAGGCGTGTCGTTCCTGAAGAAGCGCTTCGAACTGATGCGCCAGCACCACGCCTTCGCCGACATGGAATACACCGAAGACAAGGCCAAGATGGCCGAATGGATGCCGCTGATGATGCCAGGCCGGCCGGCTGACGAAGTCATTGCCGCCACCCGCATCATGAAGGGGACCGACGTCAACTTCGGGGCCCTGACCAATCAGTTGCTCAAGCACCTGACCAGCGCCCCGGACACTCAGGTCAAGTACTGCAAGCGCGTCACCGGCCTCAAGCGCAACGGCAGTGGCTGGACCGTGAGCATCAAGGACGTCAACTCCGGCAGCAGCCGCGAAGTCGATGCCAAGTTCGTGTTCCTCGGCGCCGGTGGTGCTGCGTTGCCGCTGCTCCAGGCCTCGGGCATCGAAGAGAGCAAAGGTTTCGGCGGCTTCCCGGTCAGCGGCCAATGGCTGCGTTGCGACAACCCGGAAGTGGTCAAGCACCACCAGGCCAAGGTCTACAGCCAGGCCGCAGTGGGCTCGCCACCGATGTCGGTGCCGCACCTGGACACGCGCGTGGTCGATGGCAAGAAATCCCTGCTGTTCGGACCCTACGCCGGTTTCACCACCAAGTTCCTCAAGCACGGTTCGATCATGGACCTGCCGCTGTCGGTACGCGCCGGCAACATCGGCCCGATGCTGGCCGTGGCCCGGGACAACATGGACCTGACCAAGTACCTGATCAGCGAAGTGATGCAGTCCATGGAGCAACGTTTGGAGTCCCTGCGCCGCTTCTACCCCGAAGCGAAAGCCGAGGACTGGCGCCTGGAAGTGGCCGGCCAACGGGTGCAGATCATCAAGAAAGACCCGAAGAAAGGCGGCGTCCTACAGTTCGGCACCGAGCTGGTGGCGGCCAAGGACGGCACCCTCGCCGCCCTGCTCGGCGCCTCGCCAGGCGCTTCGGTGACCGTTTCGATCATGCTGGAACTGATTGAGCGCTGCTTCCCGGACAAGGCCAAGGGTGAGTGGGCGGCCAAGCTCGCACACATCTTCCCGGCCCGGGAAAAAGTGCTGGAAACCGACGCGGCGCTGTATCACAAGATCAGCACGCAGAACAACATCGCGCTGGAACTGGTTGAAGACAACAAGGCTCAAAGTTACGCCTGATACTGCGTACTTATAAAAAAGCCTCCCGTGCAAACGGGAGGCTTTTTAATTTCTGCTTTATTACTTCATGCTGAACTTGATGCGTGTTCCGCCATGACGAACATAATCGTCGTCATCTTCAACTTCCAACAACTCTGCGACACAGGAACCTGCCGGCTTCGCTTCAGCCCAGCGACGATAGGGCATTGTCTGCCCATCACTCACCGGCGCTTTAGCGATATGCCCGAAACTGAAATGACAGGCGCGGTTTCCTTGAGTATAAGTAAACGACTCCCGCTCGGCACGCGATTGGGGCAGATAATAGGTTAACTCCTGACTCTCGCCGGGACCCACAAAAAAGCCGTGGCCTGCATTTTCCGGGGCCTGGGACCAGGTGAAATCGCGGCCCGGAACAATGACCGCTGACGTTGCGTTGAATATTTCCACATTGACGATTTCATCGAACGCATTGGAAATCGAACTTGCCAAACAGCCAACCAAAGCCAATAACGCTCCGGCGATATAGGTATTTTTATCTTCCATGATGAACACAGCTCCATTTAAACGATTGAATTGAAACCACTTGGCTTCAACGCAAAAGTAATGGAAACCCGGACAAAACAAAACAGCCCGAATGGTGACATAACCTTTCGGACTTTCTTGAACAAGTAATGGGGATACTTAATAAGAACATTCAAGCGCCCCGAAGGGCGTTGACATGGCCTCTAACGCGCTCAGCCACGCGCCTTATTGATCAACGCAATATATTCCTCGGCATTGCGCTGGTCCTGGATCAGCGCAACAAAATCGTTGCCATGCTCATCCTTGCCATTGAGGTCGTAGCCGGCCTCGACGAAAAACGTCAGGAACCGCTCGAAATCGTCGACCCGCAGGCCGCGGTAGCCCTTGATCAGCTTGTGCAGCGACGGCGAAGTGGCATCGATCGGCTCGAAATTGAGGAACAGCTTGATCTGTTCATCGCCAATTTCGTCACCAATCACTTGTTTCTTGTCTTTACGCATTGCCGGCTCCAGCTCGCACAGTTCACGGGGCGAGCAGTTTACCCCCGCCAGGCCCTGGGGCTCAACGCGGGCGTTCGGCACCGGTGTGCAGGTCGGCCCAGATATGGCCATTGGCGTAGCTGAGGAACTGCACGTATACGGTGTCGTGGCGCAGCAGATCGATGACCACCCGGTACTGAGCCTGTGGATAAGACAGGGTCAGGGTCTTGCTCGCCTCGTCGAAAACCGGCTTCTTCAGGCTTTTGCTTTCGCCGTCGAAATTAAGGATCACCTGGTTGAGGGTGGCGCCCTTGTTCAGGGGCTTGCCCTTGAGGCGCACCAGCAATGGCGAGGTTACCGGGATTGGTTGCTGGTTGGACTGACGCTGATTGCCCAACACCACCGAATATTCGGTGACCTGCAGCAATTGCTGCTGTTCGGGCTGCTCCTGACGCAGCACCAAGTCGTCGGGCGGCAGGAACTGGCTGTGCATCGGCGCGGCAACAGCCGCCAGGGGCAGGCTGGACATCAGCAGCAGAGCGGCGCAGCGGCGGGTCAGTACACTCATGACAGGCTCCAGGGTCTTGGCCCGGCACTCTAGCATGAGCCCAGGTGGTAAAAATAACGATCCAGATCAATACATCCGCGCAACGAGCACGGCATACTCAAGGAGCCATCAGCCCCGGCCTTCCGGTGTCTGCCCTTGTGGCGAGGGAGCTTGCTCCCGCTGGGTTGCGGTAGGAACTGCCAAAGGCTGCGATCTTCTGATTTTTCGTTTGAGATTCAAGTGGCGGGGGAAAGATCGCAGCCTGGTTGCACTCGACAGTTCCTACGGTCCTGCGGGAGCAAGCGTCCTTGCCACGGGTTCTGTGTTTGGCAAAGCTCAGGATGTATCCCTTTCTTTCGTGCGTGGAGTGCCCATGTCCTTCTCCGCCCCACCGTTATTCGCCGCTTGGCGCCAAACCTGGCGTGCCGGCTACACCCTTGAGCGCCTGCGCGGCGATCTTGTGGCCGGCCTGACCGTTGGCATTATCGCCATTCCACTGGCCATGGCCCTGGCCATTGCCGTCGGTGTCCCGCCGCAACACGGCTTGTACACGGTATTAGTGGCCGCCCCCTTGATCGCCCTTACCGGTGGCTCGCGCTTCAATGTCAGCGGGCCGACGGCGGCGTTCGTGGTGATCTTGCTGCCCATCACCCAACAATACGGCCTCGGCGGCCTGTTGTTGTGCACCATGCTCGCAGGCCTGATCCTGATCGCCTTGGGATTGATGCGCGCCGGACGGCTGATCCAATACATCCCCTATCCGGTGATCCTTGGTTTTACCGCCGGGATCGGCGTGGTCATCGCCACCTTGCAACTCAAGGATCTGCTGGGGCTGACCACCGTCGGGCAAGCCAAGCACTACATCGAGCAATTGGGCGAATTGATCGTGGCGCTGCCCAGTGCCCGACTCGGCGATGGCATCATCGGCGTCGCGTGCCTGGCGGTGCTGATTGCCTGGCCACGCTGGGTGCCGCGGGTTCCCGGGCATCTGGTGGCCTTGCTGGTCGGGGCGCTACTGGGACTGGCGCTGGAACGCAGCGGATGGCCGGTCGCGACATTGGGCGAGCGCTTCAGCTACGTGGTCGATGGCATCAGCTACCCCGGCATCCCGCCGTTTTTGCCAAGTTTTGACTGGCCATGGAACCTGCCTGACGGCCAGGGCCACCCCCTGGCGCTTTCCTATGACCTGATCCGCCAATTGCTGGGCCCGGCCTTCGCCATTGCCATGCTCGGCGCCATCGAGTCGCTGTTGTGCGCCGTGGTGGCGGACGGCATGACCGGCAGCAAGCACGATCCCAACGCCGAGCTGATCGGCCAAGGCCTGGGCAACGTCGTGGCGCCGCTGTTCGGCGGCATCACCGCCACGGCCGCCATTGCCCGCAGCGCGACCAATGTGCGCAGTGGCGCCTCGTCACCTCTGGCCGCAATCATTCATAGCCTCGTGGTGCTGCTGGCGATGGTGCTGCTGGCGCCATTGTTCAGCTACTTGCCAATGGCGGCCCTGGCGGCGCTACTGGTGATAGTGGCCTGGAACATGAGCGAAGCCGGACACGTGCTGCACACCCTGCGCATCGCCCCGCGCAGCGACGTGCTGGTGCTGCTGACCTGCCTGAGCCTGACTGTCTTGTTCGATATGGTCATGGCCGTCGCCGTCGGCCTGCTGCTGGCCGCCGGGCTGTTCATCAAACGCATGAGCGAGTTGACGGACAGCGCCGAACTGCCGCGCCACTTCCATCAAGCCTTGCTGGACATGCCCGAGCATGTGCGCTGCTACGGGATTCGTGGGCCGCTGTTCTTCGGGGCGGCAGAAAAAGCCCTTGATGTGTTGCGCAAGTTCGATCCGGGGGTGCGGGTGGTGGTGGTGGAAATGAGCGCTGTACCGATGCTGGACATGACCGCGCTGGCTGCTTTTGAAAATATCCTGAAGGATTACCGCAAACAGGGCATCGGCCTGATTCTGGTAGCGACCGCACCACGGGTGCGCCTGAAGTTGCGCCGCGCCGGTATTCATCGCGAGCAGCGCCAATTGGCGTATGTGCAAACCCTGGAGCAGGCGCGGATCAAAAGCGAGCAGTGGCTGGCCGCTAGCAGCGCTCACTCAAAACTGGCCTGATTGATTTGTGGCCACGGCGCTTTTTGTGGCGAGGAGCTTGCTCCCTCGCCACAAAAGCCCAACTGCCGCAGCGGTCAATCGAACTGCGCGCGCATCCAGGCTTGATATTGCGCCGCACCCGCCTCGCCTTCACGGGGCGCCCAGTGGGCCAGTTCACCCTCGCCCACGGGCCGGTAAGGGCCGGCCTTGCATTCGAACATCAGGCTGTCGGCCTCCAGCACCACCAGGCCGTGATACACACCGGCCGGCAGGTCGACACCGAGGCAATCGCCGCCGGCCTGCAGGACGCGCTTGTCCAGCACCGCACCGGCCTCATCAAAAATCAACACCCCGAGCCGGCCCTTGAGCACCAGCAAGGTTTCAGCCTTGTCGGCGCTCAGATGGCGATGCGGCGGGATGTAGGTCGAGGGTTGCAAGCCAACCGCCATGCGATGGCAAGGCTCGTCCATCTGATGAAAATTGTGGTGCTGGCGCCCGCGAGGACTGGCCGCGGCTTTCTCGGCCAATTCAGCGAACAGCACTTGATCCAGAAAGCCCGGCCGAGTCATCGATTACATTCCCTTGACGGCAAAAATACCATTGGCGTTGCGCCAGTAGCCCTTGTAATCCATACCGTAGCCGAAGATGTAGCGGTCAATGCACGGCAGGCCAACGAAGTCGGCTTTCAAGTCAGGACGGGCCTTGCGGTCGTGGTCCTTGTCGATCAGTACGGCAGTGTGCACGGCGCGAGCGCCGGCGTGTTTGCAGAAATCGATGATCGCGCCCAGGGTGTGACCTTCGTCGAGGATGTCGTCGATGATCAGCACGTCGCGGTCGATGAACGAGACTTCCGGCTTGGCTTTCCAGAACAGATCACCGCCGCTGGTTTCATTGCGATAACGGGTGGCGTGCAGGTAGGACGCTTCCAGCGGGAAGTTCAGATAGGTCAGCAGCTTGCCGGAGAAAATCAACCCGCCGTTCATGACGCAGAACACCACTGGGTTGGTCTCGGCCAGTTGGTCGTTGATTTGTGCACCGACACGGGCGATAGCCGCTTCGACTTCGGCTTCGGTGTACAGGCAGTCAGCCTCTCGCATGATTTGACGGATATGCTCGAGATCAGCAGACATGGCGCTCTCCAGGAGAGGTTAAGGGGAGGGAGGGGTTCGGAAAAGCCGGCAAAGGTACGCATCCCGCCCGGCCAGATCAAGCGTTTGTGGACTAACGTTCTGTATTGTCTATAGGACAACACCCTCGGATAGATTAATCTAGGCCGGTTTTTTTGCCCGCCGCCGGAGCCTTCCCCATGCCCATCCTCGAGATCCGCCATCCGCTGATCAGACACAAACTCGGCCTGATGCGCCGCGCCGACATTAGCACGAAGAACTTCCGCGAACTCGCCCAGGAAGTCGGTGCCCTGCTCACTTACGAAGCCACCAAGGACCTGCCGCTGGAGTCCTATGAAATCGACGGCTGGGCCGGTACGGTCCAGGTAGAGAAAATCGCCGGCAAGAAGATCACCGTGGTGCCGATCCTGCGCGCCGGCATCGGCATGCTCGAAGGCGTGCTGAGCCTGATCCCGGGCGCCAAGGTCAGCGCCGTGGGCGTGGCTCGCAACGAGCAGACCCTGCAGGCTCACACCTATCTGGAGAAACTGGTACCGGAAATCGACGAGCGCCTGGCCATGATCATCGACCCGATGCTCGCCACCGGCAGCTCCATGGTCGCCACCATCGACCTGTTGAAAAAAGCCGGCTGCCGGGACATCCGCGCCATGGTGCTGGTCGCCGCCCCCGAAGGCATCAAGGCCGTGCATGACGCTCACCCTGATGTGACCATCTACACCGCCTCCATCGACCAGAAACTCAACGAGCACGGCTACATCATCCCGGGCCTGGGCGACGCCGGCGACAAGATCTTCGGCACCAAGCAGAAGGACGCTTGAGCATGCAGGACGAGTTCAACGATCCGCTCTGGCGCCAGGTACTGTCCGGTGCCCAGATGCTGTTCGTCGCCTTCGGCGCACTGGTCCTGATGCCGCTGATCACGGGGCTGGACCCAAACGTGGCGCTGTTCACCGCAGGCTTGGGAACGATCCTGTTCCAGATCGTCACCCGCCGGCAGGTACCGGTATTCCTGGCATCCAGCTTTGCCTTCATCACCCCGATCATCCTCGCCAAGGACCAGTTCGGCCTGGCGGCGACCATGGGCGGCGTGATGGCGGCCGGTTTCGTCTATACGTTCCTGGGCCTGGCAGTGAAGGTCAAGGGCACCGGGTTCATCGACCGACTGCTGCCGCCGGTGGTCATCGGTCCGGTGATCATTTCCATTGGCCTGGCGATGGCGCCGATTGCCGCGAACATGGCGATGGGCAAGGCCGGCAACGGCACCGAGCTGATTCATTATCAAACCGCGATGATGATTTCGATGCCGGCCCTGCTCACCACCCTGATCGTCGCGGTGTTCGGCAAAGGCATTTTCCGCCTGGTGCCGATTATTTCCGGTGTGCTGGTGGGCTTTGCCATGGCGTTTTATTTTGGTGTGGTGGACACCGCAAAGATCGCCGCCGCACCGTGGTTCGCCCTGCCGAACTTCACCGCGCCGGAGTTCAACTGGCAGGCGATCCTGTTCATCGTGCCGGTGGCCCTGGCGCCGGCCATCGAGCACATCGGCGGGGTGATTGCCGTGGGCAGCGTGACCGGTCGTGACTACCTGAAAAACCCCGGCCTGCATCGCACCCTGTTCGGTGACGGCGTTGCCACCACCGCCGCCGGCCTGTTCGGCGGCCCGCCCAACACCACCTACGCCGAGGTCACTGGCGCGGTGATGCTGACCAAGAACTACAACCCGAAAATCATGACCTGGGCGGCGATCTTCGCCATCAGCCTGGCGTTCATCGGCAAGTTCGGCGCGCTGTTGCAGAGCATCCCGGTGCCGGTGATGGGCGGGATTCTGTGCCTGTTGTTCGGTTCGATCGCGGCGGTGGGCATGAATACGCTGATCCGCCACAAGATCGACCTGGGGGAGGCGCGCAATCTGGTAATCGTCTCGGTGACGCTGGTGTTTGGTATTGGCGGCATGTTGGTGGGTACCGGCAGCGGCCCGGACGACTTCGGCCTCAAAGGCATCGCGTTGTGCGCGGTGGTGGCGATCGCCCTGAACCTGCTGCTGCCGGGCAATGACGGTTGGAAGCAGAAGAAGGCCGATGAGCCGCTTCTGTAAATCAGCCTGAACCTAATGTGGCGAGGGTGCTTGCTCCCGCTGGGTTGCGCAGCAACCCCAAACTTTGCGAGCGCTTCGCACTCGAGCGGGAGCAAGCTCCCTCGCCACAGGTTTTTCCTTATAGCGCTATAGGCGCCCGTTCACATAGCGTACTCAACGCCTTGACCCACTGCGGCTGGTCATTGAGACACGGCACCAGCACCAACTCCTCCCCCCCAGCCTCGCGGAACTGCTCACGCCCGCGATCACCGATTTCCTCCAGAGTCTCGATGCAATCGGCCACGAACGCCGGGCACATCACCAGCACTTTCTTCACGCCGCCCTTGGCCAACTCAGCCAGGCGCACCTCGGTGTACGGCTCGATCCACTTGGCGCGGCCCAGCCGCGACTGAAACGACACCGACCACTGGCCGTCCTTCAACCCCATTTTCTGGGCGAACAGCTCGGCGGTACGAATGCACTGCGCGCGGTAACACGTCGCCATGACCTCCGGCGGTGCGTTCTTGCAGCAATCGGCATCCTTGAAACAATGAAAGCCGGTCGGGTCGAGCTTGGTCAGATGCCGCTCCGGCAAGCCGTGGAAACTCAGCAGCAGATGATCGTAATCTTGCATCAGATACGGTTTGGCGCTGGCGACCAAGGCATCGAGGTACTCCGGCTGATCGTAGAACGGCTGGAGAATCGAGAGCTGCACATTGAGCTTCCTGGCCCGCACCACCCGCTTGGCTTCCTCGATCACCGTGGTCACGGTGCTGTCAGCGAACTGCGGATACAGCGGCGCCAACGTGATGTTCTTGTGACCCCGGCTCGCCAGGCGTACCAACGTCGACTCAATCGACGGCTCGCCATAACGCATCGCCAGCTCCACCGGACCCTGGGTCCATTGAGCCGTCATGGCCTGCTGCAGCCGACGGCTGAGCACCACCAGCGGCGAACCCTCGTCCCACCAGATCGAGGCATAGGCGTGGGCCGACTGCTCGGGACGCTTGATCAGGATCAGCGACACCAGCAAGCGCCGCACCGGCCATGGCAGGTCAATGACGTACGGGTCCATCAGAAATTGATTGAGGTAGCGGCGCACATCGGCCACCGAGGTGGAAGCAGGCGAACCCAGATTCACCAGAAGCAACGCGTGATCGGTCATGCAACGTCCTATTTCAAAGGCGGCCCGACAAGTCGTCCAGGGCCGCAGGCAAATCAGTAAACCGAAAAGTGAAACCCGCCGCCTGCAATCGCGCTGGCGTGGCCCGCTGACCACCCAGCAACAGCAATGACAACTCTCCCAGGGCAACTTTCAGCACCAATTCCGGCATCGGCACCACGGCAGGTCGATGCAATACCTTCCCCAGGGCCTTGGCAAAATCGCGGTTGCGCACCGGGTTCGGCGCGCAGGCATTATAAGGACCGCTGGCATCAAAGCGGTGCAGGAGAAAATCAATCAGGGCGATTTGATCGTCAATGTGAACCCACGGCATCCACTGCCGACCACTGCCGATACGCCCGCCCAGCCCCAGTTTGAACGGCAGCAACAGCCGCGACAAAAGGCCGCCCTCGGCAGACAGGACCAGGCCAGTACGAATCAGTACCACACGCACGCCCATGGCCTCGGCCCGCTGCGCGGTTTCTTCCCAGGCGATGCATAACTGGCTGGCGAAATCCTCGCTGACCGGTCCCGATTCCTCGGTCAACTCACGCTCACCGCCGTCGCCGTACCACCCCACTGCGGAACCTGAAATCATCACCTGCGGTTTTTGCTCGCAACGCTCCATCCACGCCAGCAAATTTTCAGTCAGGGTGATGCGGCTGCTCCATAGCAACAGCTTGCGTTTGTGGCTCCAAGGGCGGTCGCCAATCGGCGCACCCGCGAGGTTGACCACCGCATCCACCGACTCGCCAAGCTCATCGAGCTGGGCAATTGCGCGTACCTGCGCACCGCAGATTTTTGCCACCTCTTCAGGTCGACGACTCCATACCGTCAAGCGATGTCCCTGCTCCAACCAGAGGCGGCAGAGCTGACGTCCGATCAAACCAGTACCGCCGGTCAGCAATATGTGCATGAGATGTTCCTCGCATCGCGTTTTAATCGGCCCACTAGTCTATTTTTATAAGCAGGGAT
This sequence comes from Pseudomonas viciae, assembly GCF_004786035.1. Taxonomy (NCBI): domain Bacteria; kingdom Pseudomonadati; phylum Pseudomonadota; class Gammaproteobacteria; order Pseudomonadales; family Pseudomonadaceae; genus Pseudomonas; species Pseudomonas viciae. The sequence goes on from NZ_CP035088.1 coordinate 5,596,520, forward strand.
TTTTCGTATCGGGCAGAGTCTGTGTTTAACAATAGGACAACCTGTCCAAATGCGAACGGTGAAACTTATACCAAAAACCCGAATTGTACAGGTTTAAACGACGGCGTAGTCTGTACAGAAAGGTAAACGAGGCCCTCATGACTGTACCTATCGCAATCATCGGCACCGGCATCGCCGGACTCTCAGCCGCCCAGGCCCTGACGGAGGCCGGGCATGTCGTTCAACTCTTCGATAAAAGCCATGGCAGCGGCGGACGTATGTCGAGCAAACGCAGCGATGCCGGCGCGCTCGACATGGGCGCGCAATACTTCACCGCCCGCGATCGCCGTTTTGTCATGGAAGTCCAGCGCTGGCAAGCCAATGGCTGGGCCGCGGAATGGAACCCGCAACTCTATAACTTCCAGGGCGGACAACTGAGCCCTTCGCCAGACGAGCAGACCCGCTGGGTCGGTACCCCGCGCATGAGCGCCATCACCCGCGCCCTGCTCGGCAAGTTGCAAGTGCAGTTCTCTTGCCGAATCACCGAGGTGTACCGGGGCCAGGAACACTGGCATCTGCAAGACGCAGAAGGCTTCACCCATGGCCCCTTCGGCCAGGTGGTGATCGCCACGCCCGCGCCCCAGGCCACCGCATTGCTGGCGGCCGTACCGAAGCTCGCCGGCGTGGCAGCCGGGGTAAAAATGGACCCGACCTGGGCGGTGGCCCTGGCCTTCGAAACACCGCTGGATACGCCCATGGAGGGCTGCTTCGTACAGGACAGCCCACTCGATTGGCTGGCCCGCAACCGCAGCAAACCGGGGCGCGACAGTCAGCTCGACACCTGGGTATTGCACGCCACCAGCGAGTGGAGTCGGCAGCACATCGACCTGTCCAAGGAAGCCGTGATCGAACAGCTTCACGGTGCCTTCGCCGAACTGCTGCACAGCGCCATGCCTGCCCCGAGCTTCAGCGTCGCTCATCGCTGGCTCTATGCCCGCCCTGCTGGCAACCATGAATGGGGCGCCCTGGCCGATGCTGATCTGGGCCTGTATGTCTGTGGCGACTGGTGCCTGTCCGGGCGCGTCGAAGGTGCGTGGCTCAGTGGCCAGGAAGCCGCACGTCGCCTGCACGCCAGCCTGCAGTAGATCGCATCCCCCCACCTCACCCGCTGCTGTCGAAAGAGACAGCAGCCCATCTGCGAAAAGAACCCTCCAAAGCACTTCCTTGCACAAAACGAATTGACTTGTGTAGGTTCGAACCTATGATGAAAATATTGTACAAAATTAGTTTTCTGTACAGGATTGAGCAATCAGAGGTTCACCATGCCCAACGCAACCGTCACCAAACCGAAAATTGCCATCAGCGCCTGCCTGATGGGTGCTGAAGTTCGCTTTAACGGCGGGCACAAGCAATCGCAGCTGTGCAGCCGCAGCTTGGTCGATTACTTCGATTTCGTGCCGGTGTGCCCGGAAGTCGCCATTGGCCTGGGCATCCCTCGGGAGCCAATCCGGCTGGTGGGCGATGTCGCGCACCCCGAGGCCGTTGGCACGGTAAACCGTGACCTTGACGTGACCCGACCACTGGCCGAATACGGGCAACAGATGGCAGCGGAACTGAGTGACCTCTGCGGCTACATTTTCATGCAGAAATCGCCGTCCTGCGGGCTGGAGCGGGTGAAAGTCTACGACCACAATGGCGTGCCGCAGGACGGCGGTGGACGCGGTATCTATGCCCAGGCCTTTTGCGAACGTCACCCCGACCTGCCAGTGGAGGAAGACGGTCGCCTCAACGACCCGGTACTGCGGGAGAACTTCCTGACGCGGGTGTTCGCCTATGCCGCCTGGCAACCGTTGCGCCGCCAAGGCCTGACCCGACGCGATCTGATCAAATTTCACTCGCGCTACAAATACCTGCTGATGGCCCACAACCCGGTGCAATACAAGGCCCTGGGCAACTTGCTCGGCAGCATGGGCAAGGCCGATCCCAATGAACTGGGCCCGCGCTATTTCAGCGCGCTGATGACCGCCTTGAAAAAATGCGCCACGCGCCGCACCCACACCAATGTGTTGCAGCACCTGAGCGGTTACCTCAAGCGCGCCATCACCGCCGAAGACAAGCAGGAAGTGCAGCATCTGATCGGGCAGTATCGCCAGGGCATCGTGCCGCTGGTGGTACCGCTGACCTTGCTCAAGCATCACCTGCGCCAGCACCCCGATCCTTACCTGGCGCAGCAGGTCTACCTGCAACCGCATCCGGAAAACCTCAGCTTGCGCAACGCCATCTGATGAAGAACGAACCCGATTCCAGCGCCAGCGAAGACCTGGGGGCCGATTTCGCAAAAGCCCTGGCGCAGGGCTGGCTCCCCATACGCGAAGTCGCCCGACAAACCGGCGTCAACGCCATCACGTTGCGGGCCTGGGAGCGCCGTTACGGTTTGATCGTGCCGCACCGCACCCCCAAGGGCCATCGACTGTTCAATGCCGAACACGTGCAACGGATCCTGAGCATCCTCACCTGGATCAATCGCGGAGTGGCCGTGAGCAAGATCAAGCCGTTGCTTGATACACCGCCGCCGCCTGCCGAACCGCCAGAAAACGATTGGCAGCGCCAGCGTCAGGCCCTGGTATTGGCGGTGACGCAACTGGCTGAGCGTCAGGTTGATGATCTACTCAATCAGGCCATCGCGCTGTACCCGCCCCGGACCGTCTGCGAGCAGTTGCTGCTACCCCTGCTCGCAGAGCTGCAATTGCGCTGGCAAGGCCAGTTCGGTGCGCAGCTGGAACGTGTGTTCCTGTACTCCTGGCTGCGCAGCAAATTCGGCAGTCGGATCTACCACAACAACCGTCAGCTACGCGGCGCGCCGTTGCTGCTGGTCAACCATTCGCAATTGCCCCTGGAACCGCAACTTTGGCTCACGGCCTGGCTGGCCAGCAGCGCCGACTGCCCGGTGGAAGTGTTCGATGGGCCTCTACCGGCGGGCGAACTGGCCCTGGCGGTCGAGCGCCTCAAGGCTCGCGGCGTGCTGCTGTATTCCAGTAACGCCCTGAACCTGTCCCAACTGCCCAAACTGCTGAGCGGTATCGATTGCCCGATCATCATCGCCGGCTCGGCCGCGTCTATTCACCACGCCAGGTTATCCACAAGCGTCTCGATGACTGACGTCACCTGGGCCGAAGACCCGTTATCGGCTCACCGCGAACTGAGCCGCAGAGAACTTCTTTAAATGGAAAACAGCATGCAACTGATCTGGCTGCGCAGCGACTTGCGCGTGCACGACAACACCGCCCTGGCGTCGGCCGCAGCCCGGGGGCCATGCGTAGCGGTGTACTTGCCGAGCCCGGCACAATGGCGTGCCCATGACGATGCACCGTGCAAGATCGATTTCTGGTTGCGCAACCTCGCCTCGCTGGGCGCCGCTCTGGACGCGCTGAATATTCCCCTGCTGATCCGCCCCGCGCAGCTCTGGGATCAGGCATCGCAGGTGCTCCTCAGGCTGTGCGACGAACTGAAGATCAGCGCCGTTCACGTCAACGAAGAATACGGCCTGAACGAAACCCGCCGCGACGCCGAGGTTGCCCAGGCCTTGAGGAGCCAGGCCATCGAGTTTCACAGCCACCTTGACCAGTTGCTGTTCAAGCCCGGCAGCGTGCTGACCAAGACCGGGAATTACTTCCAGGTGTTCAGCCAGTTCCGCAAGGTTTGCTACAACCGCTTGCACTTCTCACTGCCGAGCCTGGTCGCCACACCCGCCCGGCAAGCGCCTACCGGTATCGCCAGTGATCCAATACCGACGCAGGTCGAAGGGTTCACCCTGGCCAGTGAAGCGCTGCGTGCACTTTGGCCCGCCGGTGAAGACGAGGCCCGGCGACGCTTGGACACCTTTGTCGAGCAACACCTCGATGACTACCAGGGTGAACGGGATTTTCCAGCAAGACCGGGCACCAGCCAGATTTCGGCTTATCTGGTGGCCGGCGTAGTTTCACCGCGCCAATGCCTGCACGCGGCGCTGCAAGCCAATCAGGGGGAATTCGAGAGCGGAAGTGTCGGAACAGTGACCTGGATCAATGAATTGCTCTGGCGCGAGTTCTATAAACATATTCTGGTGGGCTATCCACGCGTGTCGCGCTATCGCGCGTTTCGCCCGGAAACCGAAGCGTTGGCCTGGCGCAAGGCCCCCGAGGAACTGGAGGCCTGGAAGCAGGCACGAACTGGCTTGCCCATTATTGATGCGGCCATGCGTCAGTTGCTGGAAACCGGCTGGATGCACAACCGCTTGCGGATGGTGGTGGCGATGTTTCTTACCAAGAACCTGCTGATCGACTGGCGCGAGGGTGAGCGCTTTTTCATGCAACACCTGATCGACGGCGACCTGGCCGCCAATAATGGCGGTTGGCAATGGAGCGCCTCCACCGGCACGGACTCGGCGCCCTGGTTCCGAATCTTCAACCCATTGAGCCAGTCGGAGAAATTCGATCGCGAGGGTTTGTTCATCAAACGCTGGTTGCCTGAACTGAACGATCTCGACAGGCAACAGGTCCATAGCCCAAATACCCAGGGCGGATTGTTTGATCGGGTGGATTACCCCTCTCCGATCGTCGACTTGAGCGAATCCCGGGCGCGCGCACTGTCAGCATTCAGAGATCTCGCGGTGCGAAAAGGCGACGATTGAGAGACTGGGCGATCAGCGAACATGAAATTGCCCCCCGCCAGATGCAATTTCAACCCTGCGGTCATACAGTTCATATCGAACTTGAGCACTGCCCCGTCGTGAGGAGTATGGAATGGCTTTAGAACCACCTACGCGATATTGGCTGACCGGCGCGGGCAATGGAGTCGGCGCGGCCTTGGCCGAAGCGATACTCGAAACGGGTGCGCTCCTGGCCGTCAGCTCGCGGTCGGCGGGGTCATGTGAAGGCCTTTCGGCACGCTATCCAGGCCAAGTACTGGCGGTACCCGGCGATTTGACCGACAGCCAGACCGTGCGTGAGATCGGCGAGCAAATTACCCGCCAATGGGGCGCTCTGGACATCGTCATTCTCAATGCCGGAACCGCTGAATACGTTGATGGCCAGCCCATCGACCATATGATCATCGAACACATCGTACGCAGCAACCTGCTGGCGGCCAGCCTTTGCATCAACGCAGCCTTGCCATTATTGCGCACAGGCAACGAGTCTCATCTGGTGGGGATCGCCAGCCCGGCGACTTACCTGACACCATCGCACACCGGCTCCGGTGAGCGCGGGGTGCGTTATCTATTCGACGCTGCTCGTGTTGACCTGGCCCCCAACGGCGTCGATGTGACGCTGGTTCACTCAGGCGTCGACAACCCATCGCCGAATCTCGACGATTGTTTTCCGGCCCCGCTCCGGTGGACGGCCGAAGCGGCAGCGCATCACGTCCTGACACAGCTCAAAGAACGCCCGCAGGAAGTGGTTCTCCCCGTCGCCACCATGACCGCGCTCTGGCCACTGCCTTCTTCGACCGAGACCGTGCAGGCAGACATCGACTCGTGTCAGGCGAGTAACAAGTGCCCGATCAAGGGACAACCCTGAACAGCCCGGTTGCCTTACACTGCGCGCCATGAAAACCATTCCCCTCCATGAAATTGCCGCTCCGGTCGTCACTTGCTCGACGTGCGCGGCATGCTGCTGCCAGTTGGAAGTGATGCTGATCACCGACACCGGCGTCCCGGAACGTTTTATCGATACGGACGATTGGGGCGGGGAAGTGATGCTGCGGCTCGACGACGGCTGGTGCGCGGCCCTGGATCGCGACAGCATGATGTGCACGATCTACGAAAAACGCCCGCTGATCTGCCGCGAATTCGAGATGGGCGCGCCGGAGTGCATTGAAGAACGCTTGGGGATTGCGACGGCGTATCGGTAGGAAATCAACGCGACTTCTGTGGGAGCGGGTTTACTCGCGAAAGCATCGGATCAGCCAACACCGAAGTGCCTGACACCACGCTTTCGCGAGCAAGCCCGCTCCCACAGGGGCGAGCGTTACAGCGGCATGGTGTAATGCAACGCGTAACTCTCCACACCGTCGTTGGTCGACTTGATACCCGCATTGGAATAGTGAGTGGCGCGGATGCCCACTTCATGTCCGCCGTTAAAGCGCAGGCCGAAACCGATGCGATCCTCGAACTGGAAAGCCGTTCCCAGCTTATTGTCTTCAACTTCGGTATCCGCGAACAGCGCAACCCCAACACCCGCCTCGATGTAAGGCTTCACGTTCTGCCCGGAAAACTCATACACGAAGACCGGCGAGAACGACAGGCTGTGGTTACTGGATGTCTTGTCTCCGTCCCAATACGTATAGGCACCGCTCCAGTAGCCGGTCAGGCGCCCCATATCGCTCTGCAACCAGCTTTTGTCCCAATCGAATTGCATCCCCAGGCGATAAGTCATAGTCGAGTCACTGGTCTGGCCGACTCCGAACTCCACACCCGCTGCCTGCGCAGTGTAAGTGTGCCCCAGCAATGCAGCCGCAAGCGCAGCTAAGCAGAATAAACGCTTCATTAGAAACATCCCTTTCCGACGACCTTAGTTAGTTTTTTGTTACAAACAGACAAAGCTATAGAAATCCGCGTTAAAACAGAAGTTCACCCCGTTTTACACATTTTTCACGTTTTCTTTACAGATCGAAGCTTCGCACAACGCCGGAAGAATTCCATAGCATCGGTAGGATATTTCTTAAATGTATCGGATCTGCACTACTCCAGAATTGCGTTTCTCTGGCCGGCCCTTCGGCCAATAGCGCCCGCTCGGCCAGCAGCCGCTGAAGTTGGCGTGCCACGGCGGCGCCGGTGTCAATCAGGCTTATCTGTTCCGGGATCATTTGCTTGAGCAATGGCTTGAGAAACGGATAGTGCGTGCAGCCCAGGATCAGCGTATCGCAGCCGGCAGCCAGCAAGGGATCGACGTAGCCCTGTAGCAGTTGATACACGGCCGGGCTGTGCAAATCACCCGCCTCGATCAGTTCCACCAGCCCCGGGCACGGTTGAGTGATGACCCGCACATCAGTGGCGAAACGGTCGAGCAAGGCGGCGAATTTGGCGCTTTGCAAAGTGCCGGTGGTGGCCAACACACCGACAATGCCGCTGCGGGTGGCGGCGGCCGCAGGCTTGACCGCCGGCTCCATGCCGACGATGGGCCAATGGGGGAAATCGCGCCGCAGATCAGCCACCCCGGCGACCGTCGCGGTATTGCAGGCCACCACCAACGCCTTGGCGCCCTGGCGCTGGAGAAAGTCGGCAATGATCGCGCAGCGCTGTCGGATGAATTCCGGGGTTTTCTCGCCGTAGGGAATATGCCCACAGTCACCCACGTACAACAGCGACTCATTGGGCAGCAACTGACGGATTTCTCCCAGCACCGACAGCCCGCCGACACCCGAATCGAACACGCCGACCGGAGCCTCACTCATGCGGGTCACCACAGACGCTACACCCCGGATCGCGCTTGACCCGCAGCTCACGGAAGCGGGTGCCCAGGGCATCGATCAGCAGCAGGCGCCCTACCAGCGGCTCACCGAAACCGGCCAATAACTTCAAGGCTTCTAGGGCTTGCAGGCTACCCACCAAACCCACCAGTGGCCCGATCACGCCGGCTTCACTGCAGGTCAACTCAGCTTCGCTGCCGTGACCGTAGAGGCAGTGATAGCAAGGACTTTCGGGACGACGTGGATCGAACACCGACAACTGCCCTTCCAGGCGAATCGCCGCCCCACTGACCAGCGGCTTACCCGCCGCGACACACGCAGCGTTCACCGCTTCGCGGGTGGAAAAATTGTCGGAGCAATCGAGCACCACATCCACCGCCGCGACCGCGGCGGCCAAGCTGTCTTCATCCATGGCCGTCGGGTGCGGCACCAGCCGAATCTCGGGGTTGATCGCCGTCAGACGGCGTATCGCCGAATCGACCTTGCTCAGGCCGACGCTGTCGGTGTCGTGAATGATCTGACGCTGCAGGTTGGTCAGGTCGACCGTGTCGAAATCCGCCAGGTGCAACTCGCCGACGCCGGCGGCAGCCAGGTACAACGCCACCGGGGAGCCAAGACCGCCGAGGCCGACGATCAACACACGGCTGTGCTTGAGGCGCAATTGGCCGTCGATATCGACATGCTGCAACAGAATCTGCCGGCTATAGCGCAACAACTCCTGATCGTTCAGCACGGCAGGCGCCCCAGGCTGATGCGCTCATGGCCACCCAAGTCCTTGCGGCTGTGGACTTCAGCAAAGCCTTGGGCCCGCAGCAAATCGCCCACCGCCGCGGCCTGATCGTAACCGTGCTCCAGCATCAACCAGCCGCCCGGTTCGAGGTGCCCCGGCGCCTGGGCAATGATCTCGCGCAAATCATCCAGACCGTCTTGCCCTGCGACCAACGCACTGGCCGGTTCGAAACGCACGTCGCCCTCGGCCAGATGCGGATCGGTGGCGGCGATATAAGGCGGGTTGCTGATGATCAACTCAAAACGCTCGCCGTCCAACGCGCTGAACCAGTGACTGCTCAACACTGTGACGTTGTGCAGGTCCAGGCGCTGGCGATTGCGTTCGGCCAGGGCCACGGCCTCCAGCACGCGGTCGACCGCCGTGACTTTCCAGGCCGGACGCTCGCTGGCCAAGGCCAGGGCAATCGCGCCACTGCCGGTGCCCAGGTCCAGGACCCGGGCCGGTGTGGCCGGCAACAAGGCCAGCGCGGTTTCCACCAGCAGTTCAGTGTCAGGACGCGGGATCAGCGTGTGGGGGGCGACTTCCAGATCGAGTTTCCAGAAGCCCTGCTGCCCGAGGATGTAGGCCACCGGCTCGCCGGAGCGACGCCGGCGCAGGTACTCGGAAAACAGCAGCGCCGCCTCGCTCGGCACAATCCGCTCGGGCCAGGTGTGCAGGAAGCTGCGGGACTTGCCCAGTGCAGCGGCCAGCAGCAACTCGGCATCCAGCCGTGGCGTGGGCGAATCCGGCAACTCGGCGGCGCGTAACAAACTGGCGATGATGGTCATTTATTCACCTGTGCTTACTCGCCAATCGCCGCCAACTGGTCGGCCTGGTATTCGGCCAGCAACGGCTCGATTACCGCATCGACACCACCGGCAAGAATTTCGTCGAGGGAATACAGGGTCAGGTTGACACGATGATCCGTGACCCGGCCCTGGGCGAAGTTGTAGGTACGGATCCGCTCGGAACGATCGCCCGAACCCACCAGGAGTTTGCGTTCGCTGGCGATGGCATTGGCCGCGGCGCTGGTCTGCTGGTCGTTGAGCTTGGCCGACAACCAGGACATGGCCCGCGCCCGGTTCTTGTGCTGGGAGCGTTCTTCCTGGCACTCGACCACGATGCCCGAAGGCAAGTGAGTGATGCGGATCGCCGAGTCAGTCTTGTTGACGTGCTGGCCGCCCGCACCGGAGGAGCGGTAGGTGTCGACCCGCAGGTCCGCCGGGTTGATCTCGATGGCTTCCTGCTCGTCCGGCTCGGGCAATACCGCCACGGTGCAGGCCGAGGTATGGATACGCCCCTGGGATTCGGTGGCTGGTACGCGCTGCACACGGTGGGCGCCGGATTCGAACTTCAGCTTGCCGTAGACGTTGTCACCCTCGACACGGGCGATGACTTCTTTATAGCCACCGTGCTCGCCTTCGTTCTCCGAAAGGATCTCCACGCGCCAGCCGCGACGTTCGGCGTACCGCGAATACATGCGGAACAGGTCGCCGGAAAAAATCGCCGCCTCGTCGCCACCGGTACCGGCACGGATCTCAAGAAATACGTTGCGCCCGTCGTTCGGGTCCTTGGGCAGCAGCATGCGTTGCAGGCTGCTTTCCAGTTCAAGCAGTTGCTCCTTGGCTTCGCGGACTTCCTCGACCGCCATTTCGCGCATGTCCGGATCACTGTCCTTGAGCAGCGCCTGGGCACCTTCGAGGTCACCCTGGACTTTGAGCAACTGTTTATAGGTGGCGACAATCGGCTCGACTTCCGCATATTCCTTGGAATAAGTACGGAATTTATTCTGGTCGGAAATGACTTCGCCATCGCCCAGCAAGGCGGTCAGTTCTTCGAAACGGTCCTGGAGGATGTCCAGTTTATTGAGCAGTGACGCTTTCATTGCGGTTTTTTATCCGAAAAGCTATCCGGTGAGCCCTCACCGAGGGCAAAGAGTTCCTGGGCCATGGCCAGCGCATCGAGGCGGCCTTCGGCGGTCAGCTTCTTGAGCTGAACACTGGGGGCGTGGAGCAATTTGTTGGTCAGGCCGCGGGCCAATTGCACCAGCACCTCTTCGGCATTGCCACCGTTGGCCAGCAGGCGCTGGGCCTTTTGCAGTTCCTCGTCGCGCAGGCGTTCGCTCTGCTGCCGATAGGCCTTGAGCACATCCACCGCCGCCAGTTCGCGCAGGCGCACCATGAAATCGTCGGCGCCGACGGTGATCATCTCTTCCGCCGCCTGGGCCGCGCCTTGCCGGCTCTTGAGGTTCTCGGCGACCACTTCGTGCAGATCATCGACGCTGTAGAGATAAACGTCGTCGAGTTCGCCGACTTCCGGCTCGATGTCCCGGGGGACGGCAATGTCCACCATGAAGATCGGTTTGTGCTTGCGCAGCTTCAGGGCGCTTTCCACCGCACCCTTGCCCAGGATCGGCAATTGGCTGGCGGTGGAACTGATGACGATGTCGCTGTGCACCAGCTCGGCCGGGATGTCCGACAGCAGCACCGCGTGGGCGCCAAACTGCTCGGCCAGGGTACTGGCGCGCTCCAGGGTCCGGTTGGCGACGACGATGCGCTTGACCCCCAGGTCGTGCAGATGGCGGGCAACCAGGGTAATGGTCTCGCCGGCGCCGATCAGCAGCGCCTGGCTGCGTTGCAAATCGCTGAAAATCTGTTTCGCCAGGCTGACGGCGGCAAACGCCACTGACACCGGGTTCTCGCCGATGGCGGTGTCGGTGCGCACCTGCTTGGCGGCGTTGAACGTGGCCTGGAACAGCCGCCCCAGCAGCGGACCGACGGTGCCGGCCTCCCGCGCCACGGCGTAGGCCGACTTCATCTGGCCGAGAATCTGCGGCTCGCCCAGTACCAGCGAATCGAGCCCCGAGGCGACGCGCATCATGTGACGAACGGCCGCATCGTCCTCATGCACATAGGCACTGGCGCGCAGCTCTTCAAGGCTCAGGTTGTGATATTCGGCCAGCCAGCGCAGCACTGAATCTGCCGAAACGTGATCCTGTTCTATATAAAGCTCGCTGCGGTTGCAGGTGGAGAGGATCGCAGCTTCGCGGCTGTCGGTGAGTCGGCAGAGCTGCTGCAGGGCCTCAACCAGCTGCTCAGGCGTAAAGGCCACGCGCTCGCGGACGTCTACTGAAGCAGTCTTGTGGTTAATACCAAGTGCAAGGAAGGCCATTCAAGGTCGCTGATAGTGACGTGAAGCCGGCAATTGTCCTACTTCGCCAGATTCAGAACAACCACTCGATCTCTATCACTGCGCACCCGCGCCGTAAATCGACGGGGCGGTTATGTTTGACCGAAGGCTTGTGTCATGATGATCCGACCGCAGGTTAGTCGTCCTCTTCCTATATGAATAGATCTTCCGCGTTGCTCCTCGCTTTTGCCTTGCTCAGCGGCTGCCAGTCCATGGCCCCCGTGTCGACGGACGGCACGCCGCCGGTCGAAGACAGCACGCAGGCGCCTGAAAAAACCAAGGTCTACGGCTCGTTCAGCGAAGAAACCATCTTCAGCCTGTTGAGTGCCGAACTGGCGGGCCAGCGCAATCGCTTCGACATTGCGCTGGACAACTACGTGACCCAGGCCATCAACACCCAGGACCCGGGCATCTCCGAGCGGGCGTTTCGCATCGCCGAGTACCTGGGAGCCGACCAGCCCGCACTGGATACCGCGCTGATCTGGGCCAAGAATGCCCCGGACGATCTTGACGCGCAGCGCGCTGCCGCCGTGCAACTGGCGCGGGCCGGACGCTACGACGACTCCATGATGTATATGGAGAAGGTCCTGCTGGGCAAGGGCGACACCCATTTCGACTTCCTTGCGCTGTCCGCCGCCGACACCGACCAGGAAACCCGCAACGGCCTGATGAAAAGCTTCGACCGCCTGTTGCAGCGTCACCCGAACAACGGCCAGCTGATTTTCGGCAAAGCCCTGCTGCTGCAACAGGATGGCGACACCCAGGGCGCCCTCACCCTGCTGGAAGACAACCCACCGGAAGCCGGTGAAGTGGCGCCGATCCTGCTGCGCGCACGCCTGCTGCAAGGCTTGAACCGCGGCGACGAAGCGCTGCCGCTGCTGGAAAAAAGCATCAAGAAGTACCCGGACGACAAACGCCTGCGCCTCACCTACGCCCGCATGCTGGTGGAAAACAACCGCATGGACGACGCCAAGGTGGAGTTCTCCAGCCTGGTCCAGCAGTACCCGGAAGACGACGAGCTGCGCTATTCCCTGGCGCTGGTTTGCCTGGAAGCCAAGGCCTGGGACGAGGCCAAGGGTTATCTGGAAGACCTGATCGCTCGGGAGAGCCATGTCGACTCGGCTCACCTGAACCTGGGGCGCATCGCTGAAGAGCGCAACGACCCCGAGACCGCGTTGATCGAGTATGCCCAGGTCGGCCCGGGCAACGACTATCTGCCGGCGCAATTGCGCCAGGCCGATATCCTGATGAGCAACGGCAAGACCGCCGAGGCCCAGAGCCGCCTCGCCGTACAGCGCGACTCCCAGCCGGACTACGGCATCCAGCTGTACCTGATCGAAGCCGAGACCCTGTCGGCCAACAATCAGGGCGACAAAGCCTGGAACGTGTTGCAACAAGCCTTGAAGCAGTACCCGGACGATCTGAACCTGCTGTACACCCGTGCGATGCTGGCGGAAAAGCGCAATGACCTGGCCCAGATGGAAAAAGACCTGCGCCTGATCATCCAGCGTGACCCGGACAACGCCATGGCCCTCAACGCCCTGGGCTACACCTTGTCGGATCGCACCACCCGCTACGACGAAGCCAAGGTGCTGATCGAGCAGGCCCACCAGCTCAATCCGGAAGACCCGGCGGTGCTCGACAGCCTCGGCTGGGTGAACTTCCGGCTGGGCAACCTCGATGAAGCCGAACGCCTGTTGCGCCAAGCCCTGGAGCGTTTCCCCGATCAGGAGGTCGCCGCTCACCTGGGCGAGGTCCTGTGGGCCAATGGCAAACAACGCGAAGCCCGGCAGATCTGGAGCAAGTTCCTCAAGGACCAGCCCGACAGTCCCATTTTGCGCAGCACCATCAAACGCCTGACCGGATCAGAGACCCTTTAAGATTATGTTTTTGCGCCATTTCATCGTGTTCAGCTTTATCGCCCTGCTCGCCGGTTGCGCGGGCTTCGGCGCCCGTGAATCCGTCCAGGGCCACGGCAGCCCGGCCCAGTGGCGTGAACACAAGCAACAACTGAGCGGCCTCGACGGCTGGCAAATCGACGGCAAGATCGGCATCCGCGCACCGAAGGATTCAGGCAGCGGCACGTTGTTCTGGTTGCAACGCCAGGACTACTACGACATTCGCCTGTCAGGGCCTCTGGGTCGCGGTGCGGCCCGCCTGACCGGCCGGCCGGGCCAGGTCTCGCTGGAAGTCGCCAACCAGGGTCGCTATGAGGCGCCCACCCCAGAAGCGTTGCTCGAAGAACAACTGGGCTGGAAATTGCCGGTATCCCATCTGACCTGGTGGGTTCGCGGGCTACCCGCACCGGACAGCAAAAGCCGCCTGACCCTCGACGCCGACAGCCGCCTGTCCAACCTGGAACAGGATGACTGGCAGATCGAATACTTAAGCTATGCCCAGCAGAACGGCTACTGGCTGCCCGAACGCATCAAACTGCACGGCAGCAATCTCGACGTCACGCTGGTGATCAAGCAATGGCAGCCGCGCAAGCTGGGGCAATGACATGACCGCTCCACGCCTGACCCTGCCCTCCCCGGCCAAGCTCAACCTGATGCTGCACATCCTCGGTCGTCGCCCGGACGGTTATCACGAGCTGCAGACGATTTTTCAGTTTCTGGACTACGGCGACGAAATCACCTTTGCCGTGCGCGACGACGGCGTGATTCGCCTGCACACCGAATTCGACGGCGTGCCCCACGACAGCAATCTGATCGTCAAGGCCGCGAAAAAACTCCAGGAACAATCCGCTTGTTCGCTGGGCATCGATATCTGGATCGAAAAAATCCTGCCCATGGGCGGCGGTATCGGTGGCGGCAGTTCGAATGCGGCGACGACTTTACTCGGGCTCAACCACCTCTGGCAGCTGGGCTGGGACACGGATCGCCTGGCTGCGCTGGGCCTGACACTAGGCGCCGACGTGCCGGTTTTCGTGCGTGGCCACGCCGCTTTTGCCGAGGGCGTCGGGGAAAAACTCACCCCGGTGGACCCCGAGGAACCCTGGTACTTGGTACTGGTGCCGCAAGTATCTGTAAGTACAGCAGAAATTTTTTCAGATCCGCTGTTGACACGTAACTCTCCTCCCATTAAAGTGCGCCCCGTTCCCAAGGGAAACAGTCGAAATGACTGCTTACCGGTGGTAGCAAGGCGTTACCCAGATGTTCGTAACGCATTGAATTTGTTAGGTAAATTTACCGAAGCAAAACTCACCGGAACTGGAAGTTGTGTGTTTGGGGGCTTCCCAAGCAAAGCTGAAGCTGATAAAGTCTCGGCCCTTCTGACAGAGACCCTTACAGGGTTTGTAGCAAAAGGAAGCAACGTTTCGATGTTGCATCGCAAGCTGCAAAGTCTGCTCTAAAAGGAATCGAGTGCTGGGCACTCGCAGCAACAGATACAGGGGCGTCGCCAAGCGGTAAGGCAGCAGGTTTTGATCCTGCCATGCGTTGGTTCGAATCCAGCCGCCCCTGCCATTTTCCTATACTCATCCAGGTATACCCTCAGCCTTCAGGTACTGCGCGTGTCCAAGATGATGGTCTTTACGGGGAACGCTAACCCCGATCTGGCTCGGCGTGTCGTACGTCAGCTGCATATCCCTCTCGGTGACATCTCTGTCGGTAAGTTCTCCGACGGCGAAATCACTGCCGAGATCAATGAAAACGTTCGCGGTAAAGACGTTTTCATTATTCAGCCGACTTGCGCTCCGACCAACGATAACCTGATGGAACTCGTCGTGATGGCTGATGCCTTTCGCCGTTCCTCGGCTACTCGTATCACTGCTGTTATTCCTTACTTTGGTTATGCCCGTCAGGATCGCCGTCCGCGTTCCGCACGTGTGGCTATCAGCGCGAAAGTCGTGGCTGACATGCTTACCGTAGTCGGCATCGATCGTGTACTCACGGTTGACTTGCATGCTGACCAGATTCAGGGCTTCTTCGATATTCCCGTGGATAACATCTACGGCTCCCCAGTCCTGGTGGATGATATTGAAGATCAGCGCTTCGAAAACCTGATGATCGTGTCCCCGGACATTGGTGGCGTCGTGCGTGCACGGGCCGTTGCCAAATCCCTGGGCGTGGATCTGGGTATCATCGACAAACGCCGTGAGAAAGCCAATCACTCCGAAGTGATGCACATCATCGGCGACGTCGAAGGGCGTACCTGTATTCTGGTCGACGACATGGTCGATACCGCCGGCACCCTGTGCCACGCGGCCAAGGCCCTGAAAGAGCATGGCGCTGCCAAGGTCTTTGCCTACTGCACACACCCTGTGTTGTCGGGTCGGGCAATCGAAAACATTGAAAATTCCGTGCTGGACGAACTGGTGGTGACCAACACCATCCCGTTGTCCGCAGCAGCACAAGCCTGTGCGCGTATCCGTCAACTGGATATCGCACCGGTTGTTGCCGAAGCGGTTCGCCGCATCAGCAATGAAGAATCGATCAGCGCGATGTTCCGCTAAGGGCCCTGCCCTTGCCGTGACATCTCGTTGACGAAAAGCGCCCCGCCCCGGCATTCACTGCCGGGGCGGGGCTTTTTTGCCCATATCGCCTTTAGCGCTGGTCGCAAGCGCTGGGGGTGAATGTGGTTACTTTGGAGATACAACATGAACGAATTTACCCTGAATGCTGAAGTGCGTTCCGACCTGGGGAAAGGTGCGAGCCGCCGCCTGCGTCGTCTCGCAAGCCTGGTTCCAGCTGTAGTCTACGGTGGCGAGAAAGCCCCTGAGTCCATCAGCATGCTGGCCAAAGAAGTTGCCAAGCTGCTCGAAAACGAAGCGGCTTACAGCCACATCATCGAGCTGAACGTTGGTGGCACCAAGCAAAACGTCGTGATCAAAGCCCTGCAACGTCACCCGGCCAAAGGCCACGTGATGCACGCTGACTTCGTACGCGTAGTCGCTGGCCAGAAACTGACCGCTATCGTGCCTGTGCACTTCGTTGGCGAAGCTGCTCCGATCAAGAAAGGCGGCGAAATTTCGCACGTTGTTTCGGAAATCGAAGTGACCTGCCTGCCGAAAGACCTGCCTGAATTCATCGAAGTCGACCTGGCTGACGCCGAAGTTGGCACGATCATTCACCTGTCCGACCTCAAGGCTCCTAAAGGCGTTGAGTTTGTTGCTCTGGCACACGGCGATGACAAGGCTGTTGCCAACGTCCACGCTCCACGTGTTGCTCCAGAAGCTACTGAAGAAGGCGCTGCAGAGTAATTTCACTCTGTCGCCGGAGTGACCGGAAACATCGCGGACTGGAACGTAGCGAAACAGCGGGCGAGAACGCGAAGTTTACTTAACGGTAGATCCGCACTTTTCGTCCACTGTCGCCATACCGTTTGAGCGCGACGTTGTTATCCACACTCCAGGAAGGGCCCCTATCGTGACTGCCATTAAACTGATCGTTGGCCTGGGAAATCCAGGCGCCGAATACGAACAGACCCGGCATAACGCAGGGGCCCTTTTTGTTGAGCGCATCGCGCACGCACAAGGCGTCAGCCTGGCGGCCGATCGCAAATATTTCGGCCTGACCGGGCGCTTCTCGCATCAGGGTCAGGATGTTCGTCTGTTGATTCCCACCACCTACATGAACCGCAGCGGCCAGGCCGTGGCGGCATTGGCCGGTTTCTTTCGCATAACGCCTGAAGAAATCCTGGTGGCCCACGACGAACTCGACCTGCCTCCGGGCGTCGCCAAGCTCAAGCAGGGCGGCGGCCATGGCGGTCACAACGGGTTGCGCGACATCATCGCGCAACTGGGTAATCAGAATACCTTTCACCGCCTGCGGCTCGGCATCGGCCACCCGGGCGTTGCCAGTATGGTTTCAAACTTTGTCCTGGGTCGTGCGCCTCGCGCCGAACAGGAAAAACTCGATGCCAGCATCGACTTTGCCCTCGGCGTGCTGCCGGATATCCTCGCCGGGGAATGGAACCGTGCGATGAAAAACCTGCACAGCCAGAAGGCCTGACACTTATCCGAGGGGAAACACCATGGGATTCAATTGCGGCATCGTCGGCCTGCCTAACGTCGGCAAGTCCACCCTGTTCAACGCCCTGACCAAATCCGGTATCGCGGCTGAGAACTTCCCCTTCTGCACCATCGAGCCGAACACCGGCATCGTGCCGATGCCCGACCCACGCCTGGACGCCCTGGCGGCCATCGTGATCCCGGAGCGCGTGCTGCCAACCACCATGGAGTTCGTCGACATCGCCGGCCTGGTAGCCGGGGCCTCGAAAGGTGAAGGCCTGGGCAACAAGTTCCTGGCCAACATTCGTGAAACCGATGCCATCGCCCACGTGGTCCGCTGCTTCGAAGACGAGAACGTGATTCACGTCTCCAACAGCGTCGACCCGAAACGCGATATCGAGATCATCGACCTGGAACTGATCTTCGCCGACCTCGACAGCTGCGAGAAGCAACTGCAAAAAGTCGCTCGCAATGCCAAGGGTGGCGACAAAGACGCCGTCGCCCAGAAAGCCCTGCTCGAGCAGTTGATCGCCCACTTCACCTTGGGCAAGCCGGCACGCAGCCTGATCAAGAACATGGGCGTCGATGAGAAGCAGATCGTTCGCGGCTTCCACCTGCTGACCACCAAGCCGGTCATGTACATTGCCAACGTTGCCGAAGATGGCTTCGAGAACAATCCACTGCTGGACGTGGTAAAAGCCATCGCCGAAGAAGAAGGCGCCATAGTGGTCCCGGTCTGCAACAAGATCGAAGCGGAAATCGCCGAGCTCGAAGACGGCGAAGAGAAGGACATGTTCCTCGAGGCCCTGGGCCTGGAAGAACCTGGCCTGAACCGCGTGATCCGCGCCGGCTATGAAATGCTCAACCTGCAGACGTACTTCACCGCTGGCGTAAAAGAAGTCCGCGCCTGGACCGTTCGCGTCGGTGCCACCGCGCCACAAGCCGCGGCCGTGATCCATACCGACTTCGAAAAAGGCTTCATCCGCGCCGAAGTCATCGCCTATGACGATTTCATCCAGTACAAGGGTGAAGCCGGCGCCAAGGAAGCCGGTAAATGGCGTCTGGAAGGCAAGGAATACATCGTCAAGGATGGCGACGTGATGCACTTCCGCTTCAACGTCTGACGTTGTTGGTAGCATAGAAAAAGCCGCGTTGATTCGCGGCTTTTTCGTGTGTGGGCGGGCCTGCTTCGCAAATAAACACGTCTAGAACAGATAGCCGATGTAGATCGCCCCGCCACCACCGGCCTGCACACCAGCGTTCATGCCGGCCATGACCAGCGCGCCCTTGGCCGACCGCGCCAACTGCCGGTTGACCGTGGTGGACGCAATGAGCGCGGTCGCCGGATTGGAGCTCAGCGCCACCGACAACGCCAGCAACTTGGGATCAAGCCCAAACAGCAGCGCCGTGGCAGAACCGCCGACCACCAGGCCGCCTCCCACTTCGGTATACATGCAAGGGCCGGTGATATCGTCACTGGTCAGGTCGCGACTGGCCAAGGCGTCGCTGACAAACACTTTGCCGAAGCTGGGAAAAGCCTCTGCCGCGCCGACGCCAGCCACGCTCTTGCCCTTGATCTGGATATTGATCTTGCCAAAACGCGGCAGCCGCGCACCAAATCCGGCCCCCACCCCGACGCCGCCATAGCGGTAGCTGACGTCCTCACCTTGGGGCGAACGCAGGGTGATCGAACCACCACTGCCCGCCACCATGACCACGGTCAGGCCGCCACCACTGGCGGTTTGGTACTGCCAGCGACTTTCATTGAGCGGAATTGGGATGTTGTAGCTCATACGTTCAAAATCCTTTATGTGAATGAACCGCACCGTGACCGCGCTGACGAATGACTTTTGCCAGACCAGCCAGGGTAAACATCAGGCCGAGGCACCCCAGCAGCCCGGCAGGCCCCCAAAGCGCACCCGGATCATCAACGATAGCGCTGCCGACCGGACGCTCGGGCAAGTAATGCACGCGTACCGTCTGCCCCTGCCGATAGCCGAAGATTATGCCGCCTTGGGGATAAGAGATTTTTTCGCCAGTGCCGGTGGTGAAGGCGATCTCAGGATGGGAACCGCCGGCATTCAAGTGGCTGACAGTGCCTTCAGCGGTCTGTGCGCGGGCGAGAAACTCGCGGCGGTCAAGCGTGAGATTGACGGCAATGCCCAACAGGACGATACCAATCAGGGCAAACAGCAGGCCCAGCAGTATCTTCCCGATGTTTGACGGGGTGTCGTTAGCCATGGTTTGCCTCGGCGTTCGTCCATGAAAGAGGGACGGCAGGATAACAAAGAAGCTTCGTTATGCCACATCCCCGGCAAAATGATTGATGACCAGGAGAAGCCGCTGCCTCTTGCATTGCGCGTCAAGGCAGCTTCCAGACTGATGGCCTATGCCTGGACCAGATTGGCAATCTTCACGTCTGGATCGACGTCAGCCTCATAGTCCACCCCTTCGATCCCGAAGCCGAAGAGACGCAGGAACTCCGCTTTGTAACCGACAAAGTCAGTCAGCTCATAAAGGTTATCCGTGCTGACCTGATCCCAGAGCTGCTTGACGCGGTCCTGGACTTCGGGAGCCAGCTCCTTGTAGTCCGCGCGCAGGCGTCCTTCCTCGTCCATCACTGGAGATTGGCTGTACAAGCTGTCCTTGTAGAGCCCATGGACCTGTTCGATACAACCCTCGTGCGTGCCCTGTGCCTTCATGACTTTAAACAGCAATGACAGGTACAGCGGCATGATCGGGATCGCTGAACTGGCCTGAGTCACCACCGCTTTCAATACCGAGACCCGCGCATCGCCCCCCAGAACAGCCAATCGTTCACGAATGCCAAGGACTTTCTGATCCAGGTCCTTCTTGGCCGCGCCAATAGAGCCATTCCAGTAGATGTCATGCGTCAGCTTTTCGCCCAGGTAGGTGAACGCAGTCGTTTTCGCCCCATCAGCCAGAACACCCGCTTCGTGCAGGGCATCGATCCACATCTGCCAGTCTTCGCCGCCCATCACGGCCACCGTGCCATCGATCTCGCTTTGGGTCGCCGGCTCCAGGGTGGTGTCCTTGACCACTTCTTTATCCGTATCCACACCCTTCAAGGTCACGGCCTTGTCGAGTGGCTTGAGGGTAGAGCTCAGTACGGCACCAGTCTTGGGGTGCGTGCGGCGTGGCGCGGCCAGGCTGTACACAACGAGGTCGACCTTGCCGAAGTCGCGTTTGATGACGTCGATGGTCTGCTGTTTGATCTCATCGGAAAAAGCGTCGCCGTTGATGCTCTTGGCGTAGAGGCCCTCGGACTCGGCAAACGAGTGAAAGGCCGCAGTGTTGTACCAGCCGGCAGTGCCGAGCTTGCCTGCATCACTTCCACGTTCAAAAAACACACCGAGCGTCTTGGCGCCACAACCAAAAGCGGCGGTGATCCGCGCAGCAAGGCCGTAACCGGTCGATGCGCCGATCACGAGTACGTTCTTTGGCCCATCAGCGATGGGGCCTTGTGCGCTAACGTAGTCGATCTGACTCTTGACGTTGGCTTCGCAGCCAGTGGGGTGGGTCGTCACACAGACAAAGCCACGAACGCGCGGTTTGATGATCATAAAGGGACCTGCCTCTTCCAGGATGTAGAGTGCCAACACTGGCTATAAAGTCGTAGACGCCTGGAAAGTTGAAGCGTCACGGTGAATGTTCCTTTACGTGGTTTGGTTCACCAACGGCAACCTCACCACGAACTCACTCCCCTGGCCATCCCCCGCGCTCCTGCCGGTCACGGTGCCGCCGTGGCTTTCGACCAACTCGCGTACCACCGTCAGACCAATGCCCAGGCCAGCGCCATTGAAACCGACGGCGTGAACGTCCTGCACAAACGGCTCGAAAATGAACGGCAGCGCCTTGGCCGAGATGCCTATGCCGCTATCGCGGAGACTGATCTCCACCTTGCCGACCTCGACCGTGGCCGAAAACCTGATCGTGCCACCAGCGGGTGTGTACTTGGCGGCATTGCCCAGCAAGTTGTCAAAAATCTGAGCGAGCCGCACCGAGTCACCGTTCACCGATAATGCACACTCGGGTAATTCGGCGCTGAGGTGCAGGTTGCCAGAGAGCATGACCGGCCGACAGTTGTCGATGGACTCATGAATGATCTGAACGATATCGACCATCTGGCAATCGAGGCGAAACTTACCGGTCTTGACCCGAGAGACGTCGAGCAAGTCTTCGACCAACCGAGACATGTGCCGCACCTGGCTTTCGATCAACTTCTGCATGCGCGGCAGTTCCTCACTGGGCACCCGTGCCAGTCGGCCGGCAATCATGCTGATGGGGGTCAGGGGATTACGCAGTTCATGGGCCACCAGGGCGAGGACGCTACGCTGGCGCTCCAGCGCGCGTTCGGCCGAGGCCTTCAGATGTTGCGCGCTGAGGGCGGCGATGACCAATAGCTCATTGGCTTCGCGCATATCCAGATACAGCTGTTGTTGTTCGACCGCCTGGGTGTTTTTTGGCTTTTCAGCCTCGGACTGGGCCGACAGGATCGCCAGGACCAACTGCTGATTGGCCTCGATCAACTGCTCGATCTGCTGCTTATCGGCCAGTTGAGTGCTGGCGTCGCGCAGCTCCTTCTGCAACGCCGCCAGCACCGCCCGCGCCTCGACGGTTTTCTGGCCAAGCAGGAACAGCTCGCGAGCGACCGTGGCCTTCGCTTGCTCATTCTTGCCATTGCCCTCATCCATGATCGTGACTCATCCCGCGCCGTGGCCGGAACGTCGCAAGGTAGGCCGGCCGCCGAGCAACCCCTCCTGATCCGGCAACATTTCGCCGATCTGTAAACCGTTGTCGTCGATGCGATAAAGGCGTAGCTCATCGGAGTGGGCACTGGCCCGCACCTTGACCACGGCCATGATGCGCAATAAACGGCTCTGCACTTCAATGTAGCGCTGAACGATGATGGCGTCGGTGAGAAACGCTGTGCCGTAAGGACTGAAACGCAGATCGGTGTAGCGGTCCTCCAGCTCCGAAGTCAGCAATACCGTGACACCGGCGCTGGTCAACGCCGTGACCATGCGCGACAGCGACTCGCGAAAGTCCTCGCGAAAGGTCGGCGCCAGCGCCAGTTCGAAGCCCGACAGCGAATCAATGACCACCCGGGTCGCTTTCAGGCGGGCGATCTCGCCCAGCAGCAAGTGCACGATTTCGTCGATGGACAGGTCCGGCGCGCGGCTATCCACCAGCCCGACTTTTCCACATTGAATCAAGTGGGTGAGCGTGGCGTTCTGGGAGTGATTGGGACGCTGTTCAAACACCGCGATCACACCGGTCTCACCGTTGCGCGCGCCTTCGGCGAGAAAGGACGCCGCCAGAATGCTTTTACCCGAACCGGACGGGCCCGCCACTAACAAGGAATACCCGCGCGGCAGGCCACCGCCGAGCATGTCATCGAGCTGCGGTACACCCATTGCCAGGCGCTTGATGGGAAATTCCATCGACGTTTCGCTCGGGTTGAAGGGAGCGGGGGCAAATACCTTGATTCCTGACGCGGCGATACGGAAGGTGTGCAGGCCCGGCAGCGTCGGCTGGCCGCGCATCTTCATGATTTCCATCTTGCGCACCATGGAGTTGCGCTGAACGCTCTGGCGCAGCCAGATCAGCCCATCGGCGACGGTGAAAATCGGGTTGGTATCGGTTTCGGTGAAATATTCGCCGATCAAAAACGTCGTGGCCTGCCAGGTGGTCATCAGCATGCCCAACTGCTGGACGAACTGCGGCAAGTTGTTATTGGGGTTGTCCTGGGTCTGGCTGGCCAGCACCACCGAACGGAACGAGTCAACGAACACCAGCGCCGGGGAGTGAGCCTCCACCTCGCTGACAATGCGTCGCAGCACTTCGTCCAGATCCCCGGCCAGGGTGTCGTCAGCCAGGTTGACGTAGCGGATCGATTGATTGATCGCCTCGCTGTCAAAGAAGTCGAACTGCTGTTGATAACGCAGCATCTTCAGCGGCGGCTCGCCCAACACAGTAAAAAACAGCGCGGGACGCTCTGGGGTCGCCAGGGCAAACATCATCTGGTGCGCGAGGGTGGTCTTGCCGCAACCGGGGGGGCCGGCGATCAGGTTGAACGAAAACTCCGGCAACCCTCCGCCCAAGACCTCGTCCAGTCCTGGCACGCCGGTGGCCAAGCGGTTGATAGTCACTTTGGTGCTCATGGCGAATTTTCCTGCGAAGGGGTGTCGCTCAAAGAAGGTTCCCACACGCCACGAAGCAAACGTGCGGTGAGCGAGGGCCCGATCAGCGTAGTCAGTAACTCGTAGAATATAGTCAGCAACATTTCACCGAAAAACAGCGCATCGGCTTCGCTTTGCTCAACGAGTACAGATTTAAGGGCAGTCAGAGCCAGGCCAGGCGGCACCTTGTCGCAGATGCTGGCCAGGCGCGGATAAGTGGATGCGCACAGGTGCAGGCTGCGGCGATAAAGCGCCGCAACCCCTTGTGGACCGATGACGGGCGTAAGAGCAGCCTCTATATCCTGCAGAATTGAAATGATCGCGTGGGCGGTCTTTGCAATGTCAGCGTTGGGGCCAACGCGGTGCGCCAGAGAAGCTACGATCTGACGGCTCTCTTCGCTTAGCGTGGACATAGCTAACTGATATCTGATGGATAGAAATCGATAGTACACCCTCAAGCCGGTTATCGAGACCCTATTGGGCAAAGCAATGCAATTGCGATCATTTACCGTCAGTGAATAAACCCAGCCCGGATGATCGTCCAGACTGAAAAATCCCCGGCATCACTCGCGGATCCGGGGATTTGCGCAATCACGCTCCAGGCGGGCGCCTGAGCTGGCTGGAAAACAACTAAGCTCTTTTGACTTTGAAACGTCCCAGCACGCGCTGCATCAGCGAGGCTCGCTCCGAAAGGTCCTTGGCCGCCACCGCGCACTCTTGCGAGTTTGACTGGTTTTTCTGCGTCACTTCATCGATCTGCTCCAAGCCGATGCTGGCCTGCTGCAAGCCCGAAGCCTGCTCGCTGGAAGCTTGGTAAATCAGCGAAACCAGGTTGGAAACCGCGCTGGTTCCAGTGACGATGTTTTTCAGCGATTCGGCGGTCCGGCCGGCGATGATCATGCCGCGTTGCGTCTTGCTCGATGAGTCGGCGATCAAGGCCGCCGTCTGCTGGGCGGCCTCGGCGCTGCGGGCGGCCAAGCTGCGCACTTCGTCTGCGACCACGGCAAAACCACGCCCAAGCTCACCCGCCCGGGCGGCTTCGATGGCCGCGTTCAACGCCAACAGATTGGTTTGTGCGGCAATATTGTCGATGGTGGTGATGATCGCGGTGATGTCCTTGCCCGAGTTGTCGATTTCGGCCATGGCGGCAATCAGCTCGCTCATCAATTTATCGCTCTCCCCCGCATCGGCACGGGATGCCTGGGATTGCTCGTCGGCCTTCTTGGCGTTGGCGGCGTTGTCCCGGGTCTGCGCGGCCATTTGCGTCATCACCGCGCTGATTTCGGTAATGGACGACGCGGAATTCGACGCGCCATCGGACAATGACTGGCTCAGATCAGTGACCTGCGCCGAGCTGCCGGTAATCTGCGTGGCGCTGGTCTGCACCTCGGAAATCAGCTGGTTCAGGTTGCTGACCATCTTCTCCAGTGACTTGCCCAGGGTATCGTGGGGCGAAGACAAGCGGACCTCCAGGTCCAGGTCTCCTTCAGAAATGCGCTCGGCCACACGAACCTGTCGTTGCAGGCTTTCGGACATGTCGTTAAGAGCCGCAGACAATTGCCCGACTTCATCCTCGGATTTCTGCACCAGGCGACGAGAAAAATCGCCCAGGCTGATGTTGGCGGCCAAGGCCGCGGCCTCGCGAATCGGCCCGACGATTTTCGCGGCGGCATACCACAGGGCGGCCAGGGCCAACAGGGAAATGACCATCCCCACCGACACTTGCCAGATGCTGTTGCTGATACTGCGCGCCTGCAGTTCCTGCTCCAGGGCTATCGCCTGGCTCATGACCACGGCCTTGGGCAGACGGATCAACACCGCCCAGGGCTTGCCTGTGCGACCCAGCGTAATGGGCATCAGCACTTCAATATGCTGGGTTTGTGGATTGAGCAGGCCATTGCCACGACCGCTCTGGATGTCGCGCAGTACGTTTTCCCAGGACTCAGGCAACAACGCCTTGATGGGTTGGCCAATCAAGTCAGTACGCTGGCTGTCCGCAACCACCAGGCCCTGGTTGCTCAGGATCGTCACCGTGCCTTTGCCACCGTAGAGCTCGGCAGACATCTGCTCACTGAGCTTCTGGATAAAGGCAATATCGAAATCCGCCCCGACCACACCATAGAACTTGCCATTGGCGACGATCGGAACCGACAAAGTGGTCAGCCAGACGTTTTTACCCTGGACCACATAAGGAATGGGGTCCAGCACGCTTTCCTTCAGGGTATCGCGCGGGCCGCTGTACCAGCCGCCCTTAGGCACGCCGTTGGGGTGACGATCCGGGGAGTCGTACTCGACCAACGGCTGCACCGCGACATGGCCACCGGCGCTGCGGGTCCAATAAGGGGTGAAGCGCCCGGTCAGTGGATTATTGCCATCCTGGGCATTGCGAAACGCCTGATCCTGCCCGTCCAGCGCATCCGGTTCCCAGCAGGAATAGGTACCGTTGAAATCAGGGTTATCCTTGAGGACGCTGAGCAATACCGTATTGACCTGCTCCCGGCCCAATGCCAGGGGGCTTTGCGTGACTTTGCTGGCGGCAAAGGCATTGGCCATGGTGCGGGCCGCATCCAGGGCATTTTGCAACTTGGCCTGGATGGCGTTGGCCCGCGACTCGGCCAGGTTTTGAATTTCCCGGATCGTTGATTTTTCAACCAGTGCGCTGACCTCGGTCGCGACATATTGCTCATTGGCCCGAGCCGTGAAGAGCCCATATACAACCAGGCTGATGGATGAAACAAACAGGCATATGCCTGCCGTGACACAAATTCGTGCCTGCAATGATCTGAATTTCATATCGTCCCCTGCCTGATTCTTTTTGTTGCCAACGTTAAAGAGCGAAAGCCTCTAACTTTTGCACGACGCGGCGAATAACAATCAATCCGCGCTGTTTACGCGGCCCACGAGGCAATCGCCTTGAAAGGGCATGGCGGTACAGCTGCTTTATAAGTATTTGAAACGTGGTGGGTTGGGGCGTAAATCCAGCTCTATTCGCCTGGAAAGCAATAGAGGTATTCAAGTCAGGAACCGAAGGCCTTATGTGCCAGGACAATAAGGGCGATAGGTGGAAAGAATGTGAAAACCTGCTTTTCCAGTAACCACAGGGTCACCCTTGAATAATGCCGCAGAATCCATTCAGACCAATAACCACAACAGCAAATTAACACGCTCGGGTTTTATACAAAATCAAACTTAGGCGTTATACAAAACAGTACTTTAGTCGTAACTCACCAAAGACCCGACATGCGGATGAAAGTACCCGCGATTGATGTGTACACCGTGCGGAACCGAGAGGATCTGTGGCGCGCGCGAGGCATCACGCCAGGCTATTCCTGGGCAAGCGCCGTTGCACTATCGGCTGTAGGAGGGCATCGCCAATGGCACTGGCTGCGGATTGGCGATGACCCAGCGCACGGCCAACTCACAGAGGCGCTCGGTCTGCCCGGCGTTATCGTTACCCCCCCGCAGAATGGCAGCCAGCGCCCGCGCTTCAGCGAGCTCGGCCTCAGACAGAGGCACGGCGCTGCCCACGTGGCTAACCAGAGCCGCCAACATCGCTTTGAAATCCGCGTCCCAGTTGGCCGAGCCGTTGTGGTGAATCTCTCGGGAGATACGGCCACTGATGCGGATCACCTCACCCTGCACCGTCGCTGCGGCGCCAGAGGATGGCACCAGCAGCTCCCACAATTGCTGATGCTGATCAGGCCAGCCACTGGCCGTTACGACGATAGCGGCCTGACCGTCGTGAACCTTGCGGGAGGCAACGGGAGTGACGTCGAAAAGACGATAAAGATTGGCCAGGGCCGCGTCCGCTGCCTCGAGGTAGTCCGGGTTGAAGGAGGCCCGGTGAAACTCGAATTCACGGCCGATGCGCTGCACCTCAGCGAGCATGCCGTCATCGGGTTGCAGCCCTGCCGCCAGCAGAATCTGGGCGATTTTCGCAGTGGCCTCGATATCGGCATTGCGGCTAGTCGCCAGGGCAATATGCAGCACACCCTGTCCCTGCCGACTCTTGGCATCGACATTGGCGCCTCGACGGATCAGGGCTGCGATGGCCTCGGCTTTGTGACTGTTGGCCGCGGCATGCAGTGGTGTATAGCCCTGGTAATCCTGCGCCTCGATATCGGCTCCTAAATCCAGTAGCAGATCGACACCGCCAATCCAACTCGAACTGCGATGGTGCAGGGGCGTTCGTTGGTAAGTGTCACGGGCATTAATGTCGGCGCCCTGCTCCACCAGCCAGCGGGCCAGTTCGTCGGGGCAGGTGTAGAAGCCCAGCGCAGAGCTCTTGCTGTAACCGCCGGTGGCTTCAAGCTCGCATTCATCGAACACGGCGACCAGCTCGGCAAACGAAGCCTGCTCCAGCAACTGACCGAAATCCTTCGGCAGTGTCTTGCGTTTACGCTTACCCATGGCGAAGGTCACCGTTCTGATCCAAAGATTTTTCAGCCTAAAATTACATAGTCATTGGTCACGGCCATCTGAATGGAGATCAGACTTTTCTGGTCCTCGGCAAGAATATCGCCAACACCCCAAACAACGGCAGGAACGAGCACAACCAATACACGTACTCGATGCCACGGATGTCCGCCAGATGCCCCAGGAGCGCGGCGCCAATCCCGCCAAAACCGAACATCAACCCAAAGAATACGCCGGCGATCATCCCGACATTGCCCGGCACCAGTTCCTGGGCGTACACCACGATGGCCGAGAACGCCGAAGCCAGGATAAAGCCGATGACCACGCTGAGGATGCTGGTCCACAGCAGGTCAACGTGCGGCAGGATCAAGGTGAACGGCGCCACGCCAAGGATCGAGAACCAGATCACCGCCTTGCGCCCGATCCTGTCTCCAATGGGGCCGCCGAAGAAGGTTCCCGCCGCCACCGCACCGAGGAACAGGAACAGGTGCAACTGCGAAGACGCCACTGACAGGTCGAACTTTTCGATCAGGTAGAAGGTGAAGTAGCTGGTGAAACTGGCCATGTAGAAGTACTTGGAAAACACCAGCAGCCCCAGCACTACCAGCGCACTCAAGACCCGCCCTTTGGATAAACCGTGAGTAGCCGCCTGGCCTTGCTTGAGCTTGAACAGGTTCAGGTGGTTGGCGTACCAGCGGCTGATGCGGTACAGCACGAACAGCGCAAACAGTGCGAACAACCCGAACCAGGCCACATTGCCTTGCCCGTAGGGAATGATGATCGCGGCCGCCAGCAAAGGGCCGAAGGCAGAGCCGGCGTTCCCGCCGACCTGAAACGTCGACTGTGCCAGCCCATAACGGCCGCCCGAGGCCAGTCGTGCGACCCGCGAGGCTTCCGGGTGAAAGGTCGATGAGCCGATGCCGATCAGCGCGGCGGCCAACAGAATCAAAGGGAAGCTGCCGACCATGGACATCATCACGATACCGATCAGCGTGCACACTGTTCCGGCCGGCAGCAGCCAGGGCTTGGGATGCCGGTCGGTGTGATAGCCGACCCAGGGCTGCAGCAACGAAGCCGTCAGTTGGAAGGTCAGTGTGATCAAGCCGACCTGGGTGAACGTCAGGCCATAGCTTTCCTTGAGCATCGGATAGATCGACGGCAGCACCGCCTGGATCAGGTCGTTGATCAGGTGCGCCAGCGCCACGGCACCGATGATCCGCATGACCAAGGGACTGCTTTGCGCGGGGGCGGGAATAGACGGTGTGTCCGCCTGGGTATTGCTCAGAGCCATGGGAGTTTCCATACGACAGATGGGTGCACACGGGCAGGTGCGTCAATGTGCCATTTTTCGGTGCAGCACGGCTATCCCCTTAGCTTGCTATCGAACTAGAAAATTGTCGGAAACCAAGGTGATAGCGCAACGCCATGGTCTGAATCTTGCCTTGTTAATGGTCTATAACGCGGCCTCTTACAAAGGGGACCGAGAATGGGAAGTTTCGCTACAGAGCTGGCCTACCGAGCCGATTTGGACAAACTTTCGAGGCCTTTTAAAAGGGCACCTGTTTCTGCACTGTGTAGAAACGCACAAAAACAGTGCAAAGGTGTTCAGGGGAGTATGGGCATGCAGGCTTTTCTATCACCGGGCATCGGATTGCTGGGACGTTTCGGCTTCGCCCGTAAATTCCAGCTGTTGTTCCTGCTTTTCATCCTGCCGCTCATGGGCAGCCTATGGCTGATCGGCCAGGACTATCGCGACAAACTCAGCCTGATTTCCGGGGAGCGCGCCGGGGTACGCCAGTTGCTGGCCCTGGATAACCTGGACAACCTGCTCACTGCCCAGCGCAACCGTGCGGCCCGTTGGCGTGCCACCGAAACCAATCGACAACCGACGCCGGCAACCATTGCCGCAATGGCGGCTTTCGACGCAGTGCAACCGGCCCTCAACCAGGCCGCCAGCGACTTGGGCAGTACCCTGCAAGCCGAGGGCGCCGAAGCCGACACCCTCGCCCGCTATCAAACCCTGCAAACCAGCCTCAACGGCCTGGATTCGAAGAGCCTGGGCGCCGTGGGCTGGTGGCCAGACGGTTACGACCGTTTCACCACGGCCCTGAGCGCACTGCAAGCCTTGCGCGAGCAAATGGTCATGGACAACCGCCTGACCCTCGCCTCCTGGTTGGAGACGTATTTGCTGACGCAGATTTCCACCCAACAGACACCGGACCTGATTGAACGGGTTGGCCGCCTGGCCAGCGTCGGCCAAGCCTCCGTGGTGTCGGGCCAGTTCACTTTGCAGAGCCGTCTGCAACTGCGGGACCTGCGCAGCCGTATCGGGGACGCCCGGGACCAGTTGGTCAAAACCGGGGCATTGCTGGAAACACGCCTGCCCAGCGAGCTGCAAACCTGGGCCGGACAATTCCAAGGCAGCCTCAAGCACCTGGATGCGGGCCTGAAAGTACTGGATGACGGCGTGTTTGGCGGCTCCATCAATCTCAAGCCGGAAGACTTCGAGAAACACATGGATGCCCTCCTGGCCAACCTGGCCACCTTGCGACAACAGTCGCTGGTGGCATTGGACAGCCGACTGGACCACTACCACGGCTCGGCGATCCGTCAATTCACGCTGGTGGCAACAGTGCTTGGCTGCCTGTTACTGGCCGCACTGTACCTCTTCATCTGCCTGCAAGCGTCGATCCGCCGCAGTGCCAGCGGCATCACCCTGCTGGCCGAAGCCCTGCGTGACGGCAATCTCAGCTTACAAGTGCCGGTACAGGGGCGCGACGAACTGGCGGCCATCAGCACCGCCCTCAACGTCGCCGTGGTACAGCTGCGCAACAGCCTGCTGGGGGTGGACCACGAAACGTTGCAGTTGAGCAATGCCGTACGCACCCTTAACACTCACTCCAGCGGTGCCCTGGACGAAGTCGAAGCCCAGCAGATGCAGATCAGCCAGATTGCTGCCGCCGCGACACAACTGGCCGCCACGTCTCAAGGGGTGGCGAGAAGTTGTGAACAGGCTTCTGACAGCGCCCAACAGACCCGGCGCATCGCCACCGACAGCAGCCGCGACAGCCAACGCACCACGGCGAGCATCCAGCAGCTCAACCAGCGACTCAACGAAACCGCCGCCGCACTGGGTCGGGTCAGCGAGCAGGGGCAGCAGATCCAGCTGGTGGTCGATACCATCCGTGGCGTGGCCGAGCAGACCAACCTACTGGCCCTCAACGCCGCCATCGAAGCCGCTCGCGCCGGGGAACAGGGCCGTGGTTTCGCGGTGGTAGCCGATGAGGTGCGTAGCCTGTCGCAACGTACCCAGTCTTCCACGCAACAGATTGCCGGCACCGTCGACAGCCTGCGGGCCACGGTCAACGAAGCGGTCAGCCTGATGGAAGCCGCCTGCGGCCAGGCCCAGACCGACGCCCAAGCCGTCACCGGCCTTGGCGAACGCCTGGCAGAAATCGCCAGCGCCGTGCAAAGCGTCACCGACACCCTGGCGCAAATCGCTACCGCGGTGGATGAGCAAGCCAGCACGGCCGACGAGGTCAGCGGCAATATCCAGCAGGTCGATCAAGCGGCCATGCGCTTGCTCGATGGCGCACGGGCCGTGAACCAGGCGGCGGATACCCTGAGCAAGGGAAGCCAGGCCTTGAGTGCCAATACGGGGAGATTTCAACTCGGTTGAGGGGCATTTGCAGCGAGGATTGATAAGCGGTTGAAAGCGTAGAGAAATATTTCAGATTTACGCTTGACACATCTTCGTTACCGGCGAATAATGCGCGCCACTTGGCTACATAGCTCAGTTGGTTAGAGCATAGCATTCATAATGCTGGGGTCCGGGGTTCAAGTCCCTGTGTAGCCACCAAGTACTAAAAACGGCTTATCGAAAGATAAGCCGTTTTTTTATGCCTTGAGAAAAGCACTGTAGCTGGGATCCACCACACTCTCGCTGGGGAGCGGCCCCTTTTCGCGAGCGCTTCGCACTCCAGAGCAGCCTACAACCCAAACCGAGCCTGTTATTGCTCCAAGGCCATCGTTCGGCGCGCGGTCTCTGAGCTGGTCAGTGTCTTGACGCAAGCCAGCAATTCGCGGCTGTCAGCGGGCTTGAGCAATACCGCATCGAATACCAGGTCCGTCGGATGAGCGTTCGGGCGGCGTGCCGGGACCGCCGAATAAAGCATCACAGGCACATGCCGCCACCGGTCACGCACACGTCGCAGCAGCTCCCAACCGTCCATACCGGGCATCATCTGGTCGCTGATCAATAGATCGACCCGCTGCTCTCCCAGACATACCAAGGCATCTTCTCCGGTCGCCACCATGCTCACGTCAAAGCCATAACCGGCCAGCAGGTCGTACAGCCATTCACAGTTCTGCTCGATATCATCGACCAACAGGATATGTTTGCCCTGGCCATCAAAGGGGGCGACATTGTTATCGACGATGCCGCTCTCCAGGTCCTGTTCCCGAGCGTATTCCAACTGGAGACGAAAAGTGAATCGGCTGCCGCCCTGCTCTGTGGCCTGCGGTTCCAGCCGGCTGTTCATACGCTCCAGCAACTGAGTGACGATCGACAAACCCAGCCCGCTGCCTTCGTAGCGTTGCGCATTGCGTCCGCGGCGGAAGGGCAGAAGTAACTGTTCGACCTCCTCCGGATCAATGCCGATTCCTGTGTCGACCACGCTGAAACACAGCTCCACTGTTTCAGGGGCCGCTCCTGGGCAACAGGTCACTTCGAAGCGGATGTGTCCGTTACGGGTGAATTTCGCCGCGTTCGCCAAGAGGTTCATCAGTATCTGCCGAAGACGCTTGAAATCTGCCTGCACCAGTACCGGCAGATCATCCGACAGAACAACCTCAAAGGTGTTGTCCTGTCGCGATGCGAGAAAGCCCGCCTCGCCTTCGATCTCCTGCAAGAAGCCGTACAAATAACCTGGCGCGAGGGTTAACTGCATTTGCTCCAGTTCTCCATGGGAGAACTCCAGCATTTCGTCGATCAACTCCAGTTGCTGGCGAGCATTGCGCTCGATATTGGCCTGATATTCCCGGTTCGACCCTGTATGCAACAGGCGCGCGTAGTCAATGATGCGCACCAGCGGGGAACGCAGATCATGACTGATCCGAGCCATCAACCCGCTACGTGCCGCCAGCGACTCACGCAACTGCGCGGTGCGCAGTGCCACGGTACTTTCGAGGCGCTCATGCTCGGCTTGTCGTTGTAACTCCAGGTTGGACAGGGCGTGCCTTTCCCGGATTCGGCTCCGGCTGACCTCCATGATTAACGTACACACCAACAACGCCACGCCGGGCAAGGTGGACGATAAGTTGTATTTGTTTTCGGGCGACTGCCAGGGCAACTGCTCCTGCGGGAAAAAGTATCGAATAGCCAACTGCAGGAGCAGCAGCCCCGGGACCAGACAAGCCATCCAGTTGTAGGCTAGCCTTCTTCGCCACGCCATGAATAACGTAGGGAGCAGCGCCCCGTAGAAACTAAACAGGAACAGCTGTAAAAAATATGCTCCCTGAGCAGGATCGACCTTCAACCACCAAAGTCGGCCAAGCGCGTATCCCAACAGAGGCACGCAATATATCCAGCCAATGATTCTAGGCAGGCGAGAGACCTGTAACAGCACGCGCATGTAGGAAAGAAAAAGTGCGAACGTAACCACACTGGCGAACGTCAGTAACTCCCGCGACCAGCCGAGCGCCGCGGGCCAGAACACCAAATAGCCGTTCAAGATACAGGTCAGCAGGATATTGCCGAGTACCGCGGCCGCATTTATCACCAGCAGTCGAGAATGCAAAATCCAGCCAACGATGAGACCGAACGGGACGATCAACAAGACAATGCCGAGCGTCAGCCCATCGGTCAGATAGGTATGTTGCTGACTTCGAAGAAGCTCTCGCTCTGCCCAGAGTTGCGGGTCCAATAATAGCTGTGAGGTGCTGGTCACCCGGACCAACAGCATGACGGTCTCCCCCGCCGGCAGCGAGAGCTGGAACGCGGGCTGACGTGCCGCGGGCAGTGGCCATTCATCCAAGGGATAGGCGCTTCCCCCATGCGAACGACTCCAGCGCCCCGCTTTCCTTTGGTATACCTGGATATCTTCCAGGCGTGGGGCGCCAACAACCAGCAACCGCGAGCATGCCCTATTGCTCGAATTAGTCAGCTGCAGCCTCAACCAGAATGCGGACTGGGTGTAACCCTGTGTCGGCCAGTCAGTGGTCGCGACATTGAAACTCGCTACGGGAAGCTGCGTAACGTCTTCCAGGCTCAGCCTTGCTTGCGGGTCTTCGAAAATCTGCGTAGCGGAGATCAAATTCAGGTGATCCGCATGGCAGACCTCTACCGGAGCCGCCTGCAGGAGGCCGCTGACCAATAAGCCAATCATCAGCAACAGCGACTGTAGAAGCCGCATTATGTGCACTCAGCCAACTCTGCATCAGCCATGCCTTGGGCTTGCTGGCGGAACTGACTGGGCGTCATACCTAGTCGCTGTCCAAACGCAGTGGTGAAATTGCAGGCACTGCGGAAACCAACCAGCTCGGCGACATCCTGGACGCTCATGGAACTTTCGGCCAACAGCTCCTGACCGCGGCGCAATCGCGCATCGCGAATGTAGGAGAATACGGTCATGCCCAGATGCTCGCGGAATATACGAGAGAGGCGCTTCTCATGAGTGCCGACTTTTTGTGCAATCTTGGCCAGAGAGGGCATGTCGTCCAGTTGATTTCCAATCAGGCGCATCGCCGCCCGTAGAACGATCTCATCCCCTTGCAATGCGGGGTCTGTCAGGTCGCACGGGTTGGCCGGCTGTTCGCGCCAAGTCAACTGCAAATGGATGCGGATGCGCGCCAGCACCTCCTCGGGTTCGCAGGATTTCGATATGTAATCGACCCCGCCCAATGTCAGCCCTTCCAGACGCTCGACAGAACTGTTCGCCGAAGATAGAAAGAGGATGGGTATTTGCCGAGTCGACGGAGCCTCGCGCAGTAGTCGACACAGGCTGAAACCGTCCATCTGCGGCATAAGTACATCCAGAACTATTAAGTCCGGACGCAGTGCCAACGCCCGCTGATAGCCGTTGTAGGCATCGCTGGCCACCGAAAGGCGCCATGATTGTGTCTTTAGCAGAATGAGCGTCGCGCGGATATCTTCCGGGGCATCGTCGATAAGTAGGATATGCGGCATCTGGTTGGATGACGGAACCGCCCCCTCCACCATAGCCGCCGGTCTTTCGTATCGTCCGTCATCCATTAGCTACATTCTCTTAGTCTGTCATCAGCAGGGAAAGCAAAGATGTTGTGAGCCGTGGGCCCGGATGGCTGCGCCTATCCAGATCCTGGAAAATATCAGGCAACGCTGGATACCACGCCCCCGGGCCAAATGGCTCTGTATGGAATCCCGAGAACACAGAAAAAAAAACGCCGATTTGATTGATGAATGTTCGTGTGAACAAATCCATCTAACAAACCAGCGTCCCTGTGCGCGATATTAATACTTTCCTTCCTTTTTTGGGGAAGGTTTTTCTGCTGTCACGATCAAGACTGATGGCGATGCTCTGCAGATCGATCCGACTCCCCACGCCAGCCGATTTCCTTCTTGTAGCGGCGGCCGAAAATCCTGTTCCCCTCATGGGTATTGCGACAGCGAGTTCTTCTTCATGAAGATCAAGAGCCTATTTTTCGACAATCCGTGAAGATTTTTTTATTTTTTATCCCCTCCAGCAAAAGCACCAGCCGCTCTCACAAAGGTCCGGACTCATTTTAGCGGTGATAATTCGGGCCTCCTGACTTACTTCACAAACACCCACGATCTGAAGGGTAGCGCCGAGAGGCAGACAAGTAAGGGATATAACTTGTCCATGGTGGAAGCCAGGATGTGTGGTTTTCCGTAAACACTTGGCCCAGGCCCCGAAGATCAGACGGCTCGATACCTCGGGGCGAAAAAGACGGCAACTGTGATCCTGACTCCATCTCAACTAATTTGATTGCTGTTAAAAGTAAAAATGACCAAAAAAACAACGATCATAAGCTTTGTCATGAGTGGTGGGGTTGGCTCACGCCTGTGGCCTTTGTCGCGTGAAGATTTCCCCAAGCAGTTTCACAACCTGTCCGGCCAGGGCTCCATGCTCTTGCGGACAGTCAAACGTATGGGGGCACGAGGAGGCGATACCTCTGTTCCGGTTTATCTACTCACCTCAGAACGTCATGCGGACCGCATCAGCCGAGACCTTTGCGGTGTCGACCTGTCAGGCGGGCGAGCGATTTTCGAGCCGGTGGGACGCAACACCGCCGCCGCCATTGTGCTGGCAACAGAGATTACGCTGCGCGAGCATGGTGATGATCTGGTTCTCGTCGTGCCGTCCGATCATGAAATAACGACGGATCGCGGTTTCTGGGACACGGTGGAGGCTGGCACAGGTGCGGCCATGGCCGGTCGTATCGTTGTCTTCGGCGTCCAGCCGGACAGGCCAGAAACCGGTTATGGCTATATTGAGGTCGGCCCGCAGACCGGGAACACCCGTGACGTTATACGGTTCGTAGAAAAGCCCAATGAGGAAACTGCGACCCAGTACCTCGAATCGAAAAGTTTCCTCTGGAACTCCGGCATTTTTCTTTTCCGCGCCAGCACGATGCGCGATGCATTCCGCGCGCATGCGTCGACGATCTGGGAGGGAGCCGTGGCCGCGCTCGACAATGCGACAAGCAATGTCTTTGGCACCTATCTGCCGCATAACCTCTATGCAGATGTGGCGTCCATTTCCGTCGACTACGCCATTATGGAAAAATCCAAGGACATTGCGCTGGTTCCGGCACGCTTTCGCTGGAACGATCTCGGATCGTGGCAATCGCTCCTCGAAGTCAGCTCAACCGACGGCAACGGTAATGTGATTGTTGGCGATGTCATCGCCATCGATTGTGAGAACAGCTATTTGCACAGCAATGGCCGCCTGCTTTCCGCCATAGGCCTTCGTGATCTCGCTGTTGTGTCAACCTGCGATGCCACATTCGTCGCTCCTGTCGCCGAAAGTCAGAATGTTCGCAAGATCGTCGAACAGCTGGAGAAAACCGGCCGCCTTGAAACCAAGTTCACGCCAGCGCAGGACCGCCTGCCGCAGATTGGTGCCTATGAGAAGCGGGTTCGCCATTGGCTGTTCGAGGAGACATTGCCGCTCTGGTCGACAATCGGTGTTGACCGGCTCTACGGCGGTTTTCACGAGGCACTGACCTTTGATGCCACCCCCATCACCAGACCCAAACGGATGCGCACCACGGCGCGGCAGATCTACGCCTTCGCAGTGGCGCATGAAATGGGCTGGGATGGACCGGCCTATGATCTGATTGATCACGGCATACAGTTCATCACCACCAACGGCCGGACGGATCGTGGCGGCTGGATCAAGACCTTCAATCCTGATGGCACGGTTCTCGATGGCGCAGAAGATGCCTACGATCAGTCCTTCGTGCTTTTGGCATTGGCGCATGCCCATCGGGCAGGTCATCCGCAGGCGCTTGGTCTCGCCACGCAAACCTTTGCCTTCCTCGAACAGAATCTTGCCGACTCCAAACTGCGCGGTTTCCTGGGGGTGCCAGGGGATACTGGCTTGCGCCGATCCAACCCGCATATGCATCTACTGGAGTCGTTCCTTGCCTGGTACGACGTGACGGGAAACCGGGATTATCTGCAACAGGCCGCGCGGATTGTCGACCTCTTCCGGCAACACTTCTTCGATGCTGAAACATGGACACTCGGCGAGTATTTTACCGATGACTGGGAGCGCGCACCGGGCGAAAAAGGCGAGTGGACGGAGCCGGGACACCATTTTGAATGGGCCTATCTTCTATCCAATTTTGCCGCAGCATCCGGCCAGAAAGATGTGATCCGCCACGCGCGCAAACTGTATGCCTCGGCGATTGCCAACGGGCTGAACCGCACCACGGAACTCGCCTATGGCGCGGTTTCCCGCCATGGCCTGCCGCTTGACACCCTTTCGCGCAGCTGGCCCCAGAGCGAAGCTGTAAAGGCGGCTATCGCACTCGATGGCAATGGTGGACCAGACCTCAAGCCGGAAGTCGAGGCACGGGTGGGACGTCTATTCCGCTGGCATATCGAACAAGCCCCAAAGGGCCTGTGGATTGACGTGATCGATGAAAAAGGCAGGCCAAGGGCCAAAGATGTACCCGCCTCGATTTTCTATCATCTCGTCAGCGCCCTTACGCAATATCTCGATTACGTGGCAAGAACTCAACCCCGCCCGCTGAGACACGCCCCCCCTTTCGACGAGCACCTGATCAGGGCGGCTCCTGGGTCATCGCCAGCCGTAAAGCCCCTGGCTGCTCCCAGCGACCCACCAATCTCCCTCGTGGCGTGCCCCTGAGCTTGCGCCAGGGAAATCTGACAACTGAATAAACCGTTGGAAAGAGTCGCTCGCCATCCAAGGCCAGCAGTGGAGTGTTATGCGGATTCTGCATTTCTATAAAACGTATTGGCCGGATACTTTTGGTGGTATCGAACGTTCGATCCACGCGATTACCAACGGGGCGGCGAATTACGGAATAAAATCCGACGTGCTTTCTCTCAGTAAAAACCCTGAAAGTGGCACCGTCGAGTTTGGCGGTCATATAGCCCATAAGTCAAAGCTCGACTTTGAATTTGCCTCCACTGGCTTTTCGCGGGAAGTGATCGAGCATTTCCGTGAGTTGGCCGCAAAGGCTGACATCATTCACTATCATTTCCCTTGGCCGATGATGGATATCGTTCATCTGGCATCCCCTCCTGGCAAGCCGACCGTAGTCACTTATCATTCGGATATCGTGAAACAAAAGTTATTGCTGCGACTTTATACGCCACTGATGCATCGATTTTTATCAAGCGTTGACCGCATTGTCGCAACATCGCCCCGCTATATCGAAACGAGTACGGTACTGCAGCGCTACACTTCAAAAACAACGACGATACCCCTTGGATTGGATGAAGCCGACTATCCTGCGGCGACGCCGGAAGAAAAAGCAAAGTGGCGTTCTCGCTTCCCGAGGCCGTTTTTCCTCTTTGTTGGCGTGCTTCGCTATTATAAGGGACTGCACATTCTCTTGGAGGCCGCGACCAAGATTGATTCCGACGTGATCATAGTTGGAAACGGGCCGATGGAAAGGGATCTGAAGAGACAGGCCGCGACACTCGGACTGAGAAACATACACTTTGTCGGCGCGCTTTCTGATCGAGAAAAAATTGCATTACTTGAACAATGTAGCGCATTCGTCTTCCCGTCAAACATGCGCTCGGAAGCCTTTGGTCTCTCGCTGGTTGAGGCTGCCATGTTCGGCAAGCCGATGATCACTTGCGAAATAGGCACAGGTACAAGCTTCATAAATCTGCATGGAAAAACGGGCCTGGTGGTCAAAGCGAATGACGTTCAAGCGCTCGCCGACGCTATAAATAGACTCGCTCACGAAACGACCGAATCAGAATGTTTTGGGAAGGCCGCTCGCCGCCGCTTCGAAGAGACTTTCTCGGGAATGATGATGAGCCGCGCGTACGCCGAGATGTACCAGGACATGATGTCTGGTGGAAAGCCAAAATAGCTAACACCGGCAGGCCGTAGCCCATCGACTTATCCAATGTAACAGCCATCCAGCTGTGTGGAATTTTATGGAACACTTGAATATAAAATCGCAGACTGATCAAGCGCAGAAGCTCCCCAAGCTCTTAATCATTTCCAGTTATCATCGAGCGTGTGGAATCGCGCAATACGTTGAATTCCTGGAGCTTCCTTTACGACAACAGAATGACTTCGATATAGAAATCGCGTCTTTGCCTGTTGATCTTCTCAGGTCCCAATCACCCTATGCAAAACGGGCGGCGCGAGCTGAATTTAATGTCCTCCTGCAAAAGGTTGAGCGAGCAGAGGTTATTAACATTCAATTCGAACCTGGCCTTCTGGGTTTCTCACCAACCCAGATTTGGCGCAACCTGAACGCTATCATTAGCAAAAGCAAAAAAGTGATTATCACTTACCATACAGTCCCCCCTTTGGACAGCCCGAAGCTCCACTTCAGTCGGAGGGGTGTAATTGACTACTTGCGAACGTGGCGAGGCAACTACGTATTTGACAGGCTATTTGCAAAAGTTCGAAAGAGCCCCGAAAAATTTCACCACATTGTTCAAACCGCGCGCGAAGCAAAGAACTTTGCATTACTGGGTGTTCGCAAAGACAGCATTACGCACCAGCCCCTTGCTTTCATCAGTAAGGACGTTAGAGAACACATGGATCACGATGACGCCAAGTCAGTAATTCTGGCGCAGATGAACATCAGCAGCAGCGCTACATTGGTGGGTTGCTTCGGATTTTTGTCACCCTATAAGGGCATCGAAATCGCAATCAGAGCCTTGAGCGCATTATCCGATGACCACCATTTACTCGTGGTAGGTGGCTTGCATCCCGAGGGAATCGACAAGGGAAGCGTTGAAGCACCCTATATCCAAAAACTACTCAAAGTCATCAGGAAGCATCCGGGATTGAGCAAACGAGTTCATTTTTGCGGTGCACTTGATAATGAAGAATTCAATCAGGTTATGTTGGCCTGCGACGCGGTGGTGCTGCCGTACGCGGAGGTGGGCCAGACGTCGTCAGGCCCAGCGGCTCTGGCACTGGACATGGGCCGTCCCCTATATTGCTCCCACACGAAGTGTTTCGGTGAGCTGAATCGGTATCAGCCCGGTGCGGTTTCTTTTTTTGAAATCGGCAACCATATGGAGTTGGCGGAGAAGCTGTTGCTGGCCGACGGTGACAGCCCCAGTCGCATCAACGCTCGGAAAAGTTATCTTGAAAAATTTAGCGTCGAGCATCGTTCAGCCAGTTACCTAGCTGCCGCGAAGCAGCTGATCATGGAGAACTAAACTCCATGTTAAAGCGCAACCAATGGCGATGGATTGAACGTGACTTCTTCACAGATGTGCGTGTTCTCGTGTCACAACGAAAACTGGCGTGGCAGCTTTATTTGGCGGACGTTGCGGAAAACAAACGCAATTCGGGACTGGGGCTCATTGCGCCCTTCATCTCGGTATTAATCCACGTTCTCCTTTTGGGCTCCGTCATGGGGCTCGTTTTTAACGAACCCTTGGTAGAGTTCATTCCATTCTTCGCCGTATCATTTTCCATCTGGCAAGGTATTTCGATTTTCGTCTCAGACATATCCTACTCCAACGATAAGGCCATGCGTTACATATCGTTCCCCAACATCTCAGGC
The DNA here is from genome assembly GCF_004786035.1 of Pseudomonas viciae. Taxonomy (NCBI): domain Bacteria; kingdom Pseudomonadati; phylum Pseudomonadota; class Gammaproteobacteria; order Pseudomonadales; family Pseudomonadaceae; genus Pseudomonas; species Pseudomonas viciae. The sequence continues at coordinate 5,637,720 of NZ_CP035088.1, forward strand.
TTCATAAGCAATCTTGTTTCAACATACGAATTTACCGTTGCTCTGCTGCTCAAGATCTGCGGATCGTTTGTCATTATTTTTTTTGTGAACCCGGAAATCGTATTCGCCGCTAACTATTTAGCGTTCGTTGCAGGGTTAATTTTGCTGACGCTGGTTTTGTTCACTTGGTCCCTTCCCCTCGCGTACCTCTTCGACAGGGTAAGAATCCTTCGGGGATTTTTGCCGCAAATCCTATTTGCGATATACCTATTGACGCCGATTCTGTGGGCCCCCGATCGTCTTAAGTCTCACAGGTGGCTTGTAGATTTTAATCCAATTTTCCATCTCATAGAGTTGGCTCGAGCCCCTATTATTGATGGAGGTTTCCCCCTGGTCTCGATTTTCATTAGCCTCGGGTTGATAGCGATGGGAATTATCATGTCGTATCTCCTTTTTCCGGTAAACCGCTGCCTTGTTGTCTACAGATGGATGTCCTAGCATGGATACTGCAGATATCGTCGTTCGGATTTGTAACGCCACTGTCGAAATACCTTTGAGAGGAGTCAAGCAAGAGGTCGTTGGTACAGACCCTCGGATCATTCGCCGGAAGAATGGGGCCATCGTATTACGGGCGCTGGAAAACATATCCCTTGAAGTCCGCCGAGGTGAACGCATTGGTATTGTCGGCGGAAACGGTAACGGAAAGACCACTCTTCTCAAGCTCATCGGAGGGATGCTGCCTGTGGCGTCAGGCTCGGTGGAAGTCCACGGATCCATACGCACTTTGCTTACCATCGGTGCGGGTACGGTGCCCGCACTGACAGGGAGACAGAACGTTAAGATGCGCTATGCCCTTCTTGGGATTAAAAGCATCACGGAGTCGGAATATGTTTCCGACGTTGAAGCATTCTCAGACATTGGTGCGTTCTTCGACATGCCCTTAGGGACTTATTCCCCAGGCATGTACAGTCGCATCCAATTTGCCATGAGCACGGTAGAACCGGCAGATATCCTCCTGTTGGACGAATGGATTGGTGTTGCTGATCAAGCCTTCCAAAACAAGGCCAATGATCGTCTTGAAAGCTACATTCAGAGAAATGAAGGCTTTCTATTTGCTTCACATAATGAAGAGCTGTTGAAACGCATGACAAGTCGCACCATTCGTCTTGTCAACGGCAGGCTTGAGGCGAATCAAGATTTGGAATTGCACATGGAACGTTGCCCAAGTCGAAGCAACATTTGAAGCGTCCACTTTATTAACTAATCGACGAGAAACGAGGGGAACGATTTGGCCGGCAACCGAATAAAGATGCTAATTGAAGGTATGAAAAATACAGTGAAGTTTGCCCTGCACGGACGGGAGGCCATCGACAACATAGACCTCTCCGTTCGGGAGATCGATCGAAAAATTAACGAAATACGTTCGAGCCTTCCAAACGATCACAGCGTTTCTTATCTAGGTCGTGATCTCTGTCTGGTTAGAACCCGATGGGGAGGGTACGTCGTCGTGCCATCCTACAATGTTGATGTGGCAGTAGGTATTATTCGTGACGGTGTGCATGAACCTTGGACAACTCGGTTAGTGCAAGAAAAGCTGAAGCTCGGCGATACCTATGTCAACGTCGGTTCAAATTTTGGTTACTACACCAGCCTGGGCGGCTTAATTGTCGGCAACAAGGGCAAAGTGTTCTCATTTGAAGCGAATCCCGTAGTTTTTGCCATTCTGCTAAAAACGATAATGTATGCCGGCATCCCCGATCGAACGACCGTGTTCAATCGAGCGGTTTTTCGAGAAACGGGAGAGCACTTCCGCTTTGCCTTTGATTATCAGTTTGCAGGAGGCGGTCATCTTGAAATCAATGCAACAGAACAGCCGAGCACTGGAGACCCCTTTTGGTCCAAGGATTCTGTACCGTCTATTCTCGATCATAACGGCCAGTGGACTCCCGGCAAAGGAATTATGAATAAATTCAACGCCAAGACATTGGCGTTGGACGACGTCATGGGCGAAGCCCAAGTTGACCTACTGCATTGTGATGTCGAAGCAGCTGAGCCCTATGTCATAGCGGGCGCACAAGCCATGATAAAAAACTCTCCTCGGTTGAAGATCATCTTCGAGTGGTCAAGCTACAGCTTCGACTACGGTACGGACGAATATCGGGCAGCAGTAAATGATATGTGGGAGCTGTTGATATCTGAAGGTTTTTCTATTCGCCGGCTTATGCCATTTCTTCATCCAGATGGAGCCATCCAGCTCTCCGAGAGACTGACTTACGCAGAGTTCATTGCTGGGGAGCATGGCGACTATTTTGCTGAACGATCCTCGCAGGGATGAATAGCACCCAAAGCGCAACGCAATGCTGTTCACTCAATAAAATAGATGAATCTGTGGCGCACACGCCTCAAGTGAACAACATTGCACTGACAACAAGCTTTTTGTTCAGAACCCCGTTGATTTGCGCCAGACGCCTCGCGTCGCTACAGTCGGTTCTATCTCCCTGGCCCACGGATGGAGCGACACATGTTTATAGATCTGAAACCCAATCTTCATCGCCTGTCAGCTGTTTCGCTGTTGGCTGTCGCTCTGACGCTCACTGCCTGTAAGGCTCCACCCTCCTCCTCCACCACACCGGCACTGCCCGCCCCACCGGAAATCGCGGCCGGCTACCGCGCCGATCTACAGTCCCGCCACGCCGACAAGCACATGGCCGCCGCGGCCAACCCGTTGGCGGCTGAGGCCGGGCGGGAGATGTTGCGACGTGGCGGTTCAGCCATCGACGCAGCCATTGCGATGCAGGCGGTGCTGACCCTGGTGGAGCCGCAATCCTCTGGCATCGGCGGGGGGGCGTTCATTGTGTTGTGGGACGGCAAGGCTGTGCGCACCTATGACGGTCGCGAAACGGCACCGGCTGGCTCCACCGAAAGACTTTTCCTGCAGGCTGACGGCAAACCCATGCCGTTTACTGCCGCACAGATCGGCGGTCGTTCCGTGGGTACACCGGGGGTGTTGCGCGGACTGGAACTGGCCCATCGCAAACATGGCCGTCTCGAATGGGCGACGCTGTTCGAGCCGGCCATCGCGCTGGCGGAGCAGGGCTTCGCGATCTCTCCCAGGCTGCATGCCTTGATCGCGTCCGACCCGTCGTTGCCGGGCTCGCCAGACATGGCGGCCTACTTCCTCAATGCCGATGGCAGCCCAAAGGCGGTCGGCACCGTGCTGAAAAACCCGGCATTGGCCGGCGTGCTCAAGCGCATCGCCCACGAAGGTCCCGATGCCTTGTACAAAGGGCCGGTTGCCGAGGAGATCGTCGCCAAGGTGCAGGGCCACGCCAACCCCGGCAGTCTTTCGCTGGCGGACCTCCAGGGCTACACCGCACGGGAGCGGCCAGCGCTATGCACCGACTACAAGCGCTGGCAAATCTGCGGCATGCCACCACCGTCTTCGGGCGGGGTTGCCGTGGCGCAGATCCTCGGGACGTTGCAGGCCCTCGAACAGCACGACAGCAACGCGGCCCTTGCGCCCTTGAAGCCCCTCAAGACCGCTAAACCCGCCGGCATTGAACCCGCCCCCGAAGCGGTGCACCTGATCGCCGAAGCCGAGCGCCTGGCCTATGCCGACCGCGCCCAATACATTGCCGATCCAAATTTTGTAGCCGTGCCGCTCAAAGGCCTGGTCGATCAGGGTTACCTTGCCAGCCGCGCCAGCCTGATCGGCCCTCGCAGCATGGGTGTCGCCAAGCCCGGCACACCACCGGGCATCCAGGTGGCCTATGCCCCGGACCGTTCACCCCTGCGTATTTCCACCTCGCAAGTGGTGGCCGTGGATGACCAGGGTGGCGCGGTGTCCATGACCACGACGGTGGAATCGGCGTTCGGCTCACACTTGATGGTCCAGGGCTTCATGCTCAATAACCAGATGACCGACTTCTCGTTCATCCCCGAAGAGAATGGGCAAAAAGTCGCCAACCGCGTCGAGCCTGGCAAACGCCCACGTTCGTCCATGGCACCGACGCTGATCTTCGATCATCAGGGTAGACTCCTGGCCGCTGTCGGCTCCCCCGGCGGCTCGCAAATCATCGAATACGTCGCCAAGTCAGTCATTGGCCTTCTGGATTGGGGCCTGGACCCGCAAACCGCCATCAACCTCCCCAACTTCGGCAGCCGCAACGGCCCCACCGAACTGGAACAGGGCCAGTTCAGCCCGGCGTTGATCCAGGCATTGAAGGATAAAGGCCACACCGTGAGCGAAATCGACATGAACAGTGGCACCCAGGCAATCGTCCGGGTGCGTGACGGGCAAGGAAAAGTGTCACTGGCTGGCGGGGCGGACCCACGGCGCGAGGGTCAAGCACTGGGGGATTGATCAATCTCGCTCTGGGGTTGATAGACCAGCAGATCGGCTGGCTGACATTGCAGATAGCTGCAAATGGCTTCGAGGGTCGCCAGCCGTATACCCTTGACCTTTCCTTGCTTGAGCAAGGAAAGGTTGGCTTCGGTAATACCTATGGCCGCGGCAAGATCCTTGGACTTGACCTTGCGCATCGCCAGCATTACATCCAGTTGAATAACGATAGGCATGAGTATCTCAAACAAAAGTTCGGTTTTCTGAGTCGACTTCACTAGCCTGGGACAGTATCCGGGCAATGATCGCAATACAGGCCGCAAGAAACAAAGCGACAAAAGACGGGGCGGTAATGCTGAGGGTAAGCAATCGCTGGCCGACCGGCGCATTGATCGTCACCAGCAGGCTGAGAAACGGTTCACACAGGAAATCCAGCAGCACCCATAGCGCAACCGCGCGCCCCGCCTTTCCCAGATAAACCGCTGCTTCGCTGGAAAAGTATTGGCCCTGGGCATACCGCTTGAACAACTGCCGCAGGTTGGCTAGCCCAGACGCCAGGACCAGCAAAGGAATACTCGATAAAAAGATCCCGCCAAGGCATTGCCAGCCAGTCAACTCCATCGCCCCGTCAGACAGGCTCGACAGCTGCCGCTCGGTCAGGGAAAACCCCAGACCATATTGCGACGCCACCCCAGGAAACAGCCAGGCTGCGGCGTTGATGGCCATCATCGCGACAATGAAAACAAGCGTTATGGCAGCCATGCGCTGGCTGTACAGGGCAAGACGATTCGAATGCATGTGAGGCTCCAATAGAACAAGAGGAGCCCAAAACATAGCGTTAAAATTATCGCAAAACAATAATTAATATGTAAAAAACGATAAAATCAGGTCGACAATTGATTGGCGAACTGACTCACCGCATCAACCACTTTCTTCGCCCCATCCTGAATCTCGACAATTACCGTCCCCGCTTCGGCTGCCAGGGCCAGGCCCTGTTCAGCCTGGTGCTGACCGTCGGTCATCAGCGCTACGGCATTGCGGGCCATGTCCTGGTTCTGGCGAACCACGCTGACGATTTCATCGGTTGCCTGGCTGGTTCGCGACGCCAGTTGCCGCACTTCATCGGCCACTACGGCGAAACCTCGGCCCTGCTCTCCCGCCCGGGCCGCTTCGATGGCCGCGTTGAGCGCCAGCAGGTTGGTCTGTTCGGCGATGCCGCTGATGGTCTTGACGATGGTACCGATCACCTGGGATTGCTCATTCAGCGCCTCGATCCCTTCGCCGGCGGTCTGCATGTGCCGGGCCAAGTCGTGCATCACATCCACCGCCTGAGTCACGACCGTAGTGCCGCGCTGGGCGCAACTGTCCGTTTGCAATGAGGTGCTGTAGGCAATGTTGGCCGCTTCGGCGACGGCTTTTTCCTGGTTGACCTGGTCAGTGATGTTGGTAGCGAACTTGACCACTTTATACAGGCGCTCGTTGGCATCGAGCACCGGGTTGTAGGAGGCTTCCAGCCAGACCTCACGGCCATTGGCGTCGATACGCTTGAAGCGGCCGGCCACGAACTCGCCGCTGTTCAGGCGCTGCCAGAACTGCTGGTAGGCCGCGCTGTTGTATTCTTCAGGCTCGCAAAACAGGCGATGGTGCTTACCCTTGATCTGCGCCAGGCTGTAACCCATGGCGCTGAGGAAGCGGTCATTGGCCGTCAACACGTGACCGCCGAGGTCGAACTCAATCACCGCCGTTGAACGCACCAACGCACCGATGAGGTTTTCATGCTCGCGAGACCCCTCGATGGTGCGGGTCAGGTCACTGGAATACATTGAAAAATAGCGGACTCGCCCATCAACTGCCCGCACTGGCTGAAGGATCGAACGCAACCAGGCTTCCTGGCCATTGCCTCGCAACAGGCGCACGGCACCCGAGAAGTGTTCCCCACGGGTCAGCGCCGACTTGAAGCGAATCTGGAACTCGTTGGATTTCAAATACGCCGGGACAAGTTCTTCGACAGGCCGGCCAATCAAGTCCTGGCTCTTGTAGTGCATTTCGTCGAGAAAATTCTGATTGACCGTTTGCACCCGCCCGTCGGCATCCAACGTGAGCGCCAGCATTTCGCGGTCCAGGCTTTCTTTCACTTGCATGAGGCTGGACAGTTCTTGACGAAGAGCCGACAGCTCCTGCTTCAAGCGTTTGTTGAACATGGGCAAGCTCCGGCAGGCAGGAGAATTTAAAAATAGCTTGTTCTCTTGCCATCGGCCCGGTGATTTGTTTCTAAAGAGCACCACTGGTCGACCTGGAAATTAATCGTGTGCCCCCTCGAACCCTGATGAACCTTCCATGGTCACTGGATTGTTCTACTGTTGGCCCCTGGCTGCTGAAGCCCTTGCCACTACCAATACCCATAACCATAAAAACGAGGTAATTGCCGTGACCACCGACATCCAAGACAGTCGCTCCGCCCGCTTCGCCTTGCGCTGCTCCAGTTTTGCCGAGCGCTGGTTTCCCGACTCCTGGGTCTTCGCCGCGTTGGCGGTGCTGGTGGTCGCACTGGCGACGCAACTGATCGGCGCCACCCCCATAGCCGCCGCCATGGCGTTCGGCGATGGTTTCTGGAGCCTGATCCCGTTCACCATGCAAATGGCCTTCGTGGTGATCGGCGGTTATGTGGTCGCCAGTTCGCCGCCAGCCGTCAAGTTGATCGATCGCCTGGCGCGTATCCCGAAGAACGGCCGCTCCGCCGTGGCCTGGGTAGCGCTGATCTCCATGGTCGCGTCGTTGCTCAATTGGGGCCTGTCGCTGGTGTTTGGCGGTCTGTTGGTGCGGGCCCTGGCCCGTCGCACCGATCTTAAGATGGACTATCGCGCCGCCGGCGCCGCCGCCTACCTTGGCCTGGGCGCTGTCTGGGCCCTGGGGCTGTCTTCGTCGGCTGCGCAATTGCAGGCCAACCCGGCCAGCCTGCCGCCGTCGATCCTGTCGATCACCGGTGTCATTCCGTTCACCCAGACCATCTTCCTCTGGCAGTCCGGGGTGATGCTGCTGGCGTTGATCGTGATCTCATTGATCGTCGCCTACGCCACCGCTCCCGGCCCGAACAGCGCCCGTGACGCCGCCGCCTGCGGCATCGACCCCAGTTTCAGCATGCCGGCGCTGCAGCCACGCACCCGCCCGGGAGAATGGCTGGAACACAGCCCGCTGCTGACCATCGCCTTGGTGCTACTCGCCGCCGGCTGGCTGTTCCATGAGTTCTCGACTAAACCGGCGATCAGCGCCATTTCCGGGCTCAACACTTACAACTTCCTGTTCCTGATGCTCGGAGCGCTCCTGCACTGGCGACCGCGCAGTTTTCTCGATGCGGTGGCCCGTGCGGTGCCCACCACCACGGGCGTATTGATCCAATTCCCGCTGTACGGTTCGATCGCCGCCTTGTTGACCACGGTCAAGGGCAGCGATGCCCAGACGCTGGCCCATCACATCTCGACCTTTTTCGTACAGATCGCCTCCCATGACACCTACGCCCTGTTGATGGGCGTCTACTCGGCGGTATTGGGTTTCTTCATTCCTTCGGGCGGCGGCAAATGGATCATCGAAGCGCCCTACGTCATGCAGGTGGCCAACGACCTGAACTACCACTTGGGCTGGGCGGTACAGATCTATAACGCCGCCGAAGCGCTGCCGAACCTCATCAACCCGTTCTACATGCTCCCGCTGTTGGGGGTGTTGGGGTTAAAGGCCAGGGACTTGATCGGTTTCTCCTTCGTGCAGTTACTGGTGCATACGCCGCTGGTGCTGGCGCTGCTGTGGGCGCTGGGGACGACGTTGAGCTATTTGCCGCCAGTGATGCCATAAAGCCATAAAAAAGGGCCGATATTTCCGTCGGCCCACTTTTTCTTCGGCTCGGTCTGTTTCAGTATGGCTACGCCCTGTTTCGAGGGGTTCACACGCTGAAAAGGATCTGAGCATGTCCAAACTCGCCGTACTTTCTTTTGCCGCCCTGGCCTTCAGTGCCGCCACCCACGCCGCCGACATCGATGTACAGCTTGGCAGCACCGAACGAGTCACCCGCCTCTTCGCTTATCCCAACAACTGCAACGTGATTTGCTTTCGCGACTGGACCCTGGAACAGACCGTGGAGCATTACCTGACCCAAAGCGTCCAGCGCGACGGTTACAGCACGGCCAAGGTCAGCGTCAAACGCGACAACGATAAAGTCTATGCCCACATCAGCGGCGTGCCAAAGGACTATGGCCAACCGCTGAAGGCACTGCTCGACGCGGGGGACCTGGCGTACAACGGCGCCAGCAAACTCAACACCGACAAGAAATGGTCCTACAACTGGTACCTGTTCCTGCCGTTGGGCATGGCCCTGGAGAACCGCAAGAGTGTCGAGCTGCTGCACTTCCCACCGGATTACTCCCTGACCCAGGCCCAGGATTACCTGGAGTCGGCCACCACCGACCGCTGGGCCACGCTGCTGACCGTCAACGGCATTGCCGCTGACCAGACGCCCGCCTACCAGACCATCATCGATATCGCGCCAATCGCGGCCCCGTCCAATGCTGGCAGCACGCTGGAAGGACTCTACGATTATTTCAACGACTACCAGACCACCATGGTCAAGGAGGTCACTCAGGGCACAAGCGGGGCCGCGTTGCCGATGGTGGCTTTCGGCGCTCCTGTGAGGAACTGGATCAAGACCCAGTACGGCCAGACCGTGGGCGTGCTTGGCCTGGCAACCATCACCCCGGCCGCGGGGACCAAGGTTCCGGTGCTGGGCTCCAACCACCCAAGCTATATCTGGTACGCCGCTGACAAGGACAACTACGACGGTGACGAAGCCAAGGCAGATGCCGCCGGCTTGAAAGTCATGGGTCAGGACCTGAGTGCCGCGTGCTGGCAGGCCGGTATGGGCAGCAAGCCGGGCACCGATCCGAGCACCCTGCTGAACCAATGCACCCAGACTTGGCAGGTGACGCAAAAAGAGCAGACTTGCGAGTTGTTCTATACCTCGATTCGCAACCTCTCCCCGGCTGACGCGGAGAAAAAATGCGAAACGCCGGCGATCAAGTCGCAACTGCCGCAACTGAAGGTGCCAATGCCGTTGCCGGCTGAGGCGGTGTAAACCTCAGAATGTCCCGCGTCAGCCTAGGCTGACGCGGGACAACTCATAGGCCTTGAGACGATGGCGCTCAGGGCGCGTCGACCGGGCGCAAGCGATACTGCGGCGGCAATTGCTCGAAACCACTGATCGTGGTGTCCAGGCTTTTCCAGCGCCCGTCCTTGATGCCGTAGATACAGCCATGAATCGACAGACTCTGCCCACGGTGCCAGGCGTTCTGCACGATGCTGGTATGGCCGACGTTAGCCACCTGCTGGATCACGTTGAGTTCGCACAGACGGTCTACGCGCTCTTCTTCGGTGGGCAGCTTGGCCAACACTTCGCGGTTCTCGTAATACAAGTCGCGAATCGAACGCAGCCAACCGTCGATCAGGCCCAGTTGGCGGTCCTGCATCGAGGCACGCACACCGCCACAGCCGTAATGGCCGGTGACCAGGATGTGTTTGACCTTGAGCACGTCCACCGCGTACTGGATCACCGACAGGCAGTTGAGGTCAGTGTGCAGCACCACGTTGGCCACATTGCGGTGTACGAACAGATCCCCCGGCAGCATGCCGACGATCTCGTTGGCCGGCACCCGGGCATCGGAACAGCCGATCCACAGATACTCCGGGGTTTGCTGACGGGCCAGCTTGGCGAAGAAGTCAGGATCCTCCTGCTTGATCGCATCGGCCCAGCGCGCGTTGTTATCAATCAGATCTTGTAATTCGTTCATGCTTCTAGCCCTCGAGAATAGTGCGCAACTTTGACAGTCGACCGCCTGTCGAGGTCACTTCAATGATGCCGTTGGAATTCTCGGCACGGCTGCGGGTCCACCCAGTAAGGCCCACAGTATGAGGAATTGCCATGAATGATTCACGACGTCCCTTTGATGCGGTGCAACCGGAGCCCATCGACGACAACGAAGACCGCATGGGCTCGCTGCATGAGCTGGAATTCGACGAGGATGAGCCCAGCGCGAAAATCGGCGACGAACTGCCGGACAACGAACGCGAACAGTTGATGCCACCGGAACGTGTGCGCGAAGCGGGTATGACAGGAGCTTCGACGGAGGATCACGAACCAACCGACGACGACATGAGCCCGGAAACACTTATCCGCGAAGACGGTGCCCGGGACGCCCACGAAGCCGGCGACGACGAACGGGCGGACTGGGACCTGAGCGTGGTGGATGAAAATGATATTGGCGGGGGCGACGGGCTGGATGAGGCGGAAATGGCAAATATCGATCCGTTGGATGGCAAGCGGTAAGCGCCGATAGGGCTGACGCCATCGCTCTCACTTAGAATTTGCTGAGCTCAAAACATAAGTGTATGACGCCACATCTGTGGGAGCGGGTTTGCTCGCGAAAGCGGTGGGTCACCTTGCATGAATGTTGAATGTGACGCCGTCATCGCGAGCAAGCTCGCTCCCACAGGGGGTGGCGTTCAGTCGACCAGCGTACAAGCCATGACCACCGCATCTTCACGCCCGCCCACCGCCGGGTAGTAATCCCGGCGCCGGCCAATTTCATTGAAGCCATAGCGCTCATACAGCCGGAACGCCGTGCGGTTGCTGTCACGCACTTCCAGGAAGCACTCCCGGGCCTCGGCCTTGTAGGCAATGGACATGAGGTGTTCCAGCAGACGCAGGCCCAGGCCACGGCCCTGGTTTTCCGGTTTGACGGTGATATTGAGCAGGTGCGCCTCATCCAGGATGATCTGTACCACGCCATGGCCCACTTGCTGCTGGCCTTCGAACATCAGCCAGATCTGGTATTTGCCCAGTCCGTCGAGAAATATCCCTCGGGTCCAGGGGTGACTGTAGGCCGCGTATTCAATTTTCAGCACAGCGTCGAGGTCCGCCTCGGTCATCGGGCGGAACGATACAGCGTCACTCATTCGATTCTTTCCAGCGCGCCATCAGCCGGCGCATGGCTTGCCAGACATCAGCCTTGCGCTGTGGCGTGTCCATTAACAGTTCCAGCCCGGGCAACGCCCAGGCCGAGCCCAGGCCTTCGACCTGCAATTCGCGATTGAACGCTTCGGCATCCGCCTCGCCGGCAAACTTCACCGCCGGCAGGCCGATCAGCCACAAACACGCACAGGGCTCATCTTCGAGCCGTGCCGAAACAAAGCCTTGGACGAAATCCCGCGCCGCTTCCGGCCCCTGGTCCATGGTGCCGCGGGACAACAGCGGCCAACGCACCGGCTCACCGATAATCTGCGGGCTGTCCGGCAGGCCTGCGGCGCGTAGCATGTCCTTGAGCAGCAGGTAGGCCGGATCGCGACTCTGGAAGGGGTCGCCCGTGGGCAGTTCCACCAGCAACAAGCAACGTCCGGCCCGCAGCAACTGCAGGGCGAAACGCGGCGGCGCGACGTAGGGTGCCTTGACTGGCGCCTCCACAGCGTCTTCCACCGGTTTGGCGTTGGTGCGGGTCGAGGCCAGGCTCGGACGCGGAACCTCGACTTTCGGCCGCTCGACCACGGGCGCCACCGGCTCGGCAACCGTTGCGGCCACGGGCGCGGTCACGACCGGCGCAATGTACTCGGGCTCGGGCATGTCCAGCAGCTCGGGCCGCGATGGGGCGGCGAACGGTAATTCGGTACGCGGCAGCCAGCTGACCACCTGCATGGCGCTCAGATAAGCGCGGCGACGGGACTCGATAAGCAAAGGTCGGCCACTTGTGGATAACTGAAAGTGGGAGGGATTCTACCGCCCTTCGACGCGGATCGCTTCCCTGTTGAGCCAATAGTTGATCGATACCACACGACAGTCCGTCTCAGGGGTGAATCGCAAGCGGCCCGATGCAGTACAATCGCCGCTTTTAATTGCCAACCCGACGGCCATTGCGATGATCGAACCCAAGCGCGTCTTGCGCGCCCTCGCTGAACACTGGGCATTGCTGGAACCTTTGTGCGAGCACTTCGACCAGGGCACCCTGAGCCTCAACGAATTGCGTTCACAGCTGGCCGCCCAACAACTGGACAGCACGCCCCAGGACATCACCAGCCTGCTGGACGTGTGGATCCGCCTGGACATCCTCGTGCCAGTGGCGAAAAGCCCGAATCGCTTCGAGCTCAACGCCCAGATCCACGACTTCCTCGCTTACCTGCGCCGCGAACACCGTCTGGGCCTGTGCCTGGAGATCGAAGCCTACCTGCGTCACCTTGAGCGCCTGGCCGGCTACATCCAGGACGCCTTCGATATACGCGACGGCAACGACCTGGCCCGTCAGCTGCGCCTGCTGGACATGCGCGTGCGCGACGTCCTCAAGAAACTCGCCAACGATGAACAGGCCCTGGTGGCCGTGGCCGAACGAGCCAAGACCAGCGACCGGCAGATCCCCCTGCGTCAGCGCTACGCCGAAGTGCTGGCGACCTGGGACGAATACGTCGAACCGATGATCCAACTGGTGAACGCCGACGGTGCGTTCGAGCAAGGCGTGCGCAAGGTCGAGAACGTGCTGTTGCGCATGCTCACCGAACAGCAGCGCCTCGGCCACCTGGTGGACGATGACATGCTGCTGCGCACCCACGCGCGCATCCTCGAAATGCAGACCAGTGCCCAACTGACCTTGCGCCATGCCCGCGAACTGCTCCTGCCACTGCGCGAAGAGGCCCGCCGCCACAACGCCGTGACCCGTGGCGCCGCCCTGGCCCTGGCGGCTATTCGGCGCAAAGGCATCGATGCCGTGCCGCAGGCCGCCATGCCGTTGTTCACCCGGCCGCAAAGCACCTTCCTGGGCAGTGCGAGCCAAGTCGAAGCCTATGTCTACGCCCTGGCCCGTTTCGAGCCAAAGCCGACGCGCTTCCCCAAGTCCCACAAGACCCACAAGGGCGGCGAGGCGCCGCGGGCACCACGCACGGTGCGCGAGATGGTCGAGCGTTGCGAAGACGCCCTGCCGATGCCGGACTTGATGACCTGGCTGCTGGAGCAGGAACCGGACGGCGCCACCGACGAATTGCTGTACTGGTTCTCGCGCCTGTCGCGGGAAAAACGCTTCAAGCGCGAGCGTCTGGAACGCCGCGACTACCACACTCACGAGCATCAGGTCAGCCTGCGCTCCTTCGCCCTGCTCTCGGCCCGCGACAACGCCGCCGAGGATTCTGCGAGCATCCCCCATGCATCTTGATCTATCCGAACTGTCCCAGCTGGCGCCGATCTTTCGCGAGCTGTTCAAGGGTTACCACGTCAGCCGCCGCGACCCGGAACTGTACGCGCAACTGTCGAACTTCCAGGACCAGTACCGCACGCTGTTCAAAGCCCTGGGTTTTGAGCTGGTGTGCGACACCCGTGGCTTCTATTACTTTGTGCCAGACCTCGCTGCCGCCGCAGTGAACAAGACCGCCCAGCGCCTGGCGCTGTTCACATTCATCCTGGTCGAGCACCTGGCCGACCAGGGCCGCGACCCGATCGCCGTGCTCGACGGTGGTAGCCTGGGCCGCGATGAACTGCCCTCACTGCTGGACAAGTACCGCGACCTGTTCATCCAGGCCGAAGTGCAGACCCAGGAAGAGCTGGAAGAAAAAATCATGCGGCGCATGACCCAACTGGGTTTTGCCGGCGAGGAAAACGGTGTGTACCGCTTCCTGCCGCCGATGCACCGCTTCCTCGACGTCTGCCTGTCGGTCCAGCAGGACCGCGACCTGGCTGCCAGCCTGCACAGCGTGCTGCCGTTGCCCGTGCCGGTGCTGATCGACGAAGACAGCGACGAGAAACTGCTGCAAACCGATGATCCGCTGGACCTCAGCCCCTTTGATGCCGAGAGCGAAGAAGACGCACTGGCCCGCGCCATTGCCGAAGAACAGGAGACCGACGCATGAGCAAGGAACGCTACGGCATCCGCCGCTTTGCCCTTTTGAACACCGCAGGCTACAGCCTCGGCCTGTTCCCGCTGGAAGAACCGCTGTCGGTGTACGGCGCGAACAACCTCGGTAAATCCGCTTCGATCAACGCCTTGCAGTTCCCGATCCTGGCACGCATGTCGGACATGAGCTTCGGCAAGTACAGCCTGGAACAGTCCCGGCGTTTCTACTTTGCCTCGGACACCAGCTACATCCTGGTGGAAGTCGCCCTGCCCCACGGCCCACACGTGATCGGCGTGGTCGGTCGCGGCCCCGGCGGCGGCTTCGGTCACCAATTCTTTGCCTACGCCGGCAAACTGGACCTGGCCCACTACCAGAAAGACGACACCTGCCTGCGTCAGAAAGAACTGTTCACCAACCTGGAGCGCGAAGGCCTCAAAGCCTACGAGCTCAAGCCCGATGAACTGCGGCGGTTGTTGGTAGGCGGTCATACGTCCATTCCGCTGGACCTGACGCTGATCCCGCTGCGCTCCACCAGCGAGCAAAGCCTCAAGACCTTCCGCGCGCTGTTCATCAACCTGCTGCACATGCGCGAAATCACTGCGGCCAAGCTCAAGCAACTGTTCCTCGATGCCTTCGAGCACAGCCTGCGCTCCGGTAGCGTGGATTACATTGCGGCGTGCGAAGAAGCCTTCCGCGACGTACGACGCATGGAGCAGGACTACAACTCCCTGGTCGCCGCCGGCCCGCTGGTGGAAGCCCTGGCCAATGGCGTGAAGCAGCGCGACATTCTGCGCGGCAAACTGCATCGCCTGTCGCCATTGCTCGACTCGTTGCTCGGCACCTGGTCGGACTACGCCAGTGCGCGCAAGGAAGAGCTGACCATCCAGGCCGAACACTACCGCAACGAACAGGATTCGCTGCAGAACGACCAGCGCGGCGGCACTCAGGAACTGATGCGCCTGGAGCGGGAAATCAGCGGCATCCAGCGCTGGATCGGCGAGCTGTCGGTGCTCAAGAACCGCTTTGCCCTGGTGGATGACGTCAAGGTTCTGGAGCAGCAACTGCTCGCGGCCAAGGACGCCCACGACGAACTGGCCGGTGCCCTGGCCCAGTCGCGGCAGTTCAGCGCCGAAGACCTGGAAGAGCGCCTGCGGGATCTGGAAAAACGCCTGAAGTCGGTCAAGCAGCAACTCGACCACGCCGACAACAACAGCTACGCCCGCCTGCGCGAAGAGTTCTCGCAGCAGGACGTCGAACGCCTGATGCGCCTGTTCAACAGCGCCCTGTTCAGCCTGCCACTGGGCGAACACGGCATCGCGCTGGACGAGAACGGCGAGTGGGTCAAATCCATGGAGCTGATCCTCGACGGCTTCAAGGGTGAACGTTTCGAAGTACCGGGCCTGTCCATCGACCTGTCCCACATCGAGCCGCCAGCCCTGCAAGCCCTGGCTGACCGCGCCGCGCTGCGCGACCAGAAAGAGCGCCTGGAAAAAGAACTCAAGCAGCTCAAGACCCAGCAAGCCGTGGCCGCCGACCGCGCCGCGAGCAAGACCCAGACCGAAGCCCTGTACCAGCAGGTTCTCGACGCGCAAAAGGCTCTGGAAGACTTCCGCCGTACTCAGACCCTGAGCGCCGAAGAAGGCGAGAAACTCGAACAACTGGCGCAAATGGAAGCCGCCCAGGACGAACTCAAGCGCTCCAGCGATGCCTTCACCGAGCGCGTCCAGCAACTGTCCGCCAAGTTGCAACTGGTGGGCCGGCAGATCGCCGACATGGAAGCCAAGCAACGCACCCTCGACGATGCCTTGCGCCGTCGCCAATTGCTGCCGGCAGACCTGCCGTTCGGCACGCCGTTCATGGACCCGGTAGACGACTCCATGGACAACCTGCTGCCACTGCTCAATGACTACCAGGACAGTTGGCAAGGCCTGCTGCGGGTCGACGGCCAGATCGAAGCGCTGTATGCCCAGGTGCGTCTCAAGGGCGTAGCCAAGTTCGACAGCGAAGACGACATGGAACGGCGCCTGCAACTGTTGATCAACGCCTATGCCCACCGCACTGACGAGGCCCTGACCCTGGGCAAGGCACGGCGTGCGGCCGTGACTGACATCGCCCGGACCCTGCGCAACATCCGCAGCGACTACGACAGCCTCGAACATCAATTGGCGCTGTTCAACCGCGAGATCAACAAACGTCAGGTGTCCAACCTGCAGAGTTTCCGGATCGTCCTGGCGCCGAACAAGGAAGCGCTCAAGCACATCGACCAGATCATCCACAGCGCCGGCCAGTACGAAGAAGGCGAGACGCTGTCGGTGTTCGATCTCAGCCAGAGCGCCGAGCAGGACAACAAGAACGAAGAAGCCAAGGAATACCTGGCGCGGCTGGTGGCGGCGAACCACAACCAGCTCGGTCTCAAGGACTTGTTCGAACTGGCCTTCGAGATCACCAAGGTCAACGGTCAGCCCGTGATCCACACCGACATCGATGGCGCAGCGTCCAATGGCACCACCATGACCATCAAGGCGCTGACCAACATGTATTTGTTGCTGCACCTGATGGACCGCGAACAGGCCGGCCGCGTGCGCCTGCCGTACTACCTCGACGAAGCGGCGGACATCGACGAGAAAAACCAGGCCGCTCTGCTGGAAACCAGTCTGCAACTGGGCTTTGTGCCGATCCTGGCCAGTGTGAAACCGCAAGTCTGCGCCAGTGTCGCCATTGACCTGGAAGGCGGCAGCGGCCCGAACGGCATCTACATCGACGAAGCGGACTGGAAATACATCCGTCGTCACGATGCGGTGAGGGCCACGGTGAATGTACAGGCCGATGAGCCGGAGCTGGATCCGGTGTGATGTGAAAAACCGGAAATGAAAAGGCCGCGATCCAAATGGATCGCGGCCTTTTTTTCATTGCGCTATTTTTGAGTCTTCAGCGCTACTGATGGCCTCATCGCGAGCAAGCTCGCTCCCACATTGGATTAGCGTCGTGCTTGATCTCTATGAACAACACTGCCCCCTGTGGGAGCGAGCTTGCTCGCGATGGCGTCAGTACAGGCGACGCTATTGTTACTTACCGAGGCTGATCTTCGGCGCCCAGGTCAGCCACTCATCTTCAAACTTGTCGAACAGCGGGAAGGTCTGCTGCGGCCGCGCCGGACTGCCCATTCTCTCGCCATCCGGCGTTGCGAAGGCAATGCCACCCTGGATCAGCGTTTCCAAAGATTCAGTTCGTACCGTCGCCCCTTTGAACAGACCGAAGTCCAGACCAAAGCCACTGGTATTCCAGAATCGCGTACCGCTACGCACCAACGGCGCATATTTTGGCTCGATCAGGACATGGATCAGCACCCGGTCCGCCGTCTGGCCCAGCTCATAACCGGTGACCTTGCCCACGGTTATCTCTCGGTAGGTCACCGGTACGCCAGTCTTCAACGAACCACGGCGAGCCGCGCTCAGTACCAGGCTCAAACCTGCTTCGGGCGCAGCGCTTTCCGGAGGGCTGGCCAGGGCCACGAAGCTTTTCTGCGGCCCGAGGTTTTTCGCCGAGGGCTGCACTTCGATGTACTGCCCGGTCACCAGCGTCTCCAGGTTGGAAGTCTTGATCAGCCCCAGCTCAGGCTTGACCACCCAGAACTGCGAACCGACCCGGGCAATGCGCTCTGGCACTTCGGTGATCCGCGCAGTGAGCAGTACCGATTGCAGATCGCCGCTGAGGTCCACATCCTCGATCTTGCCCACATCCAGCCCCTTGAAGCGGATCGGCGTACCGCTGTGCAAACCGTCGGCGCGGTCGACTTTGATCGTCACCACGGTGCCATTCTGTTGCGCGGCTTCGCGGTCCTCAAACAAGCGGAACCGGGGGATGCGCCTTTTCAACGGTACATTGGGCTCCGGCGTCTCGAAGGAAATCCCCCCGGCCATCAGGCTCTGCAAGGATTCACTCTTGACCTGGATCCCGCCTGTCAAACCACCGGTGAGAGTAATGCCGCTGGCGTTCCAGAACCGCGTCGAGCCGTTGACCAGCCCTTCGTATTCCTTCTCGATATGCACACCAATGATCAGCTGCTTTTTCTTGCGGGAGAACTGGTAGCTCTGCACCGACCCGACCTTGACCTGTTTGTAGAGGATTGGACTGCCAACCTCCAGCGATCCGAGGTTCTCGGTGAGCAAGACCAGGTGCAGGCCCGGTGAACGCAAGTCCAGCGGCGGCGCCTTCGCCCTGGCTTCGAACTCCCGTTGCGGCGCACCGCCCTTATCGCCTGGCCGGACGGCAATGTAGTTACCCTTGACCAGCGCCTCCAGACCGGTGATACCCGCCAGGGAGATCGACGGCTTGACGACCCAGAACTGAGTGCCGGTCACCAGATAGTCTTCAGCCAATGGGTCCAGGGTCAATTCAGCAGTAGCACTGGACAGGTCCGAGTCAACTTTGAGGGTCTTCAGGCTGCCAACCTGGATGCCTTTGTACATCACTGGCGTACGACCGGCTTGCAACCCTTCGAAGTCACTGAGTTTGACCTTCACCCGGATGCCGGCAGCCGCCGCGTCAAAGTCTTCGTAAAGACGAAACGGCAGGCTTGGGTCCGTTGGCGGACTGTCCTTGCGGCTTTCCGGCGTGGCGAAGGCAATCCCCCCGGCCACGATACTGGCCAACGACTCGCTGCGCACTTTGACGCCTGACAGGTTGGCATCGATGCTGATGCCGCTGGCGTTCCAGAAACGCGTGTGCTTGCGTACCAGGTTGGCATAGGTCGGCTCGATGAAGACTTTGACCTCAACCTTGCTCTGGTCCTCCGACAACAGGTAACTCTTCACCTGGCCGACCTGAATCTGTTTGTAGAACACCGGGCTGCCACGGTCGAGCGAGCCCAGTCGGTCAGCCTTGAGGGTCAGGTGCAAACCTGGCTTGGAGTCCGACAGTGGCGGCTCTTCGGCCAGGGCTTTGAATTTACGGGTCGACTCCCCTTCACCCGGGCTGATAGCCACGTAATTACCCGACACCAGCGTTTCCAGGCCGGTGATCCCCGCCAGGCTCACGCTCGGCTTGACCAGCCAGAAACGCGTTCCGGTCTTGAGGTATTGCTCGACATCCTTGTTCATTTCGATGGTCGCGACCACTCCCTTGGAGCTGCCTTCGTCATCCAGCGTGAGGGCCTTCACTTTGCCGACCGGCATGCCTTTGTAGACAACTTCAGTCTTGTTGAGCTGAATGCCTTCACCGCTCTCAAAGCGCACGCTGATCTGGATTCCGGTATCGGTATAAGCCCTCCAGCCGAGCCAGCCACCGATGATCAAGGCAATCAGCGGCAAGACCCAGATGGCTGACCAGTTCGAAGCCGGTCGGGTTTTAGCGGTAGGCAAATCAGTCATGGTCGTCATCCGACTCCGTGTTATCCCAAATCAGTCGGGGATCAAAGGTTACTGCAGCAATCATTGTCAAAATCACTACGCTGGCAAACGCAATCGCGCCGAGACCGGCTTCGACACTGGCAAGCCGACCGAAATTCACCACAGCCACCAAAATGGCGATCACGAAAATATCCAGCATCGACCAGCGGCCAATGAACTCAATAAAGCGATACATGAGGATACGTTGCTGTGCAGACATGGGCTGGTGCCGCTGCACGGAAAACAGTAACAAGGCGATGCCCACCAGTTTGAAAGTGGGTACGACGATACTGGCGATGAACACCACCGCGGCGATAGGAATCATGCCGTGTTGTACCAACTCGATGACCCCGGACATGATGGTACTCGGAGCACCCTGGCCCAGCGAGTTGATGGTCATGATCGGCAACATGTTGGCCGGGATGTAGAGAATCGCCGCCGTGATCAACAATGCCCAGGTGCGCATCAAGCTGTTCGGGCGACGGGGATGAACCAGTGCGCCACAACGGGTACAGGTTTGTTGGTCAGCGTCCGCATCCTGCCGGTTCAACTCATGGCATTCAGTACAGATCAGAATGCCTGCATCAATCGCCCGCATGGGCATCCTCTCCTGATAACGCTTGCCAGATCTGATGTGGCGACATGACCACCTCCAGCCAGACCTGGACCAGCAACAAACTGACAAAGCACACCAGGCCAAGGCCTACGGTAATCGCTGCCATATCCGCTAACTTGACGATGGCTACCAGTACGCCCATGAGGTAGACCTCGAGCATTCCCCAGTCTCGCAAATGGTGATAAATGCGGTACAGCAACAGACCGTAACTACGGCCTATATTGAAGCGAATGGTCAGCAGCACAGCCAGCTGGCAAAGCAGCTTGAGCAACGGAATGCCCATGCTGCATAGGAACACCACCACCGATACGCCCTGCATGCCAGTATCGAACAGACCGATCACACCACTCCAGACGGTGTCCTGGGAGGACTGCCCGAGCAAATTGAGTTGCATGATGGGTAAGAAGTTTGCCGGCACATATAACAGCAGAGCGGCGATGACCAAGGCAAGACTGCGTTCGACCACATTGTGCCGATGGGCGTAGAGCTCATACCCGCAACGGGGGCACTCGGCTTTTTCGCCGTGGGCCAGTTGCGGCTTGCGCATCAACAGGTCGCACTCATGGCACGCCACCAGATCATCCAGAGGTAAATCTGACAATCGATGAGTGTCTGACGGATCGGACATAAAAGAGCTCTGGCTCAGCTAAGTTGGGGCTATTCTAGTGCTGTAACTCGAAAATAACTGTGCAAATTTATCAAGCTTTCGCACACGCTTTTCTTGCAGGCAAAACAAAACCCCTACCTGCATCAGCAGATAGGGGTTTCGGAATTTAATCTTGACGATGACCTACTCTCACATGGGGAAACCCCACACTACCATCGGCGATGCATCGTTTCACTACTGAGTTCGGGATGGGATCAGGTGGTTCCAATGCTCTATGGTCGTCAAGAAATTCGGTAGCCGGTGCGTGCCTTGCGGTCACGTGCCAGCGAATGGGTATGCGATAGTTTGTGTGTTTGCTGCGAACTTTCGGTTCATATCGTCTTCACACACCGCAATCTGGTGCCCTTTCAGGTCAGCAAATTGCTTGGGTGTTATATGGTCAAGCCTCACGGGCAATTAGTACAGGTTAGCTCAACGCCTCACAGCGCTTACACACCCTGCCTATCAACGTCGTAGTCTTCGACGGCCCTTCAGGGGACTCAAGGTCCCAGTGAGATCTCATCTTGAGGCAAGTTTCCCGCTTAGATGCTTTCAGCGGTTATCTTTCCCGAACATAGCTACCCGGCAATGCCACTGGCGTGACAACCGGAACACCAGAGGTTCGTCCACTCCGGTCCTCTCGTACTAGGAGCAGCCCCTCTCAAATCTCAAACGTCCACGGCAGATAGGGACCGAACTGTCTCACGACGTTCTAAACCCAGCTCGCGTACCACTTTAAATGGCGAACAGCCATACCCTTGGGACCGGCTTCAGCCCCAGGATGTGATGAGCCGACATCGAGGTGCCAAACACCGCCGTCGATATGAACTCTTGGGCGGTATCAGCCTGTTATCCCCGGAGTACCTTTTATCCGTTGAGCGATGGCCCTTCCATACAGAACCACCGGATCACTAAGACCTACTTTCGTACCTGCTCGACGTGTCTGTCTCGCAGTCAAGCGCGCTTTTGCCTTTATACTCTACGACCGATTTCCGACCGGTCTGAGCGCACCTTCGTACTCCTCCGTTACTCTTTAGGAGGAGACCGCCCCAGTCAAACTACCCACCATACACTGTCCTCGATCCGGATAACGGACCTGAGTTAGAACCTCAAAGTTGCCAGGGTGGTATTTCAAGGATGGCTCCACGCGAACTGGCGTCCACGCTTCAAAGCCTCCCACCTATCCTACACAAGCAAATTCAAAGTCCAGTGCAAAGCTATAGTAAAGGTTCACGGGGTCTTTCCGTCTAGCCGCGGATACACTGCATCTTCACAGCGATTTCAATTTCACTGAGTCTCGGGTGGAGACAGCGCCGCCATCGTTACGCCATTCGTGCAGGTCGGAACTTACCCGACAAGGAATTTCGCTACCTTAGGACCGTTATAGTTACGGCCGCCGTTTACCGGGGCTTCGATCAAGAGCTTCGCGTTAGCTAACCCCATCAATTAACCTTCCGGCACCGGGCAGGCGTCACACCCTATACGTCCACTTTCGTGTTTGCAGAGTGCTGTGTTTTTAATAAACAGTCGCAGCGGCCTGGTATCTTCGACCGGCGTGGGCTTACGCAGCAAGTGCTTCACCCTCACCGGCGCACCTTCTCCCGAAGTTACGGTGCCATTTTGCCTAGTTCCTTCACCCGAGTTCTCTCAAGCGCCTTGGTATTCTCTACCCAACCACCTGTGTCGGTTTGGGGTACGGTTCCTGGTTACCTGAAGCTTAGAAGCTTTTCTTGGAAGCATGGCATCAACCACTTCGTCACCCAAAAGGTAACTCGTCATCAGCTCTCGGCCTTAAGATCCCGGATTTACCTAAGATCTCAGCCTACCACCTTAAACTTGGACAACCAACGCCAAGCTGGCCTAGCCTTCTCCGTCCCTCCATCGCAATAACCAGAAGTACAGGAATATTAACCTGTTTTCCATCGACTACGCTTTTCAGCCTCGCCTTAGGGACCGACTAACCCTGCGTCGATTAACGTTGCGCAGGAAACCTTGGTCTTTCGGCGTGGGTGTTTTTCACACCCATTGTCGTTACTCATGTCAGCATTCGCACTTCTGATACCTCCAGCAAGCTTCTCAACTCACCTTCACAGGCTTACAGAACGCTCCTCTACCGCATCACTTGCGTGATACCCGTAGCTTCGGTGTATGGTTTGAGCCCCGTTACATCTTCCGCGCAGGCCGACTCGACTAGTGAGCTATTACGCTTTCTTTAAAGGGTGGCTGCTTCTAAGCCAACCTCCTAGCTGTCTAAGCCTTCCCACATCGTTTCCCACTTAACCATAACTTTGGGACCTTAGCTGACGGTCTGGGTTGTTTCCCTTTTCACGACGGACGTTAGCACCCGCCGTGTGTCTCCCATGCTCGGCACTTGTAGGTATTCGGAGTTTGCATCGGTTTGGTAAGTCGGGATGACCCCCTAGCCGAAACAGTGCTCTACCCCCTACAGTGATACATGAGGCGCTACCTAAATAGCTTTCGAGGAGAACCAGCTATCTCCGAGCTTGATTAGCCTTTCACTCCGATCCACAGGTCATCCGCTAACTTTTCAACGGTAGTCGGTTCGGTCCTCCAGTTAGTGTTACCCAACCTTCAACCTGCCCATGGATAGATCGCCCGGTTTCGGGTCTATTCCCAGCGACTAGACGCCCTATTAAGACTCGCTTTCGCTACGCCTCCCCTATTCGGTTAAGCTCGCCACTGAAAATAAGTCGCTGACCCATTATACAAAAGGTACGCAGTCACCCAACAAAGTGGGCTCCCACTGCTTGTACGCATACGGTTTCAGGATCTATTTCACTCCCCTCTCCGGGGTTCTTTTCGCCTTTCCCTCACGGTACTAGTTCACTATCGGTCAGTCAGTAGTATTTAGCCTTGGAGGATGGTCCCCCCATATTCAGACAAAGTTTCTCGTGCTCCGTCCTACTCGATTTCACTTCTAAGATCCTTTCGCGTACAGGGCTATCACCCACTATGGCCGCACTTTCCAGAGCGTTCCGCTAAAATCAAAGAAGCTTAAGGGCTAGTCCCCGTTCGCTCGCCACTACTAAGGGAATCTCGGTTGATTTCTTTTCCTCAGGGTACTTAGATGTTTCAGTTCCCCTGGTTCGCCTCTTGCACCTATGTATTCAGTACAAGATAACCATCTTATGATGGCTGGGTTCCCCCATTCAGACATCTCCGGATCAAAGTCTGTTTGCCGACTCCCCGAAGCTTTTCGCAGGCTACCACGTCTTTCATCGCCTCTGACTGCCAAGGCATCCACCGTATGCGCTTCTTCACTTGACCATATAACCCCAAGCAATCTGGTTATACTGTGAAGACGACATTCGCCGAAAATTCGCATGCTCAAAGAGCAACTCACAAATTTTACCTTAGCCTGATCCGTTACCAGTGAAAGTAACGTTCAGTCTATCTTTCTATCACATACCCAAATTTTTAAAGAACGATCTAATCAAAAGACTAGAAATCAACATTCACCATCTTATTGATGGAATGCTCATTTCTAAGCTTTCAGAAGCAGTTTATGGTGGAGCCAAGCGGGATCGAACCGCTGACCTCCTGCGTGCAAGGCAGGCGCTCTCCCAGCTGAGCTATGGCCCCATAACAAAATTGGTGGGTCTGGGCAGATTCGAACTGCCGACCTCACCCTTATCAGGGGTGCGCTCTAACCAACTGAGCTACAGACCCAATTTCGAGCTTGTAACTGTTAGCGTGAGCTATCAGCTTGGAGCTTAAAGCTGCTTCTATCGTCTTCTTCAATGAATCAAGCAATTCGTGTGGGAGCTCATGGAGCAGCTGCGGTCGTCGATTAAGGAGGTGATCCAGCCGCAGGTTCCCCTACGGCTACCTTGTTACGACTTCACCCCAGTCATGAATCACACCGTGGTAACCGTCCCCCCGAA
>NZ_CP035089.1 GCF_004786035.1 Pseudomonas viciae
ACTGCGGCTTCTTGCAAGTTGCAAAAAGTCATCGATCGTATGCTCACCGCCGTATGGCGGGGAAAATGGAATCAACCTCAAAAGCGCATGGTGTGCAGGTCCTTCGGGACGATAGCCATCGCGACAAGCCAGAAAAAGGCACTTATTCGCCATCACGGCGATTCTTTGAAGACGGCACGGCCCTAACCGCGTTGTCCTTGAGGCCCCCTATCTTCCACGTTGCAGCGACAACAAGACTGCAACGCTGGTACGGCCACGCGACTACGCGATCCGCTATCCCTACATGCAGATCAACCGCAGTGGGATGGTGTCGTGGTGATATTCGACCTCGATCACACCAATTCGCTTGCCTGGGACGACGAAGGCCTTCCGCCGCCGAATCTGATCGTGCGGAACAGAAACAATGGGCACTCCCACCTTTTCTACGCCATTCCCCCGGTCTGCACGACTGAGAACGCCCGAGACAAGCCGATTCAGTACATGAAGGCGGTTTACACTGCCTTTGCCCTGCGCTTAAAGGCCGATACTGATTACAACAGCGGCCCAGTCGCCAAGACTCCAGGGCATCCATGGTGGTCGACCTCAGAGTTGCATAACCACGTCTACGAGCTAGGCGAACTGGCCGATTATGTGGAGCTGGAGGTTTCGCCCTGGAAGACGGGGCCACAGCTGGAAGACCTCCCGCACTCCAGACACTGCATCCTGTTTGAACAGCTGCGCTATTTCGCTTACAGCATCGTGAACCAGGAGCGCGAGCGCGGGACGCTCGCCACGTTCACACGGCGACTGGAAGCCTTCGCTCACAACCATAATAAATTCGCTCGGAACGGCTTTACCAGGACTTAATGCTGTCCTCAGTAAGAGCGACGGTCAGATCCGTCGCACGTTGGACGTGGACGCGCTACGAGGGCAGTGCCAGGTGTTGCCGGGGGGCGATGGAACTCGACAAGTCATTACCACTGAACGAGCGTCAGAGCCTCGCAGCTAGGCGTACCCACGAATTGCGGCATAAGGCTACCGAATCGAAGATCCGAGCAGCGTGCAGAGGACTCCAGGAGCGCGGTGAAAAGCTGACACAAGCCTCGATAGCCAGCCTTGCGGGTGTCTCTCGGCAGACGGTGGCCAACTACGGGCACGTACTGGATGAAGTCTCGCGGCCGCAGACCATCGCCGTCCTGGGCGCGGCTAAATCCCCTTGCATGCAATCAAAAATAGGCGCTTGCGATCGAGGAAGCGAATGCAATCATTCCGCAGCCCCTACCAGCTCGGCTTTGGATGTTAAGTATGGTGTACATCAGGTAACAGCCCCCATTGGGGCCGCCCTTGATCTTGCTGTTCAAGGTTCTGAAAGTGAGGATTCTTCATAGTGCTAGGGAGTGGTGTATGACGGCCAGCCTGCTTGTTGGCCTACAGTTGGTTCAACGCTAATTGATAGGGCAAGGACATGGCCATTTGGTCAGATTCTTGTCTCCTTGAGCTCTTTGTCAGTTGGCCGTTAGGATCACCTGTGCAGAGTTTCTTTACTGGAACGACCTGCTAACAATTCAACGGCATGGGGTTGAATTGTCCATGGTGAGCAAATTACCTATCGATTTCTCACGAACCCCAAATCGCCTAGCCGGCGGCGGGTGCTCGATCACCAGAAACCTTCGGTTACTGATGTCCGACCACCTCTGGCATTGCCTGAATTGGTTCTACATGGACTGTGCTGGGGTACTGGGAGGTACTTAGAACCTAAGCGCTAGTGGTGCTGGCCTGGGCGGGATTTTCATAATTGTGAATTGTGAATTGTGAATTGTGAATTCCAGTCAATATCCTTCGCGTTCCAGAAGCTCACGAATAATACCGCTGACAGTTTTCTGTCCGGCGCCACTACGCTTGTTTCTTAGCGCTTGGTCCTGGAGTTTTTCGATCATTGGAGGAGGTAAGCTGATGCCAATGGCTTGAGCTTTTTTCTCTATTTCCGCTTCTTTTTCTTTGGCATGTCCGTATGGCTTATCAGCCAACTGGCTGGCCAACTTCTCTATCTGATCGGGTGTCGCTGTTTGACGTCCGGCTGCCGATTGGCTTTTGGGCTTTACCATTATCCAAACACCTCCGCGACAAGGGCGCTTACTTCATCTGCTGCGGCTTGGTTGCCAATCTCGAGCACTGACAGCCCTTCGCTTGCGGCGTCCTTATAGGCTTTACGGTAGAAGCCTACTGCGTTCAACACCGTAAACTCGGGGAACTCTTGCAGGTAACCAAGAAATTCTGATCGCTCTTTGGCTTTGACTGTCGCGTTTGTAGAAGCCATGGCGTGATAGATCTGAACAATGAGCCCGGGATTCAGGTCTCGGATTTTTATTACCTGTTCCTGGAGTTCTTCCAGTGTGTCCAAGTCGAACTGGCTGCACTGGTGGGGAGCTAGAATTTTGTGTGCAACGCTTGCACCTGTAACCAATTCTCTCGAATTTCGGCCAGCCACATCGACGATTACATGTTCGTATTTTTCGTCCAGGCTTCGCAAAGTAGATGCGATGTTGTCGCGTTTTTCGATAAGGGTGATGTTAGGTTTTTTATCACCGGCTTCGCGTTCAGCATGCCATTTAGCCGAGGTGCGCTGAGGGTCTGCATCTACTAGGCAAACATCTTTCCCCGCCTTTGCCAACGCGACAGCGACGTTAGTGGCTGTCGTGGTCTTGCTTGCCCCGCCCTTGTTACAGCCGACTATGGTGATCATAGGCTTTGTCTCGATGGATTATGAATTCATTAATCATAATTCATAATTCATAATTTACAAGGTCAATATGATCTTTTTGAGGTGGCAGCCGTCGGTTTCCGAAACAGATTTCGGTCTCTTTTGATTGCATTGGTGTTGGTCGTGACGAATCAGGAGCTCCACTGGTAAAGCCCTGGAGGACGGCAGAAAGTCGTGATTACTAAATAGGTGTCCATTCCTGAAATGAGACACCGCAATATGCGCCAACTTAAATCTTTTCTCATTGTCTGCGCGTTCATTGGCAGTAGCTTGCTTGGTCTCAGCACCATCGCGGCTAATCTGAGTACGGCTTTTCCGCCGCCGCCCTCTGCCACGCTGACGGTGCCTATTATTATTCTGCAAGGTCACTGATAACGAGGGGGGTAGGGTTCTACGCCGGCAAACAGGTTGCCGTAGCCTTGGATAGTTGAATTATGAATTATGAATTCATAAGTTATGAGGCGAAGAAGTTTTTTGCGGTGGGGTAAAAGAGAAGACCACCTATACGCTGATCAGCTTATTCATTGAGGGGTGGTGGGTCCCACCGCTGACGCCGCTGATTGGGATCTTTCTTGCGCATCACTTCCCTCAGGCGCTCGGCGGCTGGTGCAAGGACGGCAGGATCTGCCTCTTGGATAGCTTTCATCAGCTCATCGCGTCGATGTGCCTTACCTTCCATTATCTCGGCGAAGCTGCTGTCTGACTGGTGATAGTTGCGCATTTCGACAACCTCGCAGAAGGGGCCGTTTTTTGGAGGGTAACACGTGGGTCTGGTTAGTGTGGGCAAGCTCGAAGGGGGAAGTTCCGAGGATTTTGGCTTAGGCCTTGATCAGCTGATGATCGATCACCAGGCCCGCGTCCACGTCAGCCAATGCCTCGTGTTTTGGTTCGGCGAGCTCTTCATCGTCGCTTAACCAGGTCATACCGCTTCTGTCCCACTGTCATTCTTGATAACTAGCCTGATGCTTTTCCTGCGCTCTGCAACTTCTACATCTTTGATTTCTTCCTTCAGCGTAGCGGCATGCATCCTAGCCATATTCGCTGCAACGACATCGCCGGCATCCTCGAGCTTTTTCAGGCGCCATTCCAGTGCATCTACAGCGGCCTTCAATGCTTGTTTCGAAGACTTTGTGCGGCCAGGCTTTTCTTTTCCCACGTGAATGATCCTGTTTTTATCCTGCGGTTGTACACGATGGTCAACCAGCATGTTTTCTGAATAGTGATTGGAACACCTTGTGCTCTGGTCTCGGAAGCATCAATTTTTGTCCTCTCAGCCTCCCCTTTCCTTGATGGTTTGTTGCTGTTGTTCGTTCATCACACCAGCACCATAACCATTCACCAAATCATCACCTGGCTTGTAACCGAGCTGTCCTAGATTCCGTTCAGATAATCCCTCAACGGCTTCGGGGTGAGGTCCATTCGATTGCCTTTCAGAATTTCCGATATCTGCTCCAACGAGTAGCTACGTGCCTGCAACTGAATGATTGCCTCCGAAATCATTTCGCTGTCATCCATAGCGTCACCAATGCATTCAGTAACGTTCACCGGCGGAAGCTCTTGTAGTGTCATCCGGAGTAATTCGACCTGTTCGCGCGTGATTCTCTTTTTCGTCATTAGAGCGGCCTCATGGCGGTCCCGCGGTTGTATTGTTGTTTGTTTTTGATCTTCCACAGCTTGGTGAAATTTGCTACATAAGCGTATACTTACAGTGTAACAGGATGGCCCTTGTCTGACACATGAAAGCCTTCGGTTTCATGGTCAGTCAAGGGACGACACCACGTTCGGCGCTTCGCTTCTCACATGGTGTCTCATCCTGCCAAGGGAACCCTTGGAACCCTTGGAACCCTTGGAACCCTTGGAACCCTTGGAACCCTTGGAACCCTTGGAACCCTTGGAACCCTTGGAACCCGTTGATCGGCGCCGAGCGCCTAGTTGGAGTGGGCTAATGCCATTCGAAGTAAAGGGTGCGGAACCGCTTAGCGAGAAGATCGCTGTGCGATTAACGAAGGACGAAAAGGAACGGCTCCGCGAAGATGCTGAACTGGCTGGCTTGAGCGTGTCCGAGCTGGTTCGCCGGCGCTATTTCGGGCGGCCTATTGTGGCCAACATCGACATGGTGATGGTGCGTGAGCTCCGCCGTATTGGCGGCCTTCTAAAGCACGTACACACCAGCTCGAAGGGCGCATACAGCCGTGATACCGCACAGGCGTTAAATGAGCTGACCAGGCAGCTCGAAAGGCTTGAACAGTGATTTTTAAAAAGGTTAAGGCCGACCGGGTGAAGTCGAAGGCAAAGCACGTTCGTGATTTGACCGACTACATCCGGGACCCGGCGAAAACCAACCCGGGCGAAGAGGTTGCGTATGCCGGTGCACGTGGTTTTTTCAGCAGCCGACACGGGACGCAGCAGAATGAAATGATTGCCCTGGCCCTGGACGCGCCTAAGAGTAAAAACCCGATCAATCACTACATCCTGAGCTGGCGTGAAGGTGAATACCCAACCCCTGAACAGATCGAGCAAGCGGTAGATGTTTTCCTGGCCGAGCTGGAGTTGTCTGAGCACCAGGCCATCTATGCATTGCACCAGGACACGGACAACCAGCATCTGCACATTGCGGTAAACCGTGTACACCCGGACACGCTAAAGGTGATCAAGCCGAACAAAGGATTCGACATCGAGGCCGGACACCGCGCGATCGCCAAGATCGAATCACTGCAGGGCTGGCAGAGCGAGCAGAACGCGCGCTATCAAATGGAGGACGGCGAAACTTCTCGCCGTGCTGTCCCGGGTAATGAGAAGCAACCGTCACAGCCACGCCGAGATATGGAAGTCCGGACCGGTGAGAAGAGCGCCGAACGGATCGGCATTGAGCAGGCCGGCCCGATTATCCAGGCGGCGGCCAGTTGGTCGGAACTGCACACCAGGTTGAATGAGTGCGGCATGCGTTACGAGCGCAAAGGCAGCGGTGCAGTCATATGGATTGGTCATGTAGTCGTGAAGGCCTCGAGCGCTGACCGAGGAGCCTCCCTGGCTGCCCTGCAGAAGCGTCTGGGCAAGTTCCAAGCGGCTGATCAGGTCCACGATAAAGCGCCGACTGTCGATCCGGTTCAACTCAAACCAGGTGAGCGCTCTCCACGATGGACTGAGTATATCCAGGCTCGCCGTACACACTACGACTCCAAGAACCGGGCGCAGATCCGTATGCGTGAGCGGCAGCAGATTGAGCGCGACGCGGTGGCTAAGCAGCAACGCGAACAGCGTATCGAGCTAATGGCCGGCAATTGGAAGGGGCGAGGAGATGCGATGAATGCCCTGCGCAGCCTAATAGCAGCCCAGCAAGCCTCGACCAGAGCAAACATGACGGATCGGTACCGTCAGCAGCGGGAAGACCTACAACAGTATTACAGACCATTTCCTTCCTACGAGGAATGGCTGCGCGCCGAAATCTCTGATCAGGCGGCCGATCAATGGCGGTACCGCGACAATTATTCGGGCGAGATCCCGGCCCGGCTTGTCGGCGATATACACGTCCCCCCGCGCCTGCAGGATATTCGGGATTATGTCGGCGAAATACGTGGGAGCGATGTCGTCTATCGGCTGGCCGGCGCCGACAAAGCTTCACCCGCGTTTTTGGATCGCGGGCGGCAGGTGACGGTGTACGACCACAACAGCGACGCGACAATCTTGGCCGCGATGCAGCTCAGCCGTGAGAAGTGGGGTAGTTTTACCGTCACTGGTACCGACGAATACAAGGCGCAGTGTGTCCGCTTGGCGGCACAGCATGGCTTCACTCTGAACAACCCTGAGCTGCAGGAAGCGCTGGGCGTTGAGCGTGAGTTGCTTAACCAAGACCTTCCAGGCGTCCCGCAATCTGGTCAGGGTTCATCCAGGACGGGCAGGCCACCGCGTATGCGGTAAGAGCAAGACGGCTCCTGCAGCTACCTGCAGGGGCTATAGGCGCCCCAGCGCTGTGCGCCAACACAGCACTGGGACTTCCATCAAGCACCTACAACCGAGGTGACCAATGGCAACTTTGAATGCTACCAAAGACCGGGCGTACCACGCCGATATACAACGCTTGCAGCAGGCCAATGTACTGATGCGGACGGCCAATCAGGCACTGGTCCAGGGTGATGACGCAGCGCTGCAGGCGTTAGGGTTTAGCGCGTCTCACATTGCCGAGCTACGGCAACGGGGCGGTTTCCGGGCCTCCGCGATCGGGCAAAATACGCGGATGATTTCGCGCCTACGCCGGGAGGTGACAGCTCATGATCAGTAATCCTGCACCCTTGTCGATCGCTGCCGGCGTGCTGGCCAGCAGCACCCTGGAGTGCGTACGGCGCTCGCCGTCGTACAACCACCGCGGCTGGCAGATCCTTGATCGTTGGGCGTTCGACAGTCCGGGGCAACTACAGCGCCTTGAGGCGGAAGGCGAAGTGATCTTGTTGGGGCGCCTGTTGGAACAGCAGGAGATCGAGCATCGGGTATTGAGTTCGGACGCAGCTCTGGAGCTACGGCACTTGGGGTTGGTCGAGCACGAGATTCTGGCGTTGAACGAGGCGACCACCGCGCTGTGAACCGATGGCGCAAATGAAGAGGCGGCCCGATGGCCGCCTTTTTCATATGTGTGGTTGATGAGCTCGGAAGGAAGCCTAGAAAGCAGCCCTGTAGTTCAGGACGTAGTGCACCTTGGCCTTTAGATCTTCAAGTGTGCCACGAGCTACCCGGATTGACAGCGCCGGCAGAGCGAAGTCATTGAAGCGTAGCGTCATGAAGGCCTGGCGCCCGTTATCTTCGCTGGCCCATTGCTGTACGAAACCGATCGGCTCACAGCGAGCGACCCCTTTTTTGGTATCCACGATCACTACGGTATCCGTGTCTGGATCGACGCCGAAATATTCCAGGTGATGCGGACTCTCCAGCTCAACTTTCGGATTGAAGGTAGCCGGGGCGACGGTTCTGATTTTTTGGGTGAGCGCCTGCTTCAGGCGCTTTTCCCAAGCTTTTATCATCAGCCAACCGCCAATGATCCAGCCAAGCGCGAGGACTAAGGCAATAGTCGCCGAAGCTGCGTGCAGCAATTTCAAATCCCACAGGGCGTAGGCTATCGCCGGCACGGCGAAAAAGACCGTACCTAGGAAATAGGCTATCTGTAACAACGTTACCCGCACATACATGAAGTTTCTCCTTATCCTTTCATGCCATTGCCTTCCGTGGATTGCGATTTACCACCATCGCTTTTTCCACCTCTAGGCATCATATGTTCAAACTTGTTGGCCATGACGTTGAACGAGCTCTTAATCTGATCGTTTGCTTCACGGCCTAAAGTAGTTGGTGTGTTACCGCCTACCCAGCTAATAACGTTGTCTGGAACAATGAATACTAAGTTAAAGCAGGTGTGTATTAAATTCAAGCACATCATAAAATAAATACCAAGAAAAACAATAACGCTTACTAAACCGGTAATGGAATCGAATTGAACATTCGCTACAGCAATGCCGTAGAGCTCATTGAGTGTTGTTCCACCTACTACAAGAATTGCGCCGCCGGCAAAAAAGCCAATAACCATAAGAATGGGGCGAACCATAACATTCAGTAGGAATATATAGCCATGGCCTGTGCGTTGCCCCATACCATCGCCATCATCACCTAAGTGTGTCATTGCCCATAAAGGCGCCGCGATAATGGCTTCACATACAATAACTATCCAGTTGATTATCGCGCCGAACCATACAATAAACGGAACCAGGGGCAAGTAAATAGAAAGCCCAGCACCAACTACGAATAATGGGATCAATATCATAAAAATAATAGGCGAAATGGCGTCTAATAGACCTTTTATTCCATCGGTCACACCGGTGAAAAAATTGGCGGTTTTAGCCGCGACACCGGCTGCGTTGATGCCATCGGCTACCGAGGTTGCGACCTTGGCCGTCACGTAAATGCCTACAGCGGTTTCGGCGGCGCCGAGGGTGTAGTCACCTAGGTTTTTCATCTTGATCAGCGGATTTATGGTGCCTCGTGCCTCGGCGCCGACATCGATGCTGGTCATGTAGTTGACGATTTTTTGGCCCGGTCCGGAGAAGATCGACGAGATAATGTTGTTGGTGTCAGCTCCAGCGGTCGAAGCCATCCGGCCCAATGGGGAGGCATTGACCGAGTTGGCTTGCTGGGTCTGATAGGCGTGGAACACGCTGTTTCGTAAGGTGTTTATGCCGGGATCGCCGCTGAACGATTCTCCAAATACCTTGGCTTTACCAGCGATTGCGCTGGTGAGCTTGCTGTTGGCCTGGGCAAACGTCTGGTACCAGGCGCCCAGTGTCCACCAACCGCCTTCTTTGATGGAGCTGCTGAGATGGCTGGCGAGGTTGGCAATGTCGCCTTGTTTGGTTCCGGCATCATGGTTCAGTAGATTCTCGTAGGCTAAAGCCGCTGACTCAATGTTGGCTTGGGCGTCGGGGAGTGTGATGCTGTCCTGCTGCCCTTGTATTACCGCTGTAACGAAATCCTGAGCCGATTTTGATAGACGCGACTGCATTTCAGACAGGGCACGCAGGTGCGCCTGATAGATGGTGCTGGTGTCGATCGTTTCGCTGAACCAGTTCGTTGACTGGGCGGAGGGCTCGAGTTGAGTGATGTCTATTTCTGCCCCCCCACAGACTTTACCCTCCGCATTTTTCAGCATGAAGCCAGAGTTGGTGACGGTTTGCTGGACGTACGCGCGGGGGGATTGGAGCCCGCCGGCCGCCACGGTCATCGCGTTACCCGCATTAATCGCGTGTAGGCACAGGTTTGCCTCGTAGAGGGCGCGCGCCAGGGTGACGGTGCTGGGCATCGCCGGCTGGATGACCATGGATTGCCCGTTATCGAAGGCGGCAACCGCGCCGTCGGTGCCTAGGTTAGCGATGCCGACGCCCATGACCGATGCGGCCCAAAGCATCAGTAACTGGGATAGACACCATCCGTTGGCAGTGGGAACCAGGGAGGAGACACCCAACACCAACCGAATTGGCCCCCACAGGGTGGTCTTATCACGCCCAAACACGCTGCCGTCGTGGGCGATCTGGGTCAGCCGGCGGAACAGGATGTAGCAGGCAAACATCATACCCACGACGAGCAGAGCACTGTTGATTACCTGGAATAGGCTGGCCAGGATGGTATCGCCGCCGTTGTTGGTGCCACTGGCGAGAGGGTTGTTCACAACCTGGCCAAAGATCGACACCAAGGCCTGCCGGCTCTTGTCTTCGCTGCGCTGCGCCGCCTGAGCGATTTCTCCCAGGGTCGTGGTGCTGCTGGCCAGTACGGTATTGCTCTGCAGCAGGCAGTAGAGCAATACCAGGGCGCCAAGTGCACGACCCCTATTCATGGATGCGCTCCTTTCTTGCGTGACAGCTCCGGATCTAACACGGTCCACCACCAGCCGCGGATCTCCGAGATGAAGTCCTGCAGGCTGCCTCTCTCAGTTTGGGATAGACGTCGAGTGCGCAGCTGCCAGAGACGCAATTGAGCTGACAGGGCGACCATGAAGAACACCGGAGGGCTGGCTAGCAGGGTGGTCATACCCAACCAGGTGGCGTTGACCATGGCGTAGATTCCCAGCGTGATAAACGCGGTGCCTGCCGCCAGAGCTAGGCGTTTCTTGAACAAAAAAAGGTCATAGAGCGCTGGAATGCTTGGCGAACCAGGTTCGCGATTGTTCATCGCTTCCTCGAAAGTGCAATCCGTCCGGGATGACTCTTTAGACTCAGGTTTGCTGCTCTTACGAACCACTTGATACAACGCACGGATGTGTTCCAGGTTTTTCTTATGTTGTTCCTTCGAACTCCTTGTGTGTTCGATCGTCTTTTTGATTGCTGCGCCAGGCCAAATAAGTCGTAGGGCAATTTGACCGGCTTTCTTGCTTGTTTGTTTAGCATTCATTTTTTGGCTCCTTCTTGAACTCGAAATCGAGCAGCTTTAGCCACCAATAAGGCGTCCGGTAGAAGTCAAAAGCGTGGGCGTCAGGGTTGCGCGCTAACCACAATAAACCTGATGCCGAAACTAGCCAGAGCAGGCAGGTAATGAAAATAGCGAGCCAAATAGCTGCCGAATAAAGCCATCCGCTAATTAGCCCAGTAATTGAGAAAATCAGCCAGAACTGGCTGATTCTTTTGTTGTGAATAAGTTCGGGATTTGCCGTTTTGGTAGGCGCTCTCATTTTGTATTCCAGATGTTATACGGAACAAATTTGAGGGCAGTCTAGTATCAAGATATGTTTTGTGAAAGTATATTATGCGGGAAATTTTAGTTGTGCGTAATTGCGTAATTACGCAACTAATCTGATGTATTTTGTATTATGTTATTTTGCAAAATTATAGTGGTTGTAACGTGTTGAACGGTAAGGATTATTTTATTGTTTGGGTTTTCTTGAGGTTTCGTATTGTTGGATTATATGGAGAATCATATCTCGGCAGGTCGCAAAAAAAAACCTTCCTGCAGTTGCCCCAAATAGTATTCAAGGTTGCCTGAAACCTTATCCAAAACCTTCGGTAAGTAGGGGAGCAAATCTGGAAAATCGGAGCGGGCTGGGCCTCCATGATAGTGCCTACAGTGTGCAAGGATGGCTTCGCGATCCTCGGTAGTAAGCTGTTGCATCGGGTCACGGTCGTTGTAATCGTGCAAATTTGACAGGTGGATGAATGCGCACCCAAATTTGTACACGGAACACGTCCAGCCTTGGAGCTGTTGTGCAAGCTCAACCATCTCCCGATCTGTGACACGACCACGGCCGTTGACCTGCTTCCATTGCTGCCCTTTCACTGATGCCTCAATCAAGGTCGTCCGTCTTGCCGGCTCCTGGCTAAGCAGGTAAATAACACGAACCATAGAGTCCAGCTCTTGGCGAAGAATGGCGATCATCTGGCTCGGAATGTTTGCGCGGGCAAGGAGCTGCATGGCTCGTTTGTGGTCGCTTGAACGGCTGAGAACCTGTCTAGTGAAAACGGCAACTTCGTCCATCAGGGCTTCCTCCTTTTGCCTATACCGTTGCAGCACTTCCCGACGTATAGGAGCTAGCACCTACGGTAAGTCAGATAACTAGCAGCTGTTTGATGTCGTCATCGTTCAACATGAAAACCGGCGACGAGCCTTCAATCCCAGGGCTTCCCATGATGGCGAGGTCAACGTACATATCCCTCGTAAGGGCAAAGCCTTGTTGAGCGGTTGGGGGAGTGAAGTCGCCTTTGAACTCCAAACCTGCACGCTCATAGAACTGAATCAAATTGTGATTGCATAGCAGGCAAGTGCCTTGCGAATAGTCCAATACGCCATTTAACAACTGAGTGCCAATGCCATGCCCCCTATAGGGCTCGAACACGAAGATTTTGTGGCAGTAACGTGAGATGGAGGGATCTGGGTGTACAAAGAATATGGCGTAACCGTATAGCCGACCGTTTTCATGACTCACTGCAACCTTGAGGTGACCTGCGCGGTAGCACTCCTCAAGGATCCCAACCACGTGTCGAATGGCTTTCATTGTTTCGGCTTTTGAGAAGGCCATGAAATGCATGGCGAGCCCAGGTTGAGCCAACAAATCAGCCAAAATACCCTTGGCATCATTCTC
The DNA here is from genome assembly GCF_004786035.1 of Pseudomonas viciae. Taxonomy (NCBI): domain Bacteria; kingdom Pseudomonadati; phylum Pseudomonadota; class Gammaproteobacteria; order Pseudomonadales; family Pseudomonadaceae; genus Pseudomonas; species Pseudomonas viciae. Next base: position 12,342 of record NZ_CP035089.1, read on the forward strand.
AAAGATCGTCGGCAGAAAAGTATCAACGATGTCCTGTGAAGCGTCTTGCAGCTGAGTCATACCGATTTCCTTGTCAGTTTTCACGGGTGCGAAATTCGCATTCAGGTGCCGTCAAAGCCCACACGCTGCGGGCTATAGGTTTTCCTGTGGGCCTACTGGCCCCAGGAATACTCCAATCAGATACATACTCTTTGGGCTGCCACCTCGATCAGTGCTGGTGCAGTACACGGGTGGCTTACCGGTGCTTCGGGAACAGGCCAGTAGACCAGAATAATACCGGCCAGCACTTTGATCAGGACGCCATTGACGATACCCAGGCACCAGGAACGAAGGTCAAACTTTTGCATCTGTCGTACTCACGGTTGTTGAAGACGACAGTTACCATAACGACCGACTTGCTCCTTTCAAGCAACAACCAAATTATTTTTCGGCTTGCCTCAGAGTGACCCTCTGTCCCCTAAGAACAGGACGATCCATGGTCTTATGCGGGCTCAACTCTTTGAGTTTCCCCTTTCGGATTCGGTCAGACCATCCGCTTGATCCACGATACATTCTCGATATTCAACAATTTTATCTATCTGTGTTTCCCTGCCCCAGGGCGTGTAGTACGCCATTTCTCTGATGCGCTCATGCACCTCATATGTTTTCCCGTCTTCACGAACCACAATTTTCATAGCGTTTACCTCGTCATTGGCTAAACCCCATTGTGGCCCCAAAAAAACACCCTTCCTGGACGGTGTTTGCATCCTTGGTGCGTCGCCCGGCAGGCGCAAAAAAGCCCGCAAGAGCGGGCTGTTTGTGGAGCTGTGAGCGTAAAGGCGGTTAGTCGCTGACTTTTTAAGGCTTCGCTTTCTTTGACTCAATGAGGTCAAGCACCTTTTGCCCATCGGGCATGCCCGACATGGTCCTCAGGAACACCACATTACGATCCAGCGCTTTCTTGATGGCCGCAGCCGAGATGGGTTGCTCTAGAATTTTGAACCCTTCCAAGACCTGGTAGTGGCACTCATCCTTTTCACCCTCGTGATCACGCATCTGAACCTCACCGGTACCTCGGCCATACGCCACAATACCTGTGATGTTTTCGTATAAAAACACCACCTCGCCCTTCTTGATGCGGTTGATGTTCAGCTTCCAGGGCGCATAGAACGCCGCTGCTGCCTTGTTAGCCAGCATCCACTCATGATCATCATCGGTATGGGTCTTGTTGGTATTCAAAATATGAAAACCTACGGCTGGTTGCGGCTCGACCTCCTCAGCCAGAGCTAACTGAGCCAACTCGGCCTTTTCCACCTCGTCCAACCTATCTTGGGCAGCCTCTGCACCGTGCTCAAGCAGTTTGAGCATGACCTCATGCTTCGAAATGTCTAATTCAAGAGCCAGCCTCTCCACGAACTTATGCATCCACTCGGGCATTCTGACGGTCGACGCAATCGACTCATTTTTAGCTTTTTTAGAGTTCTCGATCATTGTGAGGATGTTAGTCAAAGGTGATTCTCCACGGTCTTCAATTTGAGAACCATATAGAGAACCATTATTCGGTGCAACAAATTCATCATAATAAACTCGGAACTGCATAGAGCTGGTCGAAAGAAACTAACGATAAAATAGGTTATCGTTAGTTTTTAGTGCAGGAGCAGCCCTATGGCGACACTTACGGATTTTGACGAATGGCTTGATGGCGCGGTCCCCAGCGACATGGTGGAAGACGTGTACGCGCTTTACGAAGCGGTCGATGGTGAAACCGAGTTTGCGCAGTACAAGGCTGTGCGCGCTGCCAACGGTCAGTTGCTCGTGTCCTATGGTGATGGCAGCGATTGGCTGCGACTGGCCACAAACGACGCGAAGGAGGGTTTCCTCCGCCGTATCGGGGGCCGCTATGTGGGCGAGGGCGGTATGAGCGTGGGGGCCTGGTACATCATGCATCAGGGGATGGCTTCCGATGACTGAGCTGACGGAACGGCAAACTGGGAGCCTGCAGGGCACCAGCGAGCGCCGTCTGACCGCCGCCGAGTTCCAGGACCTGGCCACAGTCCCGGCCGCCGTCGAATGGTTTGCCAATCTAGCCAACCCACGCACCCGCCGCGCCTACCAGGGCGATATCGAGGATTTTTGCAGGTTCGTCGGCCTGCACACGCCCGAGCAGTTTCGCCTGGTGACCCGTGCCCATGTCCTCGCCTGGCGTAGCCAATTCGAGCAGCGCGGCCTGTCCGGGGCCACCCAGCGGCGCAAACTTGCCGCCCTGACCAGCCTCTTCAATCACCTGCTGGACAGCAACGCGGTCGCCGGCGGCAACCCGGTGCACGGCGTCAAACGGCCGAAAATTGAAAGCAACGAGGGCAAGACCCCGGCCCTCGCCGATCACCAGGCCAAGGCCCTGCTCGAGGCTCCCGATCCAAGTACGCTGAAAGGCCTGCGCGATCGGGCGATTATCGCGGTCTTGCTCTACCACGGCCTGCGTCGCGAGGAGGCCGCTCGCCTGCAGGTTGATGACCTGCAGCAGCGTCGCGGCCTTCAACACCTGCGCATCCACGGCAAAGGCGGCAAGCTGCGTTACGTGCCACTGCACCCGGTCGCCGCCGAACGTCTGCATAGCTATCTTGAGGCTTCGGGACACCACCATGAACAGGACAAGGCACCCCTGTTTCGCCCGCTGCGTGGGCCGAAAACCGGCGCGGGGATTTCCGCCGAAGGCATCTATGCCCTGGTCGGCCAGTACGCCCAAGCGGCCGGGATCGCCGTCGTCGGTCTCGGTGTGCATGGTCTGCGGGCCACGGCCGCAACCAACGCCCTGGAGCATGAAGCCGACATCGCCAAGGTCCAGGCCTGGCTTGGGCATGCCAATATCAGCACGACCAAGCTCTACGACCGACGTCACGCCCGGCCCGAGGATTCGCCAACCTTCAAGGTCCATTACTGACCCGCGTCGAGGCGCAAAAATTGGGTCATTGCCATGGACGAACCACACCGTGGAAACCACAAACGACAGAACGCCAAGAGGATGAGTAATGACAAAAGGAACAAAGGCTGGGCAGTTTTCGCCGGTATCACTGGAGGCGTTGGAGCTCATCGCTAGAGATAAAAAAAACCCACGCTTGCTGGTGGCATACCTTGGGCTAGCCAGGCATACGACCATGAAGGATTTAGATGGCCGTGGCCCCAACATGCTAACTGGCGCCGGAGCTGAGAAGGTGAGAGTGCTAACGGGCTGTGGTACGCCAATGGCTACAGGCCTGGTAAAGGCTTTGGTTGGTATGGGGCTGATCAAGAAAGCAGCGGCAGGGCTGCCACCTGCTCAGGCTCGGTGGGCAATGCAACACCGAGGGGAAGTAAACATTCCTCACGCACTGATAGATGGAGGGATAGGAAATGCGGACGGTATCGGTCGCCTATTGAAAGAGGGGGCGACTGATGAAGTGGTTGTCTGCGCCATCATGCTGCTGATCAACTGTTACGCAGAGCACGACTTAGAGAAATTCGGCGGAATCAATCACCAGCAAATGTGGCGCAATTGGGAACACTTGACCAGTACAGAGGGTGAAGGGTTCCGGGTGACTGCAGAGCCAAAGACCGAATCCGCTAACGGAAAATATCTGAGCAAGATAATCAGCAGTATCGGTGGCAAGGTAAACGAGAAAGGCAATAGCGATGTTTTTTGGGAAGCCTTTAAGTTGCTGAAAAGTACAGGCCTGTTTTATGAGGTTGTGACAGCCATCAGCATCGAGGGTAAGCGGCTGCCAATCAGGGTTAATGACTTTCACGCCGTTGGGTCTGACCCATCGTTACTAAATGACGCGGCTGGCGTCGGAGTTGGATATTACGAACACAAGGATAATGATCGGTCGGAGCCTGAGGGCTGCTGGTTCTATCTGCCCTCAAAACCAGAGAAAGTGATCGGTATTTGGCGGCTCAGATTCAGATGTGCGACACCTGAAACGGCAAAAGGAATACACCTCGACTGGTCCATAGTCGATAGGGCTATCACCGACCTTGGTGTAAAAGGCGTCCTCTATCTTGAATGAGTGACATATAAGTAGATTGAATATACAAGTAGAGCTACAGATATAGGTCAGGAAGACAGATATAGGTAAGGAAGACTAGAAATAAGTCAGAGTGACGTGCGCACAGCCTCAAAAATCAGTTGCACACTCAAATCAGTGCACACAACCTCAAAGTCAAGTGCGAGTAATCAGTACGGTGGTAGGGCATACCTTGCATGCATCCGGAAGACCAGTGATGGTCTCAGATTTAGCCACCAGAAAAGCGTGCTGACTGTGTAATCCACTCGACGCGGCTCAACGGGCATGATCCGTATGCTTAACACCAGTTTTCATGGAGAAGGACCCGATGGAAGTGTTTGAGCCGATCCGCGATTTTTACCAACGGCGCCAGGCCAGCCATCTGAATGTGCGTGCGTCGACGGTGCAACTGCTGACGGAGCGCGCCGCCGCCTACCGTGGCCATTTCGTTTTTCCAGGCATCGACACCGTCGCCGGCATTGAGGTCGATGGCCTGCGCGTCGGCTATGTCGACTACGGCATCAACCCGCTGGGCGACCGGGTCTACATCAATAGAATCGATATCGAGGATAAGCATCAACGTAGGGGCGTGGGCCTATCTGTGATGTGGTTGCTATGGCGCATGCATCAGGTGCCCTTGGTGCCTATTCATGAGGTCTGGCGCTCAAAGGGATTTTGGTCCAAGGCCCGCCAGCGGTTGGCAGCAGCCGGCGCACTGATCGAACCTGAACTTCATACGGGTGATCTGGAGCAAGCCCAACAGCGCTGGCAGCATCTCGTGCCCGAGCTGGCACACGAACGGCAGATCCGCGAGATGATGGCCTCGCCGGAGTGGCCGGAGATCGAGGCGGGATTCAACGCGAGGCAGGCGTTATGAGCCTGCTCGTCACCCCGGCGAGCGTCGGCTGAGTTTCAGCCCCCCGTGGTACCAGCGGCGGTGGAATGGTTCGCTAATATCGACAACCCGCGCCCCGGCGCGCCTATCAGAATGACCTGGGAGATTTCTGCAGCTTTGTGGGGCTCACGGCATTTATGCCTTTGGGCCAGCACGCCAAGGTGGCCGGCATCGAGGTCATCGGGCTGGGTGTACACGGGCTTCGTGCTACTGCAGCGACTAATGCCCTGGAGCACGAAGCCGATATCAGTAAGGTCCAGGCCTGGTTGGGCCACGCCAATATAAGCACGACCAAGCTCTACGATCAGCGCCATACGCGGCCGGAAGACTCGCCGACTTTCAAGGTCAGCTATTGATCGGTAGCGACGTCACCTCAAAAAACCAAAAAGTCATAAGGGACAAGCAATGCAAACACTGGATGAACTGAGACTTCGGCCACCGGTAACAGCAGACGAAATGGTTCGCATAGAGGGCAGCCGGTCTACTTATAGACTGATTGAAGAGGTGATCAATTCGCTGGCTGAGGCGGAACTGAAAAAGGATCAAGGCTTCCTTGAGAAACTCGGCCGGCAATTAGGCCTCGTTAGGTCGCAGCCTAACTGGGAAGGTTGGAATGGCTGGGGAGCGGGACGTCAACTCAAATGCGCTGCTTTGCAACACGCTGGATGGACTTATGATGAAAGCCATCATCCTTACGGGGAGGCTGCATGTGCTTATGAAAAAGTACGACAAGTATTGCTTTCGCCGGAGTGTGGCTCCGCTGAGGACTTATTGAAGCGGCTCCAATAGGCAGTAGGCGCTGTGCATGAGGCATGGTCGAGACTTGGCCCTGCGCCGGCGTAAGCTGGGGCAGCGGTCAATCCAGACAGGGAGTCGGAGACAGCTATGTCCTCAGGGGACGACAGGTGGTTGCGATTTGATTAGCAGTTGCTTAACATTGACCATGACTACGCAGACAGCAGAAAATTTGTCGGCGGAGCTGCGAAGGCCCAGGCAAGCCGGGGTCATATGAAGGGAAATTGTAGGCGTTTGGGTTGTTCTGCTTCAGTGCGGGAGACTTGTCTGCAAGGCCGTCCTTCCTCGTAGTCAACTAATGTTTCGAATTTTGGCCTCGGTCGCGTGATACGCGGTTACCGGGGCCAAGTATTTTTCAGTCCCCTCCTGACAGACCTTCACTACTGCCAGTGCGTAGTAGCTTCCTACGCCAACTTTCACCTTACGGCCAGTATTGAAGATAATCCCCTGCGCGTTTTTAGGCTTGTTGAGCCCTATCTGACTGTAGGGCGAATAAGCTTTCGCCAAAATTTCCAGAGCTTCCTCAGGGGTGCAGTTGTCCTTGGTTTCCCGTGACTCTAGGGGATGAGCAATTGCCTGTAGATCAATCAGAATTCCACGGCGATTAGGTACCGTCCAATTTTGCTGCTTACAAATTTTTCGGATCCTGTCGAACTGTTTTGGCGTCATCAGATAGGTGAAAACAGGAGCATGTTGCACCTGGTCAAGCGATACGCCAGCGTCCCGCATGCTCACCACGATGGCCATCAGTTCCCGAAAAGCATCGGCTAGGGCCGCGTCCCCCAGTTGGTCGTTTGTGTTTGTCATGTTCGTCGTTCTTCTAAATTCCGGTTTGCTCGACGAACCCAATCGCCATGCTTCCTGGCTATCCCATACCCTAGTTAGCTTTTAACCAGCTCCAATTTTCCGGCCTGCTTGCTTGCTGGACGGCCACTGGACTCAGCTTTCTTTTTCTCGCGCTCAGCCGAAATTTCTTTAGCCAGTGGTGTAGCGGCCTTAATGAGGCCTGCGAATGAGTATCTGTTGGTGAGGTTGCCGCCCTTAGACGATGTACGGGCAACCCGTTGGATGTAGCCTTTTTTCTCCAGCCCGGCGATCTGCCGTTGTACTGACCTGGGAGTGATACCGATGGCAGTGGCTAACGATTCTTTACTGGGATATGGGTCGTTACCTGCTTTCCACCAGTAGCCGGCCAGGTGCAAGATAATGAGGATATCCAGCTGCTTAAGACCCAATGCCTGCGAACACTCAAAAAGGACGTTGGGAATAGCTGTCCAGCCGGCAGCCGTAAGGTGCTTACCCCACTTTTTTTCGATTGCCTGGTCGGCTTCTTCTGATGGTTTTGATTGCGGTGCCTTGGCCATTTTTTCTACCCCTGTATTTAGCTCTGGGGGGATTATGGCCGCACAAAATGGGGCTTACAATGCCAGGGGGGGAGACGGCTGTGTCAGCCCCCCTTATTGGTATAGTGTGTATCGGTTAAATGGGTGTGAATAGAGTTATGTAATTTAAGTTGTTATGTTTTGGGAGACGCTGCTGTCTCTATCTGGGTGACGGTAGCGTCCTCCCCAGGGAGACACCAAGATCTCTATAGGGAGACCATAGCGTCTCCTGCAACCACCAAAAAAAAACCAAAAAAACCAAAAAAATTCAATTCGGGGACTCTGGTCTTACGGCTGAGCGAACTTTGCCGCATTTCAGGTTCAGCCTCAAGAACCTAAGGGAAAGAGGCGGTGGGGCGCAGCGAACAAAAAGCGAGGCTACAGTAGGCCAGTTTCCAGAGTTCAGGTTTCCGTTGGCCAGCAAAAAGCCCACCGAAGTGGGCTTTTTGCTGAAGCACACGAAATGCCATAACTGGTGACGGTGACGCGGATCACCCAGCCCAGCCGGCTGGTCAGTTGGGCCGCCGTGGCGCGATTTGCGAAACTCGCGATGGGCTGACGTTGTAGCGCTCAGCGACAACTTTGGTTGGGACACCGCTATTGACCTCGGCGCGAATCGCGTTGTTACGCATATCCTTCACTTGAGCCTCTAGGTTGGCAATGTCTTGGCCTTGGCTCTGCAGGATCTTGCTGTGTTGGTCGATGGTTTTCTGTTGCTGTTCCTGTGCTTTGGCCAAGCTGGCCATGGCGTCATGCAGGTGATTACGAGGCGGTCGAGGCATTTTTTGTTCCTTATGACCCAATGGTTAAATTTACTAAGCTTAATACTTAGCAAGGCAAAGCTTTGTTGCTTGCTCTGACCAATAGAATAAGGGTTGTTAGGAAATCGTAGCAAGATTTATTTGTTGTGAATAATTGAGTTTGGCAGAAGCCAGGCCAAAAAAAGCCCGCTTTAGGCGGGCTTGTACAGGATAGGATCTGCAGATTCGAGGCTGCTCATCACAGAGTCGTGCTGCTTTCTGAACGCGCACAAAAAAGCCTCTTGACTGTCAAGAGGCTTTTTTGATATACTTGAATTCTGTGCACTCGAAATGCACAGAATTGGGGATTCTATGGTTTTTCTGTCAACGAGGCAAACTATAGGAAAAGATGACGTGAGTGTCAACTGATGAATGATGCAATTGATGAGCGGTATTTTTGCTGATTTTCCAGGCGGCTCGCGCACATTTCTGCAACCCAGAGAGGATTGACATATGTTCAAAAATAAACCAATATGGAGTCATAAACATGCAAGCGAAGCACCAACGTAATTACAAACCGCCATTCAGTAAATTCGTGAAAAAGGCGGCCAAGCCCCTGGCATTGGCTATCGAGGATGAGGTTGAAATCATCTGTGAAACGCCAGAAATAGGGGTACAGAAGGTCGGCGATCTAGCCGGGATCTGGGTCCATAAATTCAGGTTCAACAAGCAAGAGTATTTGCTGGCTTATCGGCCACCGACACCTGAGGAAATACTGCAAGGGGTCGGCGTAGAGCTGCTAGGAATCGACTTCTACCAGGTAGGTCCGCATGAAAATTTCTATACGGACCTTAAGAAGTACTTAAAAAGTTGAGGTAACCACCAATGCGTGCCGCAATGACAGCTGAAGAGCTTTTTCAGGATCTGAGGAAGATGCCAGCCGCGGAACGGCAAAAATTCTTTGTCATTTTGTCTGCGAAAGCCTTTTCTGAGGAGAAAGACTCTACTCACGAAGAGGTTTTCGGTCATCTGACCAATGATGAGTTTACGAGCTCCGAAGCTGCAGAATACCTAGAGGTTTCGACATCGACATTTCGACGCTATATCAAGAAGGAGCAGCTGGTTCCGAGCTCGTCTGTAGGCCGTAATCTGATGTTCGATGTACCTACATTGAAAGCATTCAAAAGAGCTCTGAAAACAGCCAAAGGCTGATGCTGTCGCATTGAGGCTGCTTCAGGGCATTCTTTTCTTGCTGATCTGATGAAGTCGCCGACGCCGTGTTTTGCCTGCCCTGCCCTGCCCTGCCCTGTGATGTGTAGGGCCATCTACTAACTCCTCAGCGCAAACCTCTATGGCCTCAACCTGACAGGCCGAATGCTTGGCGTACGCCCCCCCCCCGTTTTATCTACCCTCGCCCCGAAGGTTTATCAAATTTAAGACCCTTCAACCATCGATAGGCTAAGACTATGGTGAAGACTCGTATATCACCGACATTCCAATTAATGTTTGACGTCCCATTTGTCGCTGTATAGGCTTTGTTTTACTGGGTAAAACCGGATAAGACACATGACCTATAGCGAAAATCTGAAAATCATCAGTTTCAAGCTGCCAGCAGACAAAAAACTGGCTCTTGAGGCGCTGCTGCGTAAGCGGGGCACAAACACCTCAGTTTTTCTGCGGCAGGCGGTAATTGAGTTTTTGGAGCGCGAAGACGAAGGCAAGGAACAGCTGAAGCTGCCCCTTGGAGAGAAAATGAGATCGTAGAAACCAAAAAGCCCCGCTTGCAGGCGGGGCTTTTTGGAAAATTCGTGAAGGGCCAGATCTTGGCAGAGCGGAGCCCTTCAACCACTTGGTGAGCAGATTATGGCTTTCA